>JBKQRT010000423.1:0-17169 GCA_052143895.1 Acidimicrobiales bacterium | reverse complement strand
CGCTCATGGTGGTCCGAGAGCTCGCCGCGTCGGGCGTCGAACGGAACGCCGCCTGCGCCGGGAACATCGCCACCTCGGGCTACGGCGGGGACGGCGGCCCGGCGAACGATGCAGCGTGCGACGGTCCATACGGTCTGGCCGTGGATCGCGCCGGCGATCTCTTCATTGCCGACTACGAGAACGACCGGGTTCGCGTGGTGCCGGCCGCCACGGGGCCGCTCTTCGGTGTGCCGGTGACCGCCGGGGACATCAACACGATCGCCGGTGACGGCACATGGGGGTACGCCGGTGACGGCGGCGCCGCCACATCGGCGGAGCTCGCCTACCCCGCGGCGGTCGCCGTGGATCCCTCCGGCAACCTCGTGATTTGCGACTCGGGCAACGACGTCCTCCGCGTGGTGGCCGCCGCCACCGGCACCTTCTACGGACGGGCGATGGTGGCGGGCGACATCTACACCGTGGCCGGGGACGGCACCGCCGGCTCGACCGGCAACGGCGGGCCGGCGACATCGGCCGAGCTCGACCAGCCGGCGGCCGTCGCCGTCGATGCCCACGGCAACCTGGTCATCGCCGATCTCGGCAACAGCCGGGTCCGGGTGGTGGCCGCCGCCACCGGCACCTTCTACGGACGGGCGATGGCGGCGGGCGACATCTACACCGTGGCCGGGGACGGCACCGCCGGCTCGACCGGCAACGGCGGGCCGGCGACATCGGCCGAGCTCGAGCAGCCCGCGGGGGTGGCCGTCGACGCCCATGGCGACCTGGTGGTCACCGACCTCGCCGGCAACCGGGTCCGGATCGTGGCCGAACAGTCCGGCACCGCCTACGGCGTGCACGTGTCGGCCGGCGACGTCTACACCCTGGCCGGGACGGGTTCGCCGACCTTCTCCGGGGACGGCGGTCCCGCCGTCCGGGCGGCGCTCTCGGCTCCGCGGGGCGTGGTGGTGGATGCCGCCGGCAATGTGGTCATCGCCGATTCGGGGAACAACCGGGTCCGGGTGATCGCGGCCACGTCCGGCACCTTCTACGGCCGCCCCGTCTCCGCGGGTGACATCGCCACGGTGGCCGGCACGGGCGCCCTGGGCGGCTTTTCCGGCGACGGCGGTCCCGCATCGGATGCCCTGTTGAACCTCCCCACCGGCGTGGCGGCCGACAGCGCCGGTGCCGTGGTCGTCGCCGACCAGAACAACAACCGCATCCGCTACGTACCGGACCACTCGGGCACCGAGTTCGGTCGATCGATGACGGGCGGCAGTCTCTACACGATCGCCGGTACCGGCACCGCGGGATCGAGTGGCGACGGCGGACCGGGACCCGCCGCCGAGCTTGACGCGCCGTCCGGCGTCGCCCTGGACGCCGACGGGAACGTGCTCGAAGCCGAATTCGCCAGCAACCGCATCCGGGTGGTGGCGAACCGGTCGGGCTCCTTCTACGGGCGGTCGATGTCCGTCGGCGACATCTACACGGTGGCCGGGACGGGAGCGGTGGGCAGCACCGGCGACGGGAGTCCGGCTACCGCGGGGAAGATCGACGCGCCGGAGAACCTCACCCTCGACAGGGCCGGCAACATCGTCTTCACCGAGTTCTACGGCAACAAGGTCCGGGTCGTGGCCGAGCGGTCCGGCACCTTCTACGGCCGGCCCATGACGGCCGGCGACATCTACACGCTCGCCGGCACAGGCATGGCCGGCAACTCCGGGGACGGTGGGCCGGCGTCGGCCGCCACGCTGCAGCAGCCGGTCGGCGTGGCGGTCGACCACGCCGGCAACCTCGTGGTCGGGGACTTCCAGAACGACGAGGTGCGGATGATCGCCGCAGCCAGCGGCACCTTCTACGGCCGGACGATGACCGCCGGTGACATCTACACGCTGGCCGGCAACGGTACCCAGGGTTCGACGGGCGACGGCGGCCCGGCTGCCGCGGCCGAGCTCTCCTCGCCCGCCGGGGTGGCCGTCGACGCCGCCGGGAACGTCGTGGTCGCCGATTCGGGCAACAAGGTGATCCGCGTCGTCGCCGCCGCGAGCGGCCAGTTCTACGGACAGGCAATGACCGCGGGGGACATCTACACCGCCGCCGGGGGTGGTTCTTCGAGCTGCACCACCGGTGTCGAATCGCCGGTGCCGAGCAGCGGCGTCTCGCTGTCGGTGCCCCTCGGCGTGGCGGTGGCCGGCTCCGGTCGGCTGGTGGTCTCCGACACGGCCAACAACTGCGTACGTGAGCTGGAGACCACGTCGTGATCCCGCCCGCTCCGATTGGTGACGCCCCCATCCGGCCATCGGTGGTGCGCCCGCCCGGCACCGGTCGCCGAGGACCGACCGGCCGACGCGGGGTGCCCGGCGTCGCTCTCGTCGCCGTGCTCCTGCTGGCGGGCTGCAGCTCGGGCAGCACCGCCTCTGGTGGGGGGGCCCAGGCCACGTCCGGGTTCGCCGCACCGAAGTCGGGCTATCTCGTCTACTGGGACCAGGACGAGGAGGTCGACTACTACGAATCGGCCAACAACACCCAGGGTCAGATGATGACCCCCTGGGACCTCAACGGCCAGGTGTGCCTCCTCAACGACGGGACCGGGCGGTGGGTCGGCGGTTCCGACCCGACCAACCAGAGCCAGCACAACCCCGGGGGTCCACCGACGTACCCGTTCAAGCAGCCAGGGATCAGCGAGGAGGTGAACAACGCCAACGGAGGCTTCACCGGGAAGACCCTCTACGTCCCGGGTCCCTATCGGATGGCACCGGGCCTGCCCGGCGAGGACTCCCCACCCGACGACAACGGGATCTACAACGGTCAGGCCACCTACACCGGGTGCGCCGTGGACGCTCAGCACAATGTCTTCGCCAGTGACATCGGTACCGCCCAGGGTTCGTTCCCCATCCCGACCGACGGGCGCCTGGTCGAGTGGTTCGCACCCTCGTACACCTCGTCGTGCGTCCTGTACGGACCGACCATCGGCGGACTCGGGAGCGGTCACGACGACGGCACCGGGGGTCTGTCCCAACCCGGCATGATGACCGCCCTGCCCAACGGCAACCTGCTCGTGCCCCAGGCCGGCTCGTCTTCCGGCGGGTTCCCCGGCAACGTGCTCGAGTTCGACCACTCCTCCTTCCCCACCGGTGCCGCCCAGTGCCCTGATGGCGTCTATCCCCGTTCCGACATCGCCGACTCGGTGTTCTTCCAGGGCAGCACGAGCAACCTGCCTGTCCCCATGGGCGTCGCCCACGACCCGACATGCAACTGCTATGCCATCTCTTCCATCTTCGGCGGCGGCAGCACCGACGACGTGATCGAGTGGTTCACCGCGACGGGCCAGCAAGTGGCGCGCCCGGGGGTCCCGGGCGAGTCCCTGTCGGACTTCGGGACCGACCCTGACGGGTTCAACCCGTTCGGAATGGCCTTCGCACCAGACGGCACGTTGTACTTCATCGACATCCACGTGACCTGTACCGGGGGACTGTCCAACTGCGGTCCACAGAACTTCCGCGGGCGGCTGATGAAGGTCACGTTCGGGGGTGGTCACGCACCGAGCACCCCGATCACCGTCTCGGACCACTACGCCTTCCCCACGAGCGCCACCATCTGCATCCCCGGTCGCCAGCAGTGCCCGTTCCCGAGCCGTCGCACCCCGCTGCCCACTCCGGAGAGCCCCTCGGAGGGTGAATGATCCGATGCGACCGAGGACGGGGGGGACGACCCCATGAGACCGCAGACAGGGACCCGGTGGCGCGTGCTCCCGCTCGTGGCGGCGGCGGTGCTGCTCGCCGCGTGCTCGGCCAGCGCCGCCGCCCCGGCCCGTCTCGCGACCCACGGCGGACACACCCCGGCGTCGGCCACCGGCCCGAACGACTGGACCAGCTTCGGCAACGGGCCCCAACACGGCTTCGTGGCCCCAACCACCATCACCGCCGCCAACGTGGCAACGCTCCACGAGGCCTGGTACTTCCACACCGGCGACGCCGTCACGGCGACGCCGACCGTCGTCCACGGGGTGGTGTACTTCGGGTCCTGGGACACCAAGTTCTACGCCGTCGACCTCGCCACCGGCACGCTCAAGTGGTCCTACCAGCTCGACCATCAGCCGGCGGTCACCCCGTACCCCGGCGAGCACCCCCGCAACAGCGCGTCGGATGGCGGGCTGGTCACGTCTTCGGCCTGGTATGAGCCGGCCGACGCCTCTCACCCCGACCTGGTGATCTTCGGCGGCGGCTACACGCTGTACGCGCTCGACGCCGACGACGGGAGCCTGTTCTGGAAGCATGTCTACGACGGATTGCCCTCCGAGCCACCGTCTCCCACCACCGACCCGACGCGGATCTTCTCCTCTCCCATCGTGGTGGACGGAAACGTCTACGTGGGGGTCGACACCGACGGTCAGGCCCACGAGAAGGGGTACATCGCCGCCGCCAACCTGCTCACCGGCGCTCCGACCTGGATCCACCAGACGGATGTGAACGCGGCGGGAAAGGTCCTCTATGACGGCTGTGGGGGCGTCTGGTCGTCGGGGACCTACCTCCCGGTGCTCGACGACGTGGTGTTCACCGTGGCCGACTGCAACAACGGCAACAGCGAGTCGGCCACGGCTGAGCGGGTCCTCCCCCTGGACGCCAGGACCGGGGCGCTGCGGTGGTCCAGCAACGTCGTCGGCACCGACCCCGGCTGCGAATGCGACGAGGTCGGGACCACGGCGGGCTTGGGTGCGGACGGCGCACCCGACTTCCTCGGTGCCTTCGGAAAGGGGGGCACCTACACGTCGCTCGATCCCACGACGGGTGCCGTGCGGTGGTCCACCCGTGCCGTGTTCGGAGGAGCTGCCGGCGGGTTCATCGGCTCACCGGCGTACACCGGTTCGGTCATCTACGGGGCGACGGGCATCGGGGACACCAGCGGTGGAGGCGTCTGCCAGCCCGGCGCGCCGGGCGACGCCGCCGTGGAGAACCCGAGCTTCTTCGCCATCGACGCCGCGACCGGCGCGGTCCTCTGGCACGCGGACGACGCCCAGTCCTTCGGGTCGACCACCTACGCGGGGGATTCACGTTCTCGTGCCTGGCCCTCAATTCTTCGGCCCAGGTGCGCGACGCCGCCACCGGATCGGTCGTGGCCACGCTCCCACTCCCAAACGACTGCTGGGGTGGGATCGCCATCTCGGGGGACTCGGTGGTGATGGGGACGGGGACGTCGGCCTCGCCGAGTCCCGCCGGGGTGATCGCCTTCGAGCCGGCCGCCGGCTCGGCCACCTCGGCCACCTCGGCCGGTGCGCCCGGGGGAAGCTGACAGCTCGCGCCCGCACCCGGACGCGGACCTCGACGACGGTGGGCCCGGTGGGGTGTCGACCGTAGACCCGGCGGGAGGCCGGCCTATTCGTACTGCAGCACGCCCCGGATGTTCTTCCCGTCGAGCATGTCGGCGTACCCCTGGTTGATGTCCTCGAGCTTGTAGGTCCGCGTCACCATGGTGTCGAGATCCAGCTGGCCCTCTTCGTAGAGCCGCAACAGATGGGGGATGTCGTAGTGGATGTTCGCCGAGCCGAAGATGGTCCCGACGACCTGCCTCTCGAGGATCGTCAGCCACGTCAGGGAGAGGCTGATCTCGGTCTCGGCCATCGGGTGGATGTTGGTGACCACGACCCGGCCGCGCTTGGCGGTCAACTGCATGATCGACTCCATCAGCGTGCCGTCGCCCACTCCCATGGTGCAGAGCACCTTGTCGGCATTCTTCCCCCAGGTGACCTCGTTCACCAGGCCGGTGGCCTCCTCGATGCTCGACGCGGTGTGCGTGGCGCCGAAGGTGGTCGCCATCTCGCGCTTGAACGGCACCGGATCGATGGCGAAGATCCGCTCCGCCCCGGCGAGCCGTGCGCCCTGGATGGCCGAGGCGCCGATGCCACCGATCCCGATCACCACGACATCGTCGCCCGGCTTGACCTCGGCGGCGTAGACCGCCGACCCCCATCCGGTGGTGACACCGCAACCCACCAGGCACGCCTTGTCGAGCGGGTAGTGGTCGAAGATCTTGACACACGACGCCTGGTTGACCACGGTGTGCTTGGCGAAGGTGCCCAGGCAGACCATGGTCGCCAGGTCCGTGCCGTTCGACGCGTGGTGCCGGTGGGTTCCGTCGACCTGCGCGCCGAGCATGAGCTGCGAACCCACGTCGCACAGGTTCGAGTGACCGCGGGCGCAGGACGGGCACTTGCCGCAGGCGGGGACGAACCCGAACACGACATGGTCGCCCACGGCGAGCCCCTCGACCCCGGGCCCGACCTCTTCGACGACCCCCGCACCTTCGTGGCCCCCGATGATCGGGTACTGGCCGGCAAGGTCCCCGGACCTCAGGTGCTCGTCGCTGTGGCACATGCCGGACGCGGCGATCCGGACCAGGACCTCGCCGGTCTTCGGCGGGTCGAGGCGGATCGTCTCGACCTTCCAGTCCTCGCCAATTCCCCACAGAATTGCTGCTTCCGTTTCCATGCTCGTCCCTTCGGGTTCACGCCCCCGGTGCGCCGACGTGCGACCCCCCGATCGCGGGCAGGTCGCCTCACCGGTGTCCGGGGACCGGATGGCGGGTCGTCCTTCTCCCCATGATGCTGGCACACTTGGGGGGCCCAGGTCGCCCACGTCCGCGTCCGTTCTCGTGGGCTGCCGTCGAGGTGCGGCCGGGCCCCACGGTCCGGTACCCCGCCCCGGGCTGCCGACACCTCTGGGAGACTGTCGATCGTGGATGTGCCCATCGACGGGAGGTGCGACCCGCGGTTCGCCCCGGTTCGCGAGGAATTTGCCCGCAACTTCGCCGAGCGGGGTGAGGTGGGAGCCGCCCTGTGCGTGATCATCGACGGAGCGGTAGTCATCGACCTCGTCGGCGGGTGGGCGGACGCCGACCGCCGGCGCCGGTGGCGGCCCGACACGCTCGTCGACGTCTACTCGGTCGGGAAGCCGATCGTGGCGCTGCTCGCGCTGCAGCTGGTCGACGCCGGGCGCATCGGCCTCGACGACCCGATCAGGACGGTGTGGCCGGAGTTCGCCACCGGCGGCAAGGAGGCCGCCACCCTCCGCCAGGCCCTGTGCCACCGGGCCGGGGTGCCGGCCATCCGGCCGACGTTGACCAACGACGATCTCTGGGAGTGGGACCGGATGGCCGCGGCCTTGGCCGCGACCGAGGCGTGGTGGGAGCCCGGAGCCCGGCACGCCTACCACACCAACACCTACGGCCACCTGATCGGAGAGGTCGTCCGCCGCGTCACCGGCGAGACGTGCGGAGGGCGTCTCCGTTCGTTGTCCGGCCCGCTGGGCGCCGACGTGTGGTTCGGCGTTCCAGGCGCCGACCGGCGTCGGTGTGCCGACGTGCTCTGGGGTGGGACCAGGGCCGCCGACGGCGTGGACCTCTCAGGACTGTCGGGCGACGAACTGATGGTCATGCTCAGCTACTTCAATCCGCCCGGCTACTCGTCGATGGGGGTGGTCAACACACCCGCCTGGCGGGGGGCCGAGCTCCCGTCCACCAACGGGCACGGCACCGCGGCGGGCGTGGCCCGGCTGTATGCGGCGCTGCTCGAACCGGGTCGCCTGCTGTCGCCCGACCTCCTGGCCGAGGCCAGCGCCCCCCAGTCGGAGGGCTACTGCCCGGTCCTGGGGGAGGAGGTCGTGTTCGGCCTCGGGTTCAAGCCGACGGTCCCTCGGCGCCCGTTCGGCCCGAACCCGAGGAGCTTCGGTCATTTCGGCACCGGTGGCGCCGTAGGATTCGCCGATCCGGACAGCGGGGTGGCGTTCGGTTACGTGATGAACCACGTCATCCCGCGCTGGCAGAGCTCGCGCAACCGCTCCCTCATCGACGCCCTGTTCGGGTCGCTCTGACCGGTCCGCGGCGCCGGGGGTCTACCGGCGCGCCGAGGGCGGCGGTGCCTGGCGTCCGAGCAGGACGCCCCAGCCTTCGCTGTCGCCGGGCACGATGGCGCGGGGTGGTTGGGCGACCAGCACGTGGGCCTCACCGGAGCGGACGGCCATGACGATGGCCTGACCGACCAGTTCGGGGGGATCGGGAATGATGGAACTGGCCCCCGGCACCAGGTGCCCGGCCCGCAGCCGTTGGTGGAATTCGGTGGCGGTCACCGACGGGTAGACCACCGACACCACGATCCCGTCCGCCGCCAGCTCGACGCGGCCGACCTGCGAGATCATGTTGAGGGCCGCCTTCGTGGCCGAGTACCCACCGAGGCCGGGGAAGATCCGGAGTGTCGTCGCCGAGCTCACGTTCACGATCGCCCCGCCCCCGTGGGCGCGCATCACCGGCACGACCGCCTGCATCCCCCTGAGGGGCGCGACGGCGTTGAGCTCGAACACGGCACGCAGGTCGACGGGGTCGAGCTGTTCGAGGGGCACGTGCAGGCCCTGCCCGGCATTGTTGATCAGCACGTCGACCTGGCCAAAGGCATCGACCGTCCGCTCCACCAGACGCTCGACCTCACCGGTGGCGGTCACGTCGGTGGTGACGGCGAGCGAGTCCGGCAGTTCCCGGGCGAGCGCCTCGAGGCGCTCCGTGCGACGTGCGGCCAGGACCACCTTGGCGCCGAGGCCGCTCAGTTGTCGGGCCGTGGCCGCTCCGATGCCCGACGACGCGCCGGTGACGATGCACACCGCCCGGTCAAGCTCCATCGTGCGCCTCCCCGGTCCCGATCCCGTGCGTCGGTGGTGGTGTCATCTTCGGGCCGGCATCTATTCGGTCCGGGAGAGCCCACGGAAGGCGAGCACGAAGAAGACGAGTGCGAAGGCGACGACGATGGCCAGCTCCATGCCCATGGACAGGGTGTAACCGAAGATCGTGACGTTGGTCGGGAAGCGCGCCCGGGCCGCGGGCGACATGTCCTGGACGGCGAAGATGACCTGGCGGAAGGGGGCGACCGCGTAGGTGAGCGGGTTGAGCCGGGTGATCACCGCCAGCCAGGGCGGGAGTCCGTTGAGCGGGAACAGCGCGCCGGACAGGAAGAGCATGGGCATGAGCAGCATCTGCATGACCACCTGGAACGACTCCATCTTCTGGATGCGGCTGGCCACGAACACCCCGAACGTGGTCATCGCCACCGCCATCAACAGCTCCAGCCCGATCATCTGCACGACGAGCAGCGGCGTGAGCCGGATGCCCACCAGCGGGGCCAGCACCAGCATGATCGTCCCCTGGGCAGCGGCGACCGTGGCCCCGCCGGCGGTCTTCCCGAGCACGAGGGACACCCGGCTCACCGGAGCGACCAGCATCTCCCGCAGGAAGCCGAACTCCCGGTCCCAGACGATCGACAGCGCCGAGAACATGGCCGTCATGACAACGCTCATGGCCACCACCCCCGGATAGACGAACTGGCGGAAGTTGAAGCCGCCGATCGTGCCCACCAGCCCGCTCATCCCGTACCCGAGGACGAACAGGAACAGGACGGGCTGGATGAGCCCGCTCATGATCCGGGTGCGGGTCCGGACGTAGCGGATCAGCTCCCGCTCCCAGACCATCCCGACGACCCTGGCCTCGTCGGACAGCCGGGTGTCGAGCGCGATCGGGGGACCGCCGGGTGATGCCGCGGGTTCGGTCGGCACGGCCGGTCCGGGGGTGGAGAGGGTCGTCATCCCGGCTCCTCACCTCCTCCGGGCGCCACGGGCCCGGGCGAACATGGACATCGCCTCGCCGTGCTGCTCGCGGATCTCGCGGCCGGTGAAGTGGAGGAAGACGTCGTCGAGGGTGGGACGGTGGGCCCGGACGGTGCGGACCGGGACCCCGGCGGCGGCGACGATGGGGCCGACGGCGGCCTCTTCGTCGGTCACGAAGGCGGTGAGTCCGTGCTCGGTGCGCTGCACCGAGTAGCCGGCACCCGTCAGTGAGACGAGTGCTCGTTCGTCGTCGGTCGTCTCGATGGACACGGTGTCCCTCCCCACGGATGCCTTGAGCGTGTCCGGCGTGTCGAGGGCGATGATCGACCCGTAGTCGATGATGGCGATCCGTTCTGCGTACTCGGCTTCGTCCATGTAGTGGGTGGTCAGGAAGATCGTCACCCCCTCCTCGTCGCGCAGCCGGAGGATGTCCTCCCAGATGAGCGCCCTGGTCTGTGGGTCAAGCCCGACAGTGGGCTCGTCGAGGAAGAGGACGTGCGGCGTGTGGAGCATCCCGCGGGCGATCTCCAGCCGGCGGGCCATGCCCCCCGAGTAGGTCGACACCAGGTCGGTGCGGCGGTCGGACAGCGCCACCAGGTCCATCACCCGGGAGATCCGGCCCTCGATCTGGTCGTGGGGCACGCCGTAGAGCACGGCGTGGAAACGGAGGTTCTCCTCGGCGGTGAGCTGGTCGTCGAGCGTCTGCTCCTGGAACACGAGGCCGATGTGGCGGCGGACCGCCTTGGCCCTCGTGGCCACGTCGAATCCGGCGACGCTCGCCCGGCCCGACGTCGGGTGGGCGAGCGTGCAGAGGACCTTGATGGTGGTCGACTTGCCGGCGCCGTTCGGCCCCAGGAAGGCGAATATCTCCCCCTGGGCGACCGAGAAGTCGACCCCGTCGACCGCGGTGAGCTCGCCGTAGCGCTTGGTGAGCCCGAAGACCTCCACGGCCGCGGCCCGTGTCCCGCTGCCGCGGTCAACCGCCTGCTCGTAGCCGATGCTCGTCACCTCCCGGCACCTCCCGGCCTGCTACCTCCTGCCTCCTGCGGACAGCCTGCGCCGGGCCGCCTGGCGCCGGAAGGGTCGAAGGTCCCATGTGTGCGAGCGACGGCAGCCCGGAGCGGCAGCCCGGAGCGGCAGCCCGGGCGGTCGTGGGACTTCCGCCTCTACCGGCCGGCGAGTGTCGCAGGTAGTCGTGGTGCATGCGCACCACGCCACTCCTGCCGATCGTCCGTACCGCCTGCGCCATGGCCGTCGTCCTCGCCGCCACCGGCCTGTGGCCGGCGTCCGTGGCCTCGGCCCAGCCGGCCCAGCCGGCCTTCACCACGTACCAGGCGCCCGGCGGGGCGGCCACCGCCGGCAAGAAGGTCATCGCCCTCACCTTCGACGACGGCCCGGGTCCGTACACGCCGCAGGTGCTGGCGGTGCTCGAGCAGCACCACGTCCCGGCCACCTTCTTCGAGATAGGCGAGAACATCGTCCAGTATCCCCAGTACACGCAGCTGCTGGCCAGTGCTGGCTACCCCGTTGAGGACCACACCTGGACCCATCCGGACCTGACCACGATCCCGGTGTCGCAGTTCCCCTACCAGATCGACCAGACCCAGAACGAGATCCACGCCCTGACTGGGCAGACCCCGACCTGTGTGCGGCCGCCCTACGACGCCTGGAACGCCACCGTGCTCGACCAGATCGCCGAACGCGGTCTGACCACCATGAGCTACTCCATCGACCCCAGGGACTGGAGCCTTCCCGGCACCCAGGCCATCGTCAACAGCGTGGTCGGGTCGGCGTTCCCGGGGGCGGTGGTCGACATGCACGACGGTGGCAGCCCACGCCAGGAGACAGTGGACGCCTTGCCTTCGATCATCAGCCAGCTCGAGGGGGAGGGCTACACCTTCGTCTCCATTTGCGGGTCGATGTCTGCCCGCGGCCCCCAGACCTCGGCCGTGTACAACTTCGGAGACGCGCCGGCTGCCGGCCCGCCGGTCACCTCTGATCAGCCGTTGGTCGGTGCGACGATCGCACCGCAAACGGACGGCTACTGGCTGGCCGCGGCCGACGGCGGCGTGTTCACCTTCGGCGACGCGGCGTTCCACGGCTCGATGGGCGGCACCCCTCTCGACGCCCCGGTCGTCGGCATCGCCCCGACGCCCGACGGCGGTGGCTACTGGCTGGCCGCGGCCGACGGCGGCGTGTTCAGCTTCGGCGACGCGGGCTTCCACGGCTCGATGGGCGGCACCCCTCTCAACGCTCCGGTGGTGGGCATGGCGACCGATCCGGCCACCGGGGGCTACTGGATGGTGGCGGCCGACGGCGGTGTGTTCAGCTTTGCCGCACCCTTCTACGGGTCCCGCGGCGGTCAGACCTCAGCGGACCGATTCTTCGGCATCGCCGCCACCGGCTCGGGCGGTGGCTACCTGCTGGCTGGCGAGCAGCCGGGATAGGTCGGCGGGGAGAGATCGGCTCGGACGTGCCGGACCGGACGTGCCGGCCCGGATCAGACGGGCTGCCCTCCCGCTGCGGTTCCGGTCGCACTGGAGGCGTCGGATCCGTTCGGCGTGCTGGGAGCGGTCGCAGCAGCAGCCTCGCTCGCAGCGGGCGTTGCCGGCCGGACCGACAGAAGCTGGAACAGCGACACCGCGGCCAGGGCCGCCCCGACCCCGGCGGCGACCCGTACCAACGGACGAGGCAAGCGTGGGCCCAGACGGAACCGCCCGGCTCCAGAGCTCATGAGCGCAACAGCCGCCGCCAGGTTGGTGAGGGGGAGCTCGAACCCACCGTTCTGTGAGAGCGGTCCTTGCTTCCGGTGGACCGCCGTGGCCACGGCCATGGTGCCGGCGATGGTCATCGGCCCGAGTGGATCGGCGATGCCGGTGATGGTGAGGATGCCGCCGCCGAGTTCACTGGCGCCAGCGAGCGTGGCCATCGCCCTGCCGGGCCGCATCCCCATCGCCTCGAACCCCGCGGTGGTTACGTCGAGCCCGTGGCCGCCGAACGCCCCGAACAGCTTCTGGGCGCCGTGGACGGCGAGATAGCCGCCGACGACGACCCGGGTGGCGAGTACTCCGACATCTCGCATGTGACGACTCCTGGTGAAAGGACGTGCCCCGAACGTAGCCCCCCGGACGGAAGACTAACTAAACAGAAGTAACTATAACAAAGTATGCTTTCGGCCGTGGAGACGGACCAGGTAGCCGGCGAGCACGGCGGGGCGTGCGAGGCGATGACCGAGGTCTTCGCGCTCCTCGGCAAACGGTGGAGCGGATTGATCGTCGCCATCCTGATCGACGGCCCTGCCCGCTTTTCGCAGCTCGCCCGGCTGGTGCCCGGCGTGAGCGAGCGCATGCTGTCCGGTCGCCTGAGCGAGCTTGCCCGCGCCGGCCTGGTCACCCGCGAAGTGGAGGAGGGGCCCCCGGTCAACGTGCGGTACCGGCTGACCGCCCGCGGGGAGGCGCTCCGCCCCGCCCTCACCGAGCTCGAACGGTGGGGCAACGAACAGCTGATGGGATCCGCCGCCGCTCGGACGGCGACCGCCTCGCGTCGGGGCGCCGGCCGCGGCGAAAAACCCGACTTGTCTAGTCGGGATTCCCGACCCTAGGGTCGGTACCAGCCGAGAGAAGGGCGCAGCCATGAGGATCGCAGACAACATCACCCAGCTGGTCGGCAACACACCACTGGTGCGCTTCCAACGGTTGACCGAGGGGGTCGGGGCCGACGTGGTCGGCAAGCTGGAGTTCTTCAACCCGGCGGGGAGCGTGAAAGACCGGATCGGGGTGGCCATGATCGACGCCGCTGAGCAGGCGGGATTGATCGGGCCGGACACGATCGTGCTGGAACCGACCAGTGGCAACACCGGCATCGCCCTCGCCATGGTCTGCGCGGCACGCGGCTACCGGTGCACGTTCACCATGCCCGAGACGATGAGCCGCGAACGCCGGGCCCTCCTCCGGGCGTACGGCGCCGAACTGGTGCTCACCCCCGGTCCCGAAGGTATGCCCGGTGCCATCGCCAAGGCCGATGAGCTGGCCAAGAGCGACGACCGCTTCTTCGTGCCCCAGCAATTCGAGAACCCGGCGAACCCGGCCATCCACCGGGCCACCACGGCCGAGGAGATCTGGAGCGACACCGACGGTGCGGTCGACATCGTCGTCGCCGGGGTGGGCACCGGCGGGACCATCACCGGTGTGGGCGAGGTGATGAAGGAGCGCAAGCCATCCGTGCAGGTCGTCGCCGTCGAACCGGCGGCCTCGCCGGTACTGTCGGGCGGCCAGAAGGGCCCCCACCCCATCCAGGGGATCGGGGCCGGGTTCGTCCCTGCCATCCTCGACACGGACGTCATCGACGAAATCATCACCGTCGAGAACGACGACGCCTTCGAGTTCGCGCGCCGGGCGGCGAAGGAGGAAGGATTGCTGGTGGGCATCTCCTCGGGTGCGGCCATCTGGGCGGCGCTGCAGGTGGCGGGGCGTCCCGGCAACGACGGGATGCTCATCGTCGTCGTGATCCCCTCGTTCGGCGAGCGCTACCTCTCCACCGCATTGTTCGCTGGCCTCAGCGACTGACCGTGCTGTCCACCCTGCGAGGCGATCTGCGTGCGGCACGCGAACGCGACCCTGCCGCCCGGACCTCCCTCGAGATCGCCATCTGCTACCCGGGCGTGCACGCGGTGTGGGCCCACCGCGTCGACCATTGGCTGTGGCGCAACGGATTCCGGTTCCTGGCGCGGGCCGGCTCGGCGGTGGCGCGTGTCCTGACCGGGGTCGACATCCACCCCGCCGCCGTCCTGGGCAGTGGCCTCTTCATCGACCACGCCACCGGCGTGGTCATCGGTGAAACGGCGGAGGTGGGATCGGACGTGACGCTCTACCAGGGCGTGACGTTGGGTGGCACGAGCCTCGACCGCGGCAAGCGTCACCCCACCCTCGGCGACCGGGTGGTCATCGGCGCCGGCGCCAAGGTCCTGGGTCCGATCGACATCGGCCACGACAGTCGCATTGGGGCCAATGCCGTGGTGGTGCGGCCGGTGCCCCCCTACTCGGTGGTGGTGGGTGTCCCCGGGCAGATCATCGCCCGGAGCGGGACGCCACCGGTGCCCGCCCGGGTCGATCTGGACGACACGTTGATGCCCGACCTGGTCGGAACCAGCCTGCGGTCGCTGCTCCGACGTGTCGACCAGCTCGAGACAGCGGTCAACGGTCATGCGGCACGGGGGGAGGCCCGCCCGTCAGAGTCCGGCGTGTGGTCGGGCGAGGACTTCTCGATCTGACGTCGACGCCTCCGCCGGCGCCCCTGGCTCCTGCACCGACTGCGGCCTCAGCCGCGACCGCGGCGGTGGCGTCGACACAGGTCCACCGCGCCAAGTCCCGCCGGTGGCTCGACTGAATCGGTCCCTCGAGCTCGCACCCACCGGTCGCCCGCCCTCGAGGAGCGGTACCATGGCGTCAGACCACGAGGAGTCCTGATGGCCCACCTCCGCCAACTCAAGAAGCAGACCAGTAGCGTCCTCGCCGGGTTGGGGTCGAACGCGGACGAGGTGGCCGCCAACCTGCAGGGTGCCGGCGTGCGGGGGGTCCCTGCGAGCAACCGCTCGTGCGCGGTGGCGCTGTATCTGGGTGCGGTCATGGGGTCCGAAACCTGGATCCGGTCCATCGCCGTGGGCCCCTGTTCGCTGCTGATCACGCTGGTGGAGCCCACCCATCTCCGCCCCGCCGGTCACCTGCTGGTGCAGCTTCCGAAACCGGTTCGCCAGTTCGTCGCCGCCTTCGACGCTCGGCAGTACCCTGGTCTCACCCGTGAACCCGCAGCGCCGCCCGCACCGGCCACCGTCGCCTGAGGGTCCGTGCGAAGTCGACCACCCGGTTGAAGCTCACACTCGACCTGCACGACATCTACAACCGGGGCGACGACATCGACCACGCCCTCCGAGCGATCATCGACGAGGCGATCGAGAAGCGGGTCCGGTTGGTGGAGATCATCCCCGGCAAGGGGAGCGGCCAGCTGAAGAAGCGGGTGTTGCGCTTCCTCGACCAGCGGGAGATCAAGGTCCTCTACCACCGGGTCGAGAAGGACTCGCGCAACTTCGGCCGCGTCTTCGTCCACTTCCGGCCGAAGTGACGTGTCCGCCAGGGATGGGCGCTCCTGTGGACCGGGGGGACGGGTGAGTTAATGGAGCACGGCTCGGCACACTGGTTCGGGAAGAAGGAGGGCGGTCTGGGCTTCGGGCCCCTCAGATGGCAGGGACGGGCGGCCACGTTCCTGTACCTCCTGCTGGTGATCGTCGCCGTCGTCACGTACTCGCAGCTCACGCTCACTGCGCTCGTGGTGGTCTTCTACACGGTGGTGTTCTGTCTCGTCGTCGCCTTCAAGTCCGACCTCATGGACGACCGGCTCCCGCCACGTCCATGACCATGCGGTTCCGGATGGTGCCGATGCCCTCGATCCAGCTCTCGAGGACCTCGCCCAGACGAAGGAACTGGCCGGCTGGCGGGTGAACCCCACTCCGGCCGGTGTGCCAGTGAAGACGACGTCGCCGGGCAGCAGGGGCAGGACGGGAACTGGACCATCCGCTCGGACAGATCCTCTCCCACGGTCAGGCCGGCGACGTGGGACCAGGCCTCCGACTCGGACACCCGGTCGGCTCGCCGTGAGGTCGCCGAGGGCGCGCCCTTGCCGGATGGCATGTTTGCCCGTGTAACTGCGATTGGCGTCGACGACGATCTCGACTCCCTCACCGACGGTTCGGCGGAGAGTCTCCGATCCCACCGCGGGGCCGGTGGACCGCGACCCGCTGTACGAAGAGGCCCGCCGCCGCAAGATCAGCGGGCGGTCCGAGATGCCCAAAGTCCAGCTCGAACGCGCCGTCGGCCGGTAGACCCGGGGTGTCACCGACGCCCGACGGTCGGTGGCCCGCGGTCTACACTCTCTGCAGCGAGGTCCGGCACCGTCCGGTCCGCCATGGGAGAGCACAGTGGTTGAAGGCGTCAAGCTCAACGGCCACCACCGGGCGACCGTCGAGAAGATCTTCCAGCACCCGACCAGCCCAAACATCCAGTGGCACGACGTGCTGTCCCTTCTCGAGGCCGTGGCCGAGGTCCACGAGGCTCACGAAGGTCGCTACAAGGTCACGCTCGGACCGGAAACGGAGACCCTGGACGCGCCGTCGGGCCACGATGTCGACAAACAGATGGTCATCGACCTCCGCCGGATGCTGAAGGGCGCCGGCATCACGCCCGACTGATCGACCGGGCCCGACAGCCGGCTCAACCTTCGGCTGACGGTGGTGATCGGCGAGCCGGAAGGCCAACTGTTGTCGGACAGCACCTGCTCGATGACGTCGGCGACGGATATTAGCTCAGTCGGTAGAGCATCTGACTTTTAATCAGAGGGTCGCAGGTTCGAATCCTGCATGGCTCACCATTATATGGCCCCTTGGTCAAGCGGTTAAGACACCGCCCTTTCACGGCGGTAACACGGGTTCGAATCCCGTAGGGGTCACCATTTTTTAAATGTATAATTCCTAAGTTTATGTAAACAGTAAAGAGGGTAAACA
>JBKQRT010000422.1:0-14993 GCA_052143895.1 Acidimicrobiales bacterium | reverse complement strand
GTGGCGGAGTCGGGGGCCATCGCCGACTCGGTGCAGGTCGCCCGGCGCTACGCCGAGCTGGCCGCCGGCGCCGCCGTGGCGGGGCCGTCGACCGAGCTGGCACGGGGGTTCGCCGGGCTTGCCCACTCGCTGGTCGACGACCTCCCGGCCGATTAGGCGACCGACCCACCGACGAGAGGCCGCGCCGGCCCACAGGGTCCGCCGACGTTCCCCCACTCCGCTCCGAGCCGGAGGGCGTCTCCGCCGGGTTATGACGTGGTCGTCGGAGGGGTCGACAACGCAGGCGGCGCAATCGTCGGCGGAGACGACGGCACCGGGGGAGCTGTCACGTGGCACTTGGCGCTGAACACCCTGTCGACAAAGGCTTGATGGGCCAGAACCCTCCGGTTGAGCACCCAGTCCTCGTACTTCTGCCGCTTGGCGATGAACTTCTTCCAGTAGACGGTCATGTGGGCGTCATGGGCCTGCGTCATGTGGGCGTCATGGGCCTGCTGGGCTTTCGACTCATGGCGCTGCAGCTTGGCGATGCCTGCGGCGAATCGGGCCTCGAGCCGTTGCACGCGGGTCACTTGCTTCTCTGCGTTGCCACAGTTGGCCCGCCTCTCGGCTTGGGCGAACGCGTGGGCACCCGGTGTGGACGGCGTGGCGGCACCTGCGTCGGTTGCGATGGCGGTCGTGCCGCAGACCACCGTGCAGACGGCCACGGCAGAGATCGCGGTCCGCTTGGCGAGGGTGACGATGGTCGACATGAAGGTGGTCCTCCTGGTTCGTGCCCGAACGATCGGGTCTTCCGGCGAATCGGATGCTCCAACGATGTGGCTGCCGCCGGTGCTCCTAGGGTGTATCGACGGATACAAGGTGAACGTTAACGCCGACTTTTCATGGAATGGCGTCGGGAGCCCCGCCGATCGGTGGAACAGGCACTTGGGCGGTCGGGCCATCGGATCGTCGCCACCGGATCCGGGTCAGGAACTGGTGGACGGGGAGGGGGCGCTCACGTGGCACTTGGCGTCGATGGCCGAGGAGACCCTGGTCAGTCGGGCCTTGAACGGTGCGCTCTCGAAGCGGGCGATCTGCCGCTGGAGAAAGGCGGCGTACTTCGGGTGGCCGTGCTCCCTGGCCCTCGCCTCGACCTTTGTGAGTCCAGGCAGGCCGGTGGCGATGCGCGCCTCACCCCGCTGGATGCGGGTCAGGACCTTCGTGGCACGCGCGCAGTTGAAGCTCGACGTCACCTTGGGAGCGGTCAGTGGGACGGCCGAGCCGGCGCCGGCCGTCCCGGCGAGCCCGAGGGAGAGCGTCCCGACGGCGACCATGCCCACCAACAGCCGTGGAACGGTGAGGAGCGGGTGCATCATGGGGTGCCACCTCCTGGGCGGGGCCGAGGCTCGGACTACTCGCTACCAGTTCTCCCCCGCCGGCATGTGCCGCGGATGAGGACGATGTTAGGAAGTGATGAGGGCCTGGCCGTGGCCGGCCACTGCCATGATTTGTCATAGTCACTGTCAACTATTATGCTGCCAGGATGCCCAGGGGACTGCGAGGACGTCCCGTCATCCCACCGAGGGGCGCCGTCCCCTCCCGCACCCGGTGACGGCCAAGCGCGGGAGTATCCGGCACCAGGTGCGGCTGGCTTGTCCACCCGGGGTCGCATGGGGGCTGCTCGGCGCGCCGGAACGGGTGCACGAATGGTTCCCGGGCATCGTGTCATGCACCGTCGACGGCGACGTCCGGGTGGTCACCACGGCATCGGGGCTCCCCATGCCCGAGCGCCTGGTCACCGTCGACCCGGTGCTGCGCCGCCTCCAGTACCGGATCACCGCACCGTTGTTCTCCGAGCACCTCGGCACCATCGACGTGCTCGACCTCCACGACGGCACCAGCCTGGTCGTCTACGGCACGGACGCTGATCCGGCGGCACTGGCCCTGGTCATCGGGGGTGCCGCCCGGGCCGCACTGGCCCACCTGCCCGTGGTCCTCGGCGTCGAGGCCGTCGGACCGGACGTGGCCGCATGAGACGCCCGCGTCCGCATCACCACCACGGGAAGGACGCCGACTGATGGGCCGCAAGGTCCTGTTCGTCACCACCGACCAGCAGCGCTACGACACCCTCGGCTGCAACGGGGGTACGCTGGCCCGTACACCGGTGGTCGACCGCCTCGCCGGCGAGGGCATCCGCTTCGAGCGGGCCCATCCCCAGTCGGTGGTGTGCATGCCCTCCCGCTCGACCATCCTCACCGGCCAGTACCCGACCACCCACGGGGTGTGGATGAACGGGGTGCCCCTCCCGGCCGACGCCCCCTCCGTCGCCGACCTGCTCCACCGGGCCGGCTATCGCACCGCGCTGGTCGGCAAGGCGCACTTCGAGCCGTTCCTCGACCCGTTCTTCCGATTCCCCGAGAACTCCATGGCCCGGTCCGGCACCGAGCCGCCCGGGGGCCTCCACCGGGGCTTCGAGCATCTGGAGCTTGCCGCTCATGGTGCCATGGGACCGCTGCACTACGCCCGGTGGCTGCTGGCCGAGCATCGCGAGGCGGTGGGCGGTTTCTACCCGGCCCTCGACGGTTCGCTGCAGGTCAACGCGGCCGGGGGCGGCGAGACCGGGGCGCCGCAGGTGGCGGTCAACCCGATCGACCGCGGCATTTACCACACCGACTGGGTCGCCGACCGGACCATCGGGTGGCTGGACTCGCTCGGGGCCGACGACGACTGGTTCTGCTGGATGAGCTTTCCCGATCCCCACCACCCCTGGGACCCACCCGAGTCCGAGGTGGGGCGCATCGACTGGCGGGAGGTGCCCCTCCCGGTCGGCTACCCAAAGGACCGGAGCCGCAAGGAGGCGATCCTCGACGGCAAGCCGCGCCACTGGCGCCTCTGGTACGACGGCACGCTGGTGTCCAACTACGAGGCACCGGCCGACTGGGTGCCGGCCACGCCCACCGCCGACCAGGTCCGTGAGGTCAACGCCCGGAACGCCGTCGAGTGTGAGCTCATCGACGAAGCGCTCGGGCGGGTCCTCGCTCGTGTGGCCGAGCGCGGCTGGGCCGACGACCTCGACGTCGTGTTCACCACCGACCACGGTGAGCTCCCATGCGACTTCGGGCTGCTGTTCAAGGGCCCCTACCACGTCGACGCCCTGATGCGGTTGCCGCTGGTGTGGCGGCCGGCGCCCTCGAGCTCGACCGCCCCCGGGGTGGTGTGCCGGCCGGTCGGGTTGGTCGACCTGGCCCCCACCTTCTGCGCCATCGCCGGCGTCGAACCGCCCGGGTGGATGCAGGGCGACGCCCTCCCGGTGGACGATGCCGACGCCGACGCCCGGGGCTTTGAGCGGGTGCTCACCGAGTGGGACAGCGAGCTGTTCGGGACCGATGTCCACGTCCGCACCCTGATGCGGGACTCGTGGGTGTGCACGGCCTACCTCCCCGGGACCTCCCACGACGGCTCCGAGGGCGAGCTCTACGACCTGCAGGACGACCCCCTCCAACAGGTCAACCGCTGGGACGATCCGGCCAACCGTCCGGTCCGGGACGACCTGGTCGCCGACCTGTGGGACCATCAGCCTCCGGCCCGCACCCCGCGACTCGCCTTCGAGGCCCCGGTCTGACCCGGGTCCGGTCGCAGATCCTCAGTGGTCCCGCGACCCCGGCAGGGTGGGCGAGTTCCGCTCGAAGATGATCCGGAGCCCGTGGAGGGTGAGCCAGCGCTCCACGTACTCGATCTCGTCGGAGTACGGCGAGATCAGCTCCGACAGGCCGCCGGTGGCCACCACCGTGCACTCGCCCAGCACCGCCGCGAACCGCCGGCACAGGCCGTCGACCTGCCCGGCGAACCCGTACAGGGCGCCGGACTGGATCGACTCCACGGTCGACTTGCCGATGACGCTGCGGGGTTCGATGAGCTCCACCCGGCGCAGGGCCGCGGCGTGGGCGAACAGAGCGTCGAGGCTGATGGCCACGCCGGGAGTGATCGCCCCACCGAGGTACTCGCCGGCCGCGGAGATGGCGTCGAACGTGGTGGCGGTGCCGAGGTCGACCACCACGCACGGTCCCCCGAACAGGTCGTGGGCACCGACGGCATTGGCGATCCGGTCGGCGCCCACCTCCTTCGGGTTGTCGTAGAGAATGGGCATCCCGCTCTTCACCCCCGGTTCGAGGACCACCGAGGGCACGTCGAACCACCGGGAGACCATCTGGCGGAGGTTGGCGGTGACCAGCGGGACCGACGAGGTCACCGCGATGCCCGATACCGCGTGGTCGATGTCGAGGCCGTCGAGGTCGAGCAGCTGGGTGAGGAGGAGGGCGTGCTCGTCGGCGGTCCGTTCAGCGACGGTCGATAGCCGCCAGTGGTGGGCCAGCCCGGTGGGCTCGTTGCCGTCCCGCGGCCCGGTCTCGCCGGGGACGGACAGGTCGTCGGCGAACAGGCCGACCACCGTCTCCGTGTTGCCGACGTCGATGGCGAGCAGCATGGTCAGCCTTTCCCGCCGCCGGCCGGCGGTAGATCGAAGCCCAGGTCGAGCACGGGGGCGGAGTGCGTCAGCGCCCCGACCGAGATGAGGTCGGCACCGGCCGCCGCCAGCAGCGGTGCGCGGTCCAGGTCGACGCCTCCCGACACCTCCACGAGCACGCCGGTGCCCGAGGCCCGCACCAGGTCCACGCACGCCCGGACCTCCTCCGGCTCCATGTTGTCGAGCATGACCACCGTGGCGCCGGCCGCGACGGCCTCGGATACCTGGTCTGGCCGGTCGCACTCGACCTCGACCATGCGTCCCGGCCACTGCCGGGCCGCCCGAGCCACCGCCTCGGCGATCGAGACACCGCCGAGGTGGTTGTCCTTGACCAGCACGGCCTCGGACAGGCTGCCCCGGTGGTTGTACCCCCCGCCGGCCCGCACCGCCGCCTTCTCGAGGGCCCGCAGGCCGGGCGTGGTCTTCCGGGTGTCGAGCAGCCGGGTGGACGGGTTTGCGGCCGAGACCGCGTCGACGTAGCGCCGGGTCAGCGAGGCCACCCCCGACAGGTGGCCGAGGAAGTTGAGGGCGGTGCGCTCGGCGGTGAGGATCGACCGCAGCGGTCCGGCGACCACCGCCACCACCTCGCCGGGGGACACCGCACCGCCGTCGGCGACCCGCCATTCGGCCACCAGCGAAGGGTCGATCTGGGCGAACGTCTCGAGCGCGCACGCCCGGCCGGCGACCACACCCGTCGCCCGGCTCACGATGGAGACCGACCCGTCGGTGCCAGCGGGGACCAGTGCGGCAGTGAGGTCGCCGAGCGGGAGCAGGTCCTCGGCGAGGGCCCGCCCGACGGCCTCCACCACTGCCGCCCTCGGTGGATCGACCACGTCGTCGACTCTGACGGGGGGGGCCGGTGCGGCGGTGCTCATCGCCTGCCCTCCGCTGTGCCGACCGACGGGGCGCCCGGTGCCGGCACCGGCGACGGTCCGAGGAGGGCCACCGCGCCGGCGGCGTGGACGATCCGGCGGCGCCACTCGTCCCGGGCCTCGGGGTAGTCGCTTCGGGCGTGGGCCCCCCTGGTCTCGCAGCGCACGGTGGCCGAGCGCAGGACGCTGCGGGCCGAGGTGACCAGGTTGACGACCTCGCCGTGGGCCCGGTCGAGGGGCGCCCCCGGGCCGAGGGTGGCCGCCACCTCCTCCACCGCCGTCCCGGCACCGATCAGACCCTCGGCGCTCCGGACGACCCCGGCGCCCTCGATCATGGCCCGCTGGAGACGCTCCTGCGCCTTGGCCACGTCGGCGGGTGGCGCGCCCGCCGGCTCGGCCGCGGCCCCGGTCAGCCACGGTGCCGCCCGTGCCGGGTCGACGGGCTGCTCGACGCCCTCGGCCACCGGGCCGAGGGCACCGGTGGCCGTCGGGCCGTCCACGCCGGACAGGATCGACTCGGCCAACCGGGCGCCGAACACCATCCCTTCGAGCAGCGAGTTCGAGGCCAGGCGGTTGGCGCCGTGCACACCGGTGCAGGCCACCTCGCCGGCGGCCCACAGGCCAGGCAGGGCCGTGGCACCCCACAGGTCGGTGAGCACCCCTCCGGACAGGTAGTGGGCGGCGGGGGCGATGGGGAGCCAGTCGCGGGACGGATCGAGGCCGATGGCGTGCAGCGACGCGTCGATGGTGGGGAAGCGCGCCTCGAACGAGTCGAGGGCGGTGGCGTCGAGCCACAGGCTTTCGGCCCCCTGCTCGCGCATGCGCTGGGCCATGGCCCGGCTCACCACGTCCCGCGGGGCGAGCTCGTCGACGAACCGGTCACCGTTCGCGTCGCGCAGCAGCGCACCGTGGCCGCGCAGCGCCTCCGACAGCAGCGGGCGGGGCATGGCCGGGTGGTGGAGCGCCGTCGGGTGGAACTGCATGAACTCCACGTCGGCTACCGGCACCCCGGCCCGCAGAGCCATGGCCAGGCCGTCGGCGGTGGCCTCGGCCGGGTTGGTGGTCACGGCGAAGAGCTGGCCGGCACCACCGGTTGCCAGCACGGTGTGGGTGGCCCGCACCTCCACCCGCCGGCCCGACCCGTCGAGGGCCCGGACCCCCTCGCACCGACCGCCGGACACCAGCAGGTCGAGCGCGAACCACTCCTCGAGGACGGCCGCTGCACTCGACCGGGTGGC
The DNA here is from genome assembly GCA_052143895.1 of Acidimicrobiales bacterium. Classification (GTDB taxonomy): domain Bacteria; phylum Actinomycetota; class Acidimicrobiia; order Acidimicrobiales; family RAAP-2; genus Bog-756. Next base: position 8,382 of record JBKQRT010000422.1, on the reverse strand, counting down.
GTCGACCAGCGCCCGTTCGACCTCGGCCCCGGTGGCGGCACCCCCGGCATGGACCACGCGGGCGGTGGAGTGGCCACCCTCCCGGGCCAGCTCGAGAGCGCCCCCTGGCTGGCGGTCGAAGACGGCCCCCATGGCGATGAGCTCGTGCACCCGGGTCGGCCCTTCGTCGACCAGCACCCGGACGGCGTCGGTGTCGCACAGCCCGGCCCCGGCGGCCAGCGTGTCGGCTAGGTGGAGATCGGTCGAGTCCTCGTCGCCACCGAGCACCGCCGCCACGCCGCCCTGGGCCCAGCGGGTGGCTGACTGGGAAAGCTCCGCCTTGGTCAGTACCCCCACCCGCAGACCGCGGGGGTGGTCCGCACCGCTGGTCGGCATCGGTGCCGCCAGTCGCACGGCGGCCGACAGTCCGGCCACCCCGCTGCCCACCACCAGGACGTCCAGGGCGCCCGGCCCCGGTGACGAGTCGACCACGCCGGCGTCAGTTGACCTGGCGGGGATCGAGGTTGTCGATCAGCCGTACCGGGCCCACGGTGGCCGCGATGAGGAGCCGGAGCGGTCGCCCGGGCGCACAGCTGGCAGCACGTTCGAGGTCGTCGGCGTGCACGACGGCGGCGTAGTCGAGCGCCACCGACGGTTCGGTGGCCACCGTCCGCGCCATGAGGTCCTCCACGACCGCCGGATCCTCCTCGCCGCGCCGGATGGCGGAGGCGGCGGCCCGCAGTGCCCGGCACAGGACGAGCGCCGATCGGCGCTCGTCCGCCGACAGCCGGACGTTGCGGCTGGACAAGGCCAGCCCGTCCGGGTCCCGCACCGTCTCGCACCCGACGACCTCGACGGGCAGGCAGAGGTCGCGTGCCACCCGGGTGACCAGGGCCAGCTGCTGGAAGTCCTTGGCCCCGAAGTAGGCGCGGCAGCGGCCGGCCGCCGAAAGCAACTTGACCACGACCGTGGCCACACCGTCGAAGTGTCCCGGCCGGGACGCACCCTCCCACCGTGCGGCGAGGGACGGCGCCGACACCGTGGTGCGGCAGGCGTCGGCGCCCCCGGGGTACATCTCCTGGACCGAGGGGGCGAAGACGAGCATGCCACCGGCCGAGGCCACGGTGGCGAGGTCGGACTCGAGGGTGCGGGGGTAGGCGGCCAGGTCGCCGGCGTCGCCGAACTGGGTGGGGTTGACGAAGATCGAGACCGCCACCACGTCGCACTCGGCGGCGGCCCGCTCGATGAGCGACCGGTGGCCGGCGTGCAGAGCGCCCATGGTCGGGACCACGCCCACGGTGCGGCCGCTCCTACGCGCCCTGTGGAGCGCGGCGGCGTACCCCGCGAGGGTGTCGATGACGACGACCGGGGAGATCCGGGTCGGCTCGGCGGAGAGAGCCGCCGGGGGGGCGAGGGTGCTGGTCATGCCACCTGCCCGACGCGGCGCGCTCCGGATCCGTCGCCCACGGTGCCGGCCCGGCCCCCAGAGACCGGGGCTCCCTCGACGGTGGTCTCCATCGACAGCCGCCGGGCCAGCCCGACCATGGCGTCGTAGGCGGCCAGCTCGGTGCGGTGCCCGGGCAGTGCCGAGAGGGCCCGGCGGTGACGATCCACGGTGTCCCAGTCCCCCCGGACGGCCGGGCCCGTGAGCGCCCGGCTCGGCCCGAGCGCGAACGCGTCGTCCGTCGCCGCCCGCATCAGGCCGGCGAAGGCGTCGAGGGGGAGCCCGGCGGCGGCGGCAACACGCTCGACCTGGCCCACCAGCGAGACCAGGTGGTTGGCGGCGATGGTGGCGGCGGCGTGGTACGTGGCCCGGGCCCCGTCGTCGACCTCGATGGCACGACCGCCCAGGGCCTCGGCCAGACGGCGGACCGCCGGATCGCCGGCCACCGCGAAGGTGACGCCCGAGCGCAGACGGCGTGCGCCGACCTCGGGGGTCGGCAGGGGGACCAACGGGTGCAGGGAGGCACGGTGGTGGTGGGGAGCCAGCACGTCGAGGCCCATCGATCCCGACAGGTGGACGACCACCGTGGTCTCCACCGGCTCGACCGCCGCCGCCGCCCGGGCGATCTCACCGTCCGGCGTGGCGATCACCAAGATGTCCACGTCGGTCGCGGCGTCGACCAGGGGATCACCACGACCGAGCGCGCCCTTCGACTCGTAGCCCCCCGCAGCGGCGAGCGCTGCCATCAACGACCGGCCGGCACGGCCCGGCCCGATCACGCGGAATGTGGTCACGAGACCCCTTTCGACGTTCCAGCCCCAGCGGGTGCCGTTCGCGTCAGAGAATCTTGGTCCTGCTGGTCACAGTGTACCCACGACGGCCACCTCGCCACCAGCCTGGGCGAGGACCTCCTCGGGGACGAGGTCGGGGGCCAGCTCGGCCAGCGGGGCCAGGACGAACCGCCGCTCGCTCCAGCGCGGGTGGGGCACGGTGAGGTCCGGGTCGTCCAGGACCACGCCGTCGATCCACAGCACGTCGGCGTCCAGGGTCCGTGGCCCCCACCGGGCGGCCCGCACCCGGCCGGCGGCCGCCTCGAGCCGGCGGCACTCCTCGAGGAGGCGGTAGGGGTCGGCGTCGGGGGCCACGGCCAGCTCCACCACCAGGTTGAGGTAGCGGTCCTGACCAGCGGGGCCGCCCACCGGCTCGGTCTCATACACCTGGGACACAGCGGTGACCGGGGCGCGGGTCCCGGCCCGGAGCTGGTCGACCGCCCGCCGCAGGTGCCCCCACCGGTCCCCGAGGTTGGAGCCGAGCCCGAGGAAGGCCCGGACGGTCGGAGCCTCGGCCCGGGTCGAGCTCACCGGCGACGGGTGATCCGCACCCCGACGGTGGCGATGTCCACCGGCAGCGGCGGCTGCAGCTTGCGCAGGGCGACGGTCACCGCCCCGATCTGGGGATCGGCGGCGAGGACCACATCGGCGACGGCGACGGCCAGGGTCTCGAGCAGCTCGAACGATCGGGGGCCGGCCACAACGGCCACGGCTGCCCCGGCGACGGCGGCATAGTCCACGGCGTCGGACAGCCGGTCCGTCACGGCCGCCGGGGCGAGGTCCACCACCAGGTCGAGGTCGAGCTCGAAGGGCTGGGCCCGCTGCTTCTCCTCGGGCAGGACCCCGTGGGTCCCGACGACCCGGAGTCCCCGCAGCTCGATCCGGTCGTCACCGGCGGCGGGCGCCGGCGTCGCGCCGGCCCCGGGGCTCATCCGCTCCGGCGTGCCTCACCGGCGGCCGGGCGGGCCGGCGCCAGCTGCCCGGCGATGGCCACCAGCTCCCGGCCGCTCGGCCCCATCGCGTGGCCCGTCATGTGCTCGAGGACGGTGATGGCCTGGGGCCCGCTCGGCAACCGGCCCGACCACAGCAGGTAGCCGGCCACGACGCCGTTGACCCGGTCGCCGAGCTCCTCCTGGTGGATGAGGATCCGCTCCCCAGCGGTCAGGTACCCGTGCAGCTCGCGGTAGAGACCCTCGAGGGCGGACCGGCTGTCGCCCGACGCCGGCAGGGGGAAGTGGACGGCGGCCAGCGACCGCTCCTCGTAGGCCTGGAGGTTGTGGGAGGAGGGGAGCAGCGAGATGATCCGGGTGAAGCCCTGGACCTGCAGCCAGATGATCTCCTCCTGGCGCCGGACCTTGCGGTGGTTGGGGGCGAAGCCGCCCGGCCGCTCGCTCATGGCCAGGCGGTCCTTGATGACCCAGGTGAAGTTGCGAGGCGGGATGCCCGCCGCCCACTTCCCCCTCATGGTCCGACCCCCGGCGCACCGGCCGACCCGCCCGCCGGTCGGCCGACCAGCACCGCCGCCTGGACGGTCGCCGCCACGTCGTGGACCCGGACCATCCCGACCCCCTGCTGCATGGCCCAGGTGGCCGTAGCCAGCGAGGCGGGCAGGCGTTCCCCGACCGGGATCGTGGCGCCCGTGCCGGCCACCACGCCGAGGAAGCTCTTGCGACTGGTGCCCACCATGACGGGGTGACCGCCGGCCACCAGCACCTCGAGCGATCCGAGCAGCCGCAGATTGTGCTCCACCGTCTTGCCGAAGCCGATACCCGGGTCGATCCACACCTCCTCCACGCCGGCCTCGACGGCGTGTTCCGCCCGATCGGCCAGCATGGCGGCGATCTCGGCCACCACATCGTCGTAGTGCGGATCGCGCTGCATGGTCGCGGGCGTCCCGCGGCGGTGCATCGCCACCCAGCCCACACCACAGCGGGCGGCGACCGGCCACAGGGTGGCGGAGACGTCGTTGATCAGGGTGGCACCGGCACCCACCGCCGCCTCGGCCACCTCCTCCTTGGTGGTGTCGATGGACACCCGCACCCGACCGGCCAGCGCCTCGACCACCGGCAGGACCCGCCGCAGCTCCTCGCTCGCAGGCACCGGCTCGGCGCCGGGCCGGGTCGACTCGCCGCCCACGTCCACGATGTCGGCCCCCTCGGCGACCATGTCGAGTCCTCTCGTGACCGCCCGGGTGCCGTCGAACCACTCGCCGCCGTCCGAGAAGGAGTCAGGCGTCACGTTGAGGATCCCCATGACCAGGGGACGGTCGTGGTCGATGGGGCCGGGCATGGGGACACAGCGTAAACCAGCCCACCGGCCCCCGCGGCCGGAGCCGGGGACCGGTCAGCGGCCCCGCACGAACTGCATGGCCTCCATCCGGGTGGCGGCGTCGCTGCGGAAGAGGCCCCTGACCGCCGAGGTCACCGTCGAGGTGCCCGATTTCCTCACGCCCCGCATCGACATGCACAGGTGCTCGGCGTCGACGACCACCAGGACCCCCTGCGGGACCAGGGCCTGCTCGATGGCGTCGGCGATCTCCGACGTCATCCGTTCCTGCACCTGGAGGCGCCGGGCGTACCCCTCCACCAGGCGGGCCAGCTTGGACAGTCCGGTGATGCGGCCATCGTCACCCGGGATGTAGGCGACGTGGGCCCGCCCGATGAAGGGCACCAGGTGGTGCTCGCACAGGGAGGCGAAGGGGATGTCGCGCACCATCACCATCTCGTCGTGGTCGGCGGCGAACGTGACCTCGAGGTGGTCGGCCGGGTTCTCCCCGAACCCGGCGAACAGCTCCTCGTACATCTGGGCCACCCGGCGGGGCGTCCTCACCAGGCCGTCCCGGGACGGGTCCTCGCCCAGTGCGGTCAGGAGCTCGAGGATGGCCCGCTCGATGCGGGCCGTGTCGACAGCCACCGGGTCAGCGCGATCCGGCGGTAGCCCTAGGACGATCCGCCCGCGTAGGCGTGGATGGCCGTGAGATTGCGCAGGCGCTCGTCGACATCAAGGCCATATCCCACCACGAATTCCGCGGGAATGTGAAACCCGACGTAGCGCAAGTCCAGCTCGGTGCGCTGCTGGTCGTCCTTGACCAGCAGTGCGCACACCTCCAGGCTGGCCGGGCGGCGGGCCAGGAGGTAGCGCTGGAGGTAGCTGAGCGTGAGCCCGCTGTCGACGATGTCCTCCACCACCAGGACGTGCCGGTCGGCCAGGTCCACGTCGAGGTCCTTGACGATCCGCACCACCCCCGAGGTCCGGGTGGCGCTCCCGTAGGACGACACGGCCATGAAGTCCACCTCGACGGGCAGGGAGATGGCCCGCGACAGGTCGCTCATGAACATGAACGCACCCTTCAGCACCCCGATCAGCAGGGGGGGCCGGCCGACGTAGTCGGCGGTGATGCGGGCGCCGAGCTCGGTGATCCGGGCCTGGAGGTCGTCCGCCGAGACGATCACCCGACCGATGTCTCGTCCGTGGCCCAGCAGCGCCGGATCCTCGGACCCCTCGTCATCGGCGCCGGTCACGGCCCGACTGTACCGGAGTGGCGTCGCCCCTCCGGAGCGCCGGGGGCCACGGGGTCGGCCGGTGCCAGCGAGAGCCGGCCGTGGCTCCGGGACACCCGCCGCCCGCCGGGCAGCTCGGTGGCCCGCCGCTCCGACCGGGCCACCTCGAGGACGCGCTCCACGGCGTCGAGGGGCGGCGGATAGGGGTCGTCGCCGGCCAGCCACCGCCGGACGCTCCGGCGGGCGACCGGATCCGGGGCGGCCGACAACGCGGCGGCGTCGCTCCCGTCCACCAGGGACGCCACCGCGTCGAGCACCTCGGCGTCGCCGGCCAGCACTCGGGCCTGTCGGGCGAGCAGCGGCACCACGTCGCGTCGGGCGATGTCCGAGCACAGCGGCAACAGCTCGTGTCGGATCCGGTTGCGCACGAACCGAGGGTCGTCGTTCGACGGGTCGCGGAGGGCCTCCAGGCCGAAGTGGTCGCAGAGGGCTTCGGTCTCCGTGCGCCGCAAGTCGAGGAGCGGGTGCCGCGGCCCGGCACGCATGGCGGCCAGCCCGCTGACCCCCGCGCCACGGAGCAGGTTGGCGAGCACCGTCTCCGCCTGGTCGTCCGCCGTATGGCCGGTGGCGGCGTCGGGTCCGAGCGCCCGGCGACGGGCCTGCCGTGCCCGTGCCTCGAGGTTGGGCCCGTCTGCCACCACCACCCGCTCGGCCCGGAACGCCGCACCGAAACGGGCGGCCACCGACGCCACTCGTTCGGCCTCGCCGGCCGAGCCCGGCCGCAGCCCGTGGTCGACGTGCACGGCGGTCACCCGGCAGCCGGCGGCCGTAGCCAGCAGCAGCAACGCCAGGGAGTCGGCGCCGCCGGACACCCCGCAGACGAGGTCCGTCCCGGGGTCGGGGAACGTGCAGCGGGTGAGCAGCGCCCCCGTCAGGGGGTCGCCCGCCGGACCGTGCCGACGGTCAGCCGGAGAGCGCGGGGGTGGCCCCGACACGGGTGATCCACTCGGCGGGATTCCGGATCTCGACCAGGGTCGGGAGCCAGTCGGGCCCCCGCCAGGCCCGCTCGAGCAGCTCGGGGCCGCCCGAGTCCTCCACGGCGGCGATGAAGCGCTCCCCCTCCTCGTACTGGCGCAGCTTGGCCTCGAGGCCGATCAGCTGCTGGAGCAGTCGGGCCGGCCCCCGGGCCTGCTTGCGGCGCTGGCGCAACACCTCGCTGAACCGCGCCGCGCTGGGGATGGCCGCAGCGCCGGCGCGGTCCATCGTCACGTCCCCGTGGCCCTCGAGCAGGCTCATCAGGGCCTGGATGCGGTGGAGTCCCTCGAGCTGCTCCGGCGTGGCCACGAGGCCGAGGGCGCCGCTGTCACGCAGGGGGTTGCGGCCGGCGCGGATCTCGTCGGTCATCCGGCGGAGCGCCTCGGCGAACCGGGACGGATCGGGCTCGAGCGAACCGATGCCCTCCTCCACCAGTGACACGAAGTAGTCGCGCATCCAGGGGATGGCGGTGAACTGGCACCGGTGGGTCACTTCGTGGAGGGCCAGCCACAGCCGGAACTCGCGGGGCTCGAAGTCATGGAGCTGCTCGAGGGCGACCACATTCGGCCCGACGAAGTAGACGAGGTCCTGGTCCTCGACGGCCTCCTCGGTCAGGAGCAGATCGTACTGGCCGAGGACCCGGGTGGAGAGCCAGCCCAGCACCAGGCCCATCTGGGTGCCGGTGGCCATCCGGCTGGCGGCGGCCAGCGGCCCGGCCAGGCGCTCGGTGATCGGGTTGCCGGCCACCATGCGACCTGGGTTCAGCCGGTCGAGGTGCGGGCCGACGAGCCGCTGGAAGCTGGAGACGTTGGCGTGCACCCAGCCGGCCCGGTCGGTGACCCGGGCCCGGGCCGGGCCGGAGGCCGAGCGCAGGCCAGTCGACTCGGCCACCAGCTCTTCGGCCTGGGCGGTCAGCTCCTCGAAGTCGCGCTGCAGGAGGTCGGGTCGGTAGGGGGCCGGGACGCGGTGACGGCTCCCGACCCACCCGGCCACGCGTTCGGCGGCGTCCCAGTCCACCGCACCCGTGCTGTCGGTGGGGCTCGAGGTCTCCGTCACGGGGACCAGTGTAGGGACCGGCACCCGAGTGGGGCGATCGGCGCCACGGGCGGGCCGGTCGAGCCCTTGACCGCGGGTCCGGTGGTCAGTGGCCCGGCGGGGTGCTGTGCTCGTTGCGAAGGGCTTCGGCGACCCGTTCGATCAGTGAGTCTGGCACGTGGTCCTTGCACCGGTTGGCGATGACTCTGCGGAGCTCCGACTCGAACCCGTAGGCGCCGACGCAAGGCCCGCACAGGTCCAGATGACGGGCGATCTCGACCCGGCGCTGTTCGGTGAGCTCGCCGTCGAGATAGAAGTACAGGCGCTCGATGGTCTCATCACAGCCGACGAACCCGGCCATCGCCTCGCTCGTGCCGTCCGCTCTGTCCGGTGCTTCCCGCTCTCCCACTGGTGCGATCTCCCTACCTGGCTTCATCGGTCGCCCCGACGAGCCCCCGTGTGCTTCCACGATCGATCAACGCCTTCTGCAGCGCTTTTCTTCCTCGGTGGATGCGGCTCATGACCGTCCCGATGGGCACGTCGGTGATCTCGGCGATCT
>JBKQRT010000421.1:0-13814 GCA_052143895.1 Acidimicrobiales bacterium | reverse complement strand
GTCTGCGTGCGGTAGCGTCCCCTGGTTGTGACAGCTCAACCCCCCACCGACGCGCCGTCGGCCCTGCAACCCGAGCCGACGGCGGGCGACGCGGTCGGCGACACCGGCACCGAGCCGACCACAGCCCCCACGAAGGGGCGCGGCTACCGGACGGTCGTCGAGTGGGCCGTCATCCTCATGGCCGTGCTCCTCTGCACGGTGGTGCTCCGCACCTACGTGGTGCAGTCCTTCTACATCCCGTCGGGTTCGATGCTCCCGACGCTCCAGATCGGCGACCGCATCATCGTCGACAAGCTGAGCTACCGGTTCCACGATCCCCAGCGCGGCGACATCGTGGTCTTCGCCCGCCCATCCCTCGAGGACCAGGCCTACGCCGACCTGGTCAAGCGGATCGTCGGGCTCCCGGGTGAGACCATCTCGTCGCGGGACGGCAACATCTACATCGACGGGAAGCTGCTCAAGGAGCCGTGGCTGCCCCCCGGACCGGACGGCTACTCGGGGCCGCTCCCCGGCGGCGACCCGCATCCCCAATTCGACCTGCCCGGCCCGGTCAAGATCCCGCCCGGCTACTACTACGTGATGGGGGACAACCGGACGAACTCGGAGGACAGTCGCTTCTTCGGTCCCATCCCGAAGTCGTTGATCGTCGGTCGGGCGGTGGCCGTCGTGTGGCCACTCGGCCACGCCAAGGGGCTGTAGGCCCGGGCCGTCGATCCGGACAGTAGTAGCCTCGCCCCCTGGTGTATCCCTCCCTCCCCAGCGCGGCCCTCGACGTGACCGGCCCTGCCGTCGAGGTGCCCCGGACACCACGACCGGTCACCGCGGTGCCGATCCCGGTGCCCGAAGCCCCGGTCATCGCACGGCGGTCGGCGCGGTGGATGGTCGAGTGGGCGATCGTGCTGGCCGTCGCCGTGGTGTTGGCCGTCGGTGTGCGGACCTTCGTCGTCCAGATGTACTACATCCCGTCCGGATCGATGCTCCCGACCCTGCAGATCGGCGACCGCATCGTGGTCGACAAGCTGAGCTACCGGGTCCACGACGTGGCCCGGGGTGACATCGTGGTGTTCCGGCGGCCGCCGCTCGAACACGCGGACTACGCCGATCTGGTCAAACGGGTGATCGGACTTCCCGGGGAGACCGTCTCGTCGGCGGACGGCCGGGTGTACATCGACGGGCGGCCGCTGGCCGAACCGTGGCTGCCGAAGCCGGCCCCGGAGACGCTGCCGAGCCCGCTGCCGCTGCCGTTCAGCCTCAACCACCCCTACACGGTGCCGGCCGGCGAGTACTTCGTCATGGGCGACAACCGCACGGACTCCGAGGACAGCCGCTACTTCGGCCCGATCCCCGGGAACCTCATCGTGGGGAAGATGGCGTTCACGATCTGGCCCCTGGACGACACCGGGTGGCTGGTGGTGCTGTCCGTCGTCGCCGGCGTGCTGATCGTGCTGATCGCGGCCGTCCTCCTCGAGTCGGGGTCGGTCGGCCGCGCCGGCGATCCCTCGCCCGGGACACCCGCGGTGACGGACGGAGGCTGAGCGGCGGGGGTCGGTGCGGCGCCCCAGGCGCCGGTACACTCCTGGGCGTGGAGTTGTTCAGCCCGGCGAAACTGCTGGTCATCCTGGTGGTGGCCCTGATCGTCCTCGGACCGGACAAGCTGCCCAAGGTGGCCAGACAGATCGGCGGCCTGTGGGGCGACTTCCGCAAGTTCCGGGAGCGGCTCGAGTCCGACGTCCGGGGCACCTTCCCGGATCTGCCCTCCAACCAGACCATCTCGCAGGCGGTCCGGTCGCCGATCACGTTCCTGGACAACCTGGCGGATGCCCACGGGGCGGAGAACGAGGCGACGTCCGGGAGGCCCGACGGCTCCGAACCCCTGGACGTGCAGGGAGACGCTGTCCAGGCTGCAGGAGGGTCGAACCGGCCGGCCGGCACGGTGCAGGCATCCGAGGAGCTCGCGTCCATACCCGGTGTCCTCATCGCCGATCCGGGCGGCATCGTCCACCAGGTGCGTTCCACCGGGCGGAGCATCCCCGACGACCCCGGTATGAACTGACCCGCCGGGCACGGCGGACGGTACACGGATCCCAGCGAGTTCGAGAGCCATGGCCATCTCCCTGAAGCGACGAAGCGAGGCCCGGCCCACCCCGGACTCGATGACCCTGGCGGAGCACCTCACCGAGCTCCGACGGCGGGTGCTGATCTGCTTGGTGACCTTCCTGATCACCGGAACGGTCGCCTTCCTCCTGTACAACCCGATCCTGGCCGCTCTCAAGCACCCGTACTGCCAGGTCGCCCCGCACCACTGCAGCTTCTACATCACCGGGCCCCTCGACGGCCTGGCCCTCCGGGTCAAGATCGCCGCCTACGGAGGACTGTTCCTGGCCTCGCCGGTGCTGTTGTGGGAGCTCTGGCGCTTCATCACCCCGGGCCTCAACCCCAAGGAGAAGAAGTACGTCATCCCCTTCATCGTGGCCTCGATCCTGCTCTTCGCTCTCGGGTGCGCAGTGGCCTTCGTCACCTTCCCGCACGCCCTCGGCTGGTTGCAGAGCATCGGAGGCCCGAGCCTCAACGAGATCTACGACCCGACCAAGTACCTCGGCCTGATCATCCTGCTGATGGTGGTCTTCGGCCTGACCTTCGAATTCCCCGTTCTGCTGGTCTCGCTCGAGATCGCCGGCGTGCTGTCACCGAAGAAGCTGGCGTCGTGGCGGCGGTGGGCCATCGTGATCATCGTGGTGGTGGCCGGCGTGGTCACGCCGAGCTCGGATCCGTTCTCGATGATGGCCATGGCCATCCCCCTCTACCTGTTCTACGAACTGTCCATCGTCATCGGGAAGATCATCAAACGATGAGCCACGGGCGCACCGGGGGAGCAGCTCCGGTCGCCCCGGATGGAGCGGGGGAGCGCTTCCGGGACCGGTTCGAGCGCCGGCTCGACTTCGCACTCGACCAGTTCCAGGCCCGGGCGATGGACGCCATCGACCGGGGAGAGTCGGTCCTGGTGTCGGCGCCCACGGGTTCGGGGAAGACGCTCATCGCCGACTATGCGGCGGCGCGCGCCCTCGAGTCGGGCGGCAAGACCTTCTACACCACGCCGATCAAGGCCCTCTCCAACCAGAAGTTCGCCGAGCTCTCGCGTCGGTACGGTGAGGACCGGGTGGGCCTGCTGACCGGTGACGTCTCTCACCAGGCTGACGCCCCCATCGTGGTGATGACCACCGAGGTCCTCCGCAACATGCTCTTCGCCCGCTCGCGAACGCTCGACGGTCTCGAGGTGGTCGTGCTCGACGAGGTCCACTATCTCCAGGATCCCTACCGCGGCTCCGTGTGGGAGGAGGTCCTGGTCCTGACCCCGGCCCCGGTGACGTTCGTGAGCCTGTCGGCCACGGTGAGCAACGCCCGGGATTTCGGCGCCTGGCTGACGTCGATCCGGGGGGCCACCCGGGTGGTGGTGGAGACCCATCGTCCGGTGACGCTGCACCATCACTACGCCGTGGCCGAGCGGGGGCGCGACCACCTCACCGTCCTCCCGTTGCTCCGCGGGGACCGACCCAACCCCGACGGTGCCACCCTCGACGAACGTCGGCGCCGGAACCCGCGCCACCGCTACCGGGTGCCGAGACGCGGCGAGGTGATCGAGTACCTGGCGTCGGCCGGCATGCTGCCCGCCATCACCTTCATCTTCTCGAGGGCGGCGTGCGACGACGCCACCCGCCAGTGCCTCCAGGACGGCATCCGCCTGACCAGCCGCGAGGAGCGGGTCCGGATCCGGCAGCTGACCGAGGCAGCCGTGGAGCGTCTCGGCGACGAGGACCTGCGTACGCTCAGCTACGGGCCGTGGTCGGCAGCCCTGGAAGCAGGCATCGCCCCGCACCACGCCGGGTTGGTGCCGGCCTTCCGCCAGGCGGCCGAGCAGTGCTTCGCCGAGGGGCTCCTGAAGGTGGTCTTCGCCACCGAGACCCTCGCTCTCGGGATCAACATGCCGGCCCGGACGGTGGTGGTCGAGCGCTTCGCCAAGTTTCGCGGATCGGACACCTCGGCCCTCACCTCGGGGGAGTACCAGCAGCTCACCGGACGGGCCGGCCGGCGTGGCATCGACACCGTGGGCCACGCCGTGGTGCTGTGGTCACCGGCGACGCCCTTCTCGCTCGTGGCCGCCACCGCCATCGCCCCACCGCCGGACCTGGTGTCGTCGTTCCACCCCACCTACAACCTGGCGGTCAACCTGGTGCGGAGGTGGTCGAAGGAGGAGGCCCATGGGCTCCTGGCCGCCTCGTACGGCCAGTGGCAGGCGCCCCCGGGCTCCGTCTCGCTCGCTGCCCAGCTGGACCGCCGCCTGGCCATCCTGGACGAGCGGGGCTTCATCGACGGGTGGCGGCTGACTGGAGCCGGCCTGGCCCTGGCGTCGATCTACCACGAGTCGGACCTCCTGGTCGCCGAGGCGCTCCGCCACGGGGTCTTCGACGGGCTCGAGCCCGCCCTGCTGGCCGGCGTGGCATCAGGGCTCACCTTCGAGGCCCGACGGGTCGGTGAGGAGGAGCCCGGGCCCCGGCAGCGCACCGTGGCCGACCGGCTGGCGGCGCTCGACGGGCTGGCCGCCGACCTCCGGCGCGCCGAGCGGCGGGTGGGCCTGCGGCGGACCCGCCGGCCGGATCCGGGCCTCGCCCGGGCGGTGATCGGCTGGGCCAGGGGGGCCACGCTCGACACGGTCCTGCGGGATGCGGAAGTGGCGCCCGGTGACTTCGTCCGGAACGTGCGCCAGCTCATCGACCTGGTCCGCCAGTTGGCCCAGGTGGCCGACGAGGAGGGGACTCGCACCGCCGCCCACCAGGCTGTCTCCCTGCTCCGCCGCGGCGTGGTGGGGGCGGACGACCCGGTGGCGGTGGGGTCCGCGCCTGACCTACCGGTGCCGTCGTAGTGTGATCCGGGCATGTTCCCCTACGCAGTAGAGACGTTCACCCCCGACGAGGAGGACATCCTCCGGCGCTACGTGACCAATCTCGATCAGCCGGTGTTCGCCCTGGTCAATCTGCCCGAGGTGGTCAAAGGAGCCCTGTTCGCCCGCTACTCCCGCTCCTCGAAGAGCCTGCGCCGGCTGTTCCTGGACGAGTTCGTGGGCGAGCTTGACATCACCGGCGACGCCACGGTCGACGCCACCGTCGGGCTCACGCGGGCTGAGGACCTCTACGAGAAGGTGTTCCTCGAGTACGGGGACGACTCGGTGGCCCAGCTGGGTGGGGTGCACCTGGCCTGCGAGCAGGCCTCCAACGTGCTCACCAAGGTGCTCGAGTGGGGGCGGCTTATGGCCTACCTCGAGCAGTCGACCCGGTACATCGCCTACAACAACCGCCTGTCGACGGGTCACTACCGCTACTACCGCGACCCGGGCGTGCTCGACTCGCCGCTCGGGGCCCGGTACGTCGGGGACATGGACCGGATGTTCGACACCTACGGGGAGCTGCTCGACGAGGTCCAGGCGTGGCTGGCCGTCCGTCATCCCCGCCGCAATGGTGACTCGGACTTCGTCCACCGCCAGGCCATCCGGGCCAAGGCGCTTGACGCCCTCCGTGGGCTCCTGCCCGCCGCCTCGCTCTCCAATGTCGGGATCTACGGCACCGGCCAGTCCTACGAGGCGTTGCTCCTCCGCATGCGGTCGCACCCGTTGCCCGAGGCCCGCACCTACGCCGACCTCATGCTGGAGGAGCTCCGCAAGGTGATCCCGTCGTTCCTGCAACGGGTGGACCGGCCCGATCGTGGGGGTGCGTGGTCGGCCTACCTCGACCGGACCCGCTTCGAGACGGCCGAGCTGGTGGAGCGGCTCTTCCCCGACCTGGTCTCACCGGCTGACCATCCGGTGGGCGGACCGTCCGGCCGGCCGTCGGTGACGCTCCTCGACTTCGATCCCGACGGCGAGGAGAAGGTGATCGCCGCCATCTGCGCCCCGCTGACCGACCGGCCGGAGGATGAGGTGGCGCGACGGGTCCGCCTGCTCGGGGCCGAGGATCGACGGTCCCTCCTGCGGGCTTACGTCGGCGAGCGCTCCAACCGGCGGCACCGGCCGGGCCGTGCCTTCGAGCGCACCGGTTACCGGTTCGACGTGGTCTCCGACTACGGCGCCTTCCGCGACCTGCAGCGCCATCGCATGTTGACCATCGAGTGGCAGGCGCTCGGGACGACACTCGGCTACGACGTTCCCGATGTGGTGCAGGACGCCGGTCTGACCGAACAGTATGTGGGATCGCTCGAACGGTCGCGCCGACTGGAGGAGGCGCTGGCCCCGGCCTTTCCGGTGCATGCGACCTATGCGGTGGCGCTGGCCTACCGCATCCGTTACTCGATGCAGATGAACGCCCGGGAGGCCATGCACCTCCTCGAGCTCCGCTCGGGCCCCCAGGGTCATCCGAGCTACCGCTGGGTGGCTCAAGAGATGCACCGGCTCATCGCCGAAGAGGCGGGTCACCGGCTGCTAGCCGACGCCATGGTCCACGTGGATTTCGGGACGCCCGAGCTCGAGCGGCTCGATGCCGAACGGCGGGCCGAGGGGAAACGCAACACGTTGTCCGGTGCTGGAATTCCCGCAAACCCCTGACCTGGGATGTTGCGAGAAGATCCAGGTAGGCGTGGGTGCGGAGCATTTGACGACAGCCGGTGCCGGTGGCGTATCGTGCGCCCAGTCCCAGTCGCCCCGACAGGCGCTCCGAACGATTCCGATCGTGTGGTGCGGCTCGAGGGGGGGATGCTGTGAGAGGCGGAGGAGGCCCAGGGGATCGAGTAGAAAACATCCCTCCGGGGCCGACGGTGCGAATCGGCGGTTGCGGGGGGGTGGTGCCAAAGACCCCTGGGTCCAACCGCCTGGCGCCCGACGCACCGGCGGCGGAGGGCCCGATGGACGTGCGGGCCGACAGCGACCGCACCGCAGCGCCGGGAACCGTGTGCCGGGAACAAAACGGACGACTTCCTGGTTCCGGTGAGTGGATGACGGGCGGTGGCGGGATTCCGGTTCCTGTGATCGAACCGCCCCCCGACCGTCTATGCTCCCGCCAACTCACCACTGAAAGACCGAGATGCCACAAGAACTCGATGAAGTCGATGGACCGGACGAGCTCATCGAGGGAGACCTCGACGAGCTGGCGGACGATGAGGACCTGATCGCCGACGACGTCCTGGCGATCCCCGACGACGATGACGACGATGCCGAGATCGTCGTGGTCGATGAGGACGTCGAGGTGGACGAGGCCCCACCCGCAATCGTCAAGACGTCGGGCAAGGCGGCGGCCGGCGAGGAGACGGACGAGGACGAGGAGGAGGAGCCCGACGACGAGGACGTCGAGGCCAGCCTCGACACCATCCTCAAGGAGCGCCTGGTCGTCGAAGAGGTGGAGGACGACGAGGACACGCCGGAACCGGAGGACCGCTCGGGTGACGGAGTGGAGCGGGTGCTGCCCAAGCAACCGGGTGAGTTCGTCTGCCGTTCGTGCTTCCTGGTGAAGCACCCGAACCAGCTCGCGGACCGGAAGAAGATGCTCTGCCGCGACTGCGTGTGACAAGGAGCCGACGATGGCCGATCCGCACGAACCACATGGCAACGTCCCGCTGAACCAACGGCTCCTCGACCTCTTCGTTTTCGTGCCGGCCGGCATCGCCGTGTCCGTCGTCGAGGAGCTGCCGGAGTTCGCGGCCAGAGGTCGGGAGGCACTCGGCGTGCGGGTGTCGTCGGCGCGAGCGGTCGGCCACTTCGTGGTGCGGGCTGGGCACGACGAACTGCGCCGTCGATCGGAGGGACTGCGCCGTCGACCCGCCAGCCCCCCGTCCGGACAGCGCGCACCGACATCCGGATGGTCGGACCGCGAACCGGCAGCCGCGCCGACCCGCCCGTCGGCGGCGTCCCGACGCGCACCACACCGTCCCGTCTCGTCCGTGCCGGCACCCGAGGACGGCACCCCTCGGGCGGCTAACGGACACGTGCCGGCGGTATCGACCCTGTCGATCCCCGGCTTCGACACGCTGTCGGCATCGCAGGTGGTGCAACGCCTCGACGGGCTGAACCGTTCGGAGCTGGTGTCGGTGCGGGCCTACGAGGCGTCCAACCGGGGCCGGCGCACCATCCTGAGCCGCGTGGACCAGCTCCTCGACGAGCGGTCCTGACCCCCGGCCGGGGTGCTCGGACGCAAAGGGGCGGGATGAAGGCGGTTCGCACGGCGACACCCGACGACGCCCGACGCCTCGGCGCCCTGCTGTCCGAACTGGTCGGAGAGCTGTCGGGCCGCCGCGGGGGTGCCCTGCTGCTGGGCGACGGTGGGCTCCGGCGCGACCGGACGGTCGACCACCGGCAGGTGGAGGCGCTGGTCGCCGATCCCGATCGCCTGGCCGCGGTCGGGACGATCGACGGGGTTGTAGTCGCTTTCGTCCTCTGTCACCCGCAGGACGGTAGGGGTCCCGGCCCCCGTGGCGTCCTCGACGCCTGCTATGTCGAACCGGAGGCCCGAGGGATCGGCCTGGGGCGGCTGCTGTTGGACACGGCGTTGGCCTGGCTGGTCGAACGCGGGTGCCGCGGCGTGGACGGCGTGGCCCTCCCGGGTGATCGGGGAGCGAAGAACTTCTTCGAGGCGTCCGGGTTCAAGGCGCGGTTGTTGACCATGCACCGCGAGCTGGACTGAGGCGGCCGTGTCCGCTCAGGACGCGCGGCGACCGGGACGGGCTGGCACGGGTCGGCGGGGCCCGGGCGGCGGCGGGATGGGGATGCCCATCAGGCGCGCCAGCTCGGGTACGTAGCCGGACGCCTTGCGGGCCGCAGCCAGAAGGGTCTCGTCGGCATCGGCGGGCAGGCCGGCCGGCTTGACGGTGCGACGTACCGGCGAGTCGACCACGATCTCGAGCAGGGCCAACCACTGGTCGGCTGGGAGGTCGGCGGACATGGCCTGACCGGCTGCGTCGGCCAGGCGGACGGCGAGCTCGGCCGACAGACGGGCTGCCGGCTCGGGCGGACGGATCGACGTCCGAACGGCGTCGGCCACCCGGCCCCCGTCCAGTGCGGTGGTGATCCGCTCCACCCACCGCTCCCGCAGGGCTTTGACCCGCTGGTCGAGGGAGGTCCGCAGGGCGCCGGCCATCTCTGTTCCCTCTTCGTCGAGCGTCACGGCCGAGGACGAGGCAACGATCGACCGGAGCTCGCGGAGCGGCACGTCCTTGCCCGCACCTCGGGCCGCCGCGGCCCGGTCCTTCCAGGTGGCCAGGTTGACCACCGGAAGCAGGCGCTCGGCCATGGCGAGGAGCGGCCCCGGTGTGACCTCGGGGCGGCTTTCGGCGCGGGCCCGGGCATTCTGTTCCTCGATGGCCTGGCGCACGGCGGGGATGCCACCCCGGAGCAGCTGCTCGGCCACCGGCAGCTCCTCGGGCTTAAGCGCGGCCAGCGCGGCGTTCCGGTAGGTGCTCGAAGGGGTGAGCCGGCGCGGGTTGTCGCGGCTGCCCGACTCGCGGCCGCCGGGCCGCGTCGGACCGGTTCGCCGCCTGCTCCCGCCTCCCGTTCCGGCACCACTGTCCGCGTCCTGGCGAGGCCGTTCGGCAGTGTCGCCACGCGGGCCGCGCTCGCCGGCCTCGCCACGCGGGCGGCGGTCGTTGGCCTCGCCACGCGGGCGGCGGTCGTTGGGCCGGCGGCTGCCATCGCGCGGCCCTTCGCCGCGTTCGTCCCGGCGGCGCTTCGACTTGGGTGCGAGCACCACGTTCACGTCGGGTCCGCGGCTCGGGGTCCCGACCACCTCGATGCGTTCGATCGAGCGCACGTCACCCTTGGCCTTGGGCGGAAGGAGGGCGGTGACGGTGGTCCCGTCCAGCGTCGTCTCGACCTCGGCTCGCAGCACCGAGCCGACTCCCGAGCCCTCGGGGACCAGCGTTGCGTCGACCGTTCCACGTGGCTGCTTCGCCCCCGCGGCGCGCCAGGTCCAGGTGGAGTCGGCCGTTTGACTGGTGAGTTCCACTTCGATGCGATGGGCCATACCGGCGGACAGGCTACTGCCGCAGGGGCCACCCCGCGGACGTGGCTGTCGGGCTGGTCGAAGAAGGTGCTCCCGGGCTGGTCTAAGAAGGGGCTAAGAACGGGCCGAACTTGGGCGTGGCGTGTGCCCCGAGCCGTACGATGGCGGTGTCCGAGGAGTGGGGTCGGCGGCGGCCCGCGCAGCGCCCGACGGGTGTCGGACCTCGAGGAGGCGTGTGATGGAACAGTCCGAAGTCGGCGAGGCCGCCCCAGCGGAGGAGGGCGCGTCCGGGCACGCTGCCACCGGGGCTTCGGTCGCCGGCTCGTCGGCAGCCGTCCCGCTGGGTCCGGTGAGCGACGGCGACACCGGCGGAGACGTCGCGGTGGCCCCGGCAAGGGAGCGGTCCGACGTCGCCCCTGCGGCGGCCTCGGCGTTCCTGCCACCACTGTGGCAGTCACCGCCGCTGGCGGACCGGTCCGGGACGACCGAGGAACCGCCACCGGCGACCGGTAGCGACGAGCCCTGGCGTGCCGCACCAACGCTGACCGCGCCCACGACCGCGGCCGTGCCGGTGTGGGCTCCAGTGTCCTCGTCGTCGGCATCGGCCGATGACGCCGGCCCGAATGCTGGACGCCGTCGTGGCCCGGGATGGCCGTGGGCCGTGGTCTCCCTCGTAGCTGCCCTGTTCGGGGCGCTCGTGGGCGGTGGCATCGTGGCCGCCCACGACCACAGCGGGGACCCGACCACCGTCAAGGAGATCTCGGCCGGGCCCGCCCTTCTCAACGGGACCACCGACATCCAGGCCGTGATCGACAAGGTACTACCCGCCGTGGTCTCCATCGACGCCAAATCGTCACCGTCGACGCAGCCGTCACTGTTCGGGGGTGGCGCCCAGGAGGACCAGGGGACGGGGATGATCATCACTCCCGGGGGCGAGGTGGTGACCAACAACCACGTGATCGCGGGTGCGACCACCATCACCGTCACGTTGTGGGGCAAGACGACCTCGATGCCCGCCACGCTCATCGACACCGATCCGTCCAACGACGTGGCCCTCCTGCAGATCACCGGGGCGTCCGACCTGCCGACCGTGTCGTACGGCAACTCGGACGACGTGCAGGTGGGCGATGCGGTGGTGGCCATCGGCAATGCTCTCGGACTGTCGGCGGGTACGCCCACGGTGACCCAGGGGATCATCTCGGCCAGTGGGCGCACCGTGCAGGCCAGCGATTCGTCCGGCAACACCACCGAGACGCTGACCAACATGTTCCAGACCGACGCCGCCATCAACCCCGGCAACTCGGGCGGCCCGCTGGTCGACAGCTCGGGAAAGGTCATCGCCATGAACACGGCGGTGGCCTCGAGTGTCGACGGCACGTCACAAGCTCAGAACATCGGGTTCGCCATTCCGTCCAACAAGATCCAACAGCTGCTGCCGGCTCTGCGCAGCCGCTCGATCAACAGCCAGGCGGCGTCGGGCACCGCGTTCCTCGGCGTGTCACTCGAGACGTTGACCCCCGAACTGCGGAGCCAGTACAACTTTGTGCCGACCCAGGGGGCGGTCGTGCTCCTGGTCGAGAGCGGCTCCCCGGCGGATCTGGCTGGGCTGCAGCAGGGGGATGTGATCACCACGTTCGACGGCAAGCCGGTGACCAGCGCCGACCAACTGGCCGCGGCCATCCAGGGTGACAGACCGGGCCGGAACGTGACCATCGGGCTCTACCGGGGCTCGGAGCAGCTCACCGTCACCGCCACGCTCGGTTCCACCGCAAACGACGGCGGGTAAGGGGTGGTCGGCGGTGGTCCGCAGTCACCGTTGACCACGCCGACGGGTCCTGTTCTCTACGCTCTGTGCATCGAGACGCTCCTGGTGTTTCCCCGACCGCCCGGCAGGGCAGCATGACCCCGGACGGCCGCGGGCGGGACCAAAGCGGGCAGCTCCTCGCGGCCCTGGGTGCCCGGCGGCCCGAGCCGGCCCGGAACGGCACCCCTCCCGATGACGCATCGCTGACCCGGATCCTGGAGATCGCCACGACGGTTCCCGACCACGGGGGTCTGCGCCCGTGGCGCTTCGCCGTGGTCCGGGGGACCGGACGCGTCCGATTCGGCGACGCCCTGGTGGCGAGCCTGCGCGCCCAGCAGGGCGCCGACGTCCCCGACGCGGCGGTGGCCAAGATGCACGGGAAGGCGTTCGCCGCCCCTTGTGCGGTCATGCTGATCGCCTCGCCGCGGCCCGGGTCGAACGTGCCGGAGTGGGAGCAGGTGGCCTCCGCGTCGTGCACCGGGTACGCCATCGTGCTGGCGGCGGTGTCGCTCGGCTTCGGTGCGGTGTGGAAGAGCGCGGTGGTGCTCGACAGTCGACCGGTGCGGGACCTGTTCGGGCTCGAGCCGCACGAACGGCTGCTCGGATGGGTGAACCTCGGATCGCCGGCCGAGCTCGGGAGGAAGGCCTCGGATCCGCCCGGCGCCGTCCTCGACGGGCTGGTGACGGTCATCGATGCCAACGACCGGACCTCCCTGGCGTCGGGCTCTGCGCCGGGTCAGTGACCGACGACGAGCCGGATGGCCCCGTCGTAGTGCGGGAGCCTGCGGAAGTGCCCGAGACGATCGTCCCAGCGTCCGGAGCGCAGATCGGCCTCGAGGGCGTCCACGGCACGCTGCTCGGCCTTCGGGGACACGAACGTCCATGCGGACTATGAGCGCCGCACCGAGGGATCGAGGAATGCCTCGGGGCGACCGTAGAAGGCCTCGGTGAAGCCGTCGGCGCACTCGAGTGGGACCGGGACGGGCGTCACCTCGGTCCCGGGCCCGAGGGCGGCCACCAGCGAGCCGATCGAGGGGTACCGTGCCACCTCGGCGGCGTAGAGCTCCGGGACGTACTCCGACAGCCACAGGTCCGGGACCCGGTCGGGATCGAAGGTCAGGACGACCACCGGTCCGGTGGTGACCCGTCGCATCTCGCGCAGACCGCCGACGGGATCGGGCCACTGGTGGACGGTGACGGTGGCCATGGCCGCGTCCACCGCACGGTCGGTCGGCGGCAGCGCGCCGGCTAGAGCCCGGAGGACCGGGGCCAGGTCGTCCCCGCGCTGGGTCACCATCGCCTCCGATGGCTCGACAGCCACGACGTGCCGGTCGGCGGGCTCGTAGGAAACGGCGCCGGCGGCGGCGTCGAGGACGGTGCGGGCGGGACCGAGCGCCGGATGCACCAGAGCGGCGATCGTCTGGTCGGTGCGGCGCCGGGTGGCATACCCCGCACCGTGCAGGCCGTAGTCGACATCGCCCGCCGGTTCGGCCACTAGCCCCACCGGGCGAGAGGCGGTCCGTACCCCGCCTCGGCGGCGCAAGCCCCGCACAGGTCCATCCGGCGTGCACCCGGGCGGTCGGAAGCGGCGACCCGGCGCCACCCGTAACGGCGGGCCTCCTCGAGGCAGGCGGATTCCGACCAGCGGGGCGAGGTGCGCTGGCCACAGCGGCCGCAGGTCCGGAAGTACACCTCGTCGTCGTACGGGTCGCCGTAGACGTCGTCGATGTTCAGGTCGTCAAGATCGTCGTCCATGGTGGGCTCCGCGTCCGAGGATATCGCCGCCGGCGCTCCGAGCGGTCGGCCGGGGGACGGGCCCGACGCCGGCGTTGGGCGGAGTGGGGGAGGGCCCTGACCTCACGGACGGCGCCGCCGGCGGGCGCATAGGATGGCCCCCGGAGGGGTGGGGATATCCGGGTCCCGTGCCGGTGAAGGGGAGCGGACGATGGCCGAAGTGAACGAATTCAACGCCCGGATCATCGAGGAGTTCCGCTCGAACGGCGGTAAGGTCGGTGGCCAGTTCGAGGGCGCCCCTGTTC
>JBKQRT010000420.1:0-19567 GCA_052143895.1 Acidimicrobiales bacterium | reverse complement strand
TGGGACCCGCCCCACCACCTCGGCTACACCATCCTGAAGGGCTTCCCGGTGCGTCACTATCGCGCGGACGTCTCCTGCACCCCCGACGGCACCGGCACCCAGATCACCTGGGCGGTGACCTTCGACGAGCTGGTCCCCGGCACCGCTCGGCTGACGACCGCGGTGCTGCGGAGGCTCATCACCGGGTTCGCCACCTCGGCCGCCCGGTACGCCGAGCGTCCGCCGACCACGCCGGAGAGCTGAGGCCACCGCGCGGTCGGGCCGGTCGGGCCAGCCGGGTCAGCCGACGGCGGCGAGCAGGCGCCGGGCCCGGGACTCGACCTCGGCGCAGGCCCGGTCGACGTCGACGGTCAGGCACCGGCCGTCCTCCACCACCTGGGTGCCGCCCACCCACACGTCGGTCACCAGGCGGCTGGACCCGGACCACACCAGATGTTCGATCAGCTGCGAGTCCTCGAGCAGCGGCGCGAACGCCGGGCTGTCCATGTCCACCGCCATCAGGTCGGCCTTGGCCCCAGCGGCCAGCACCCCGAGATCGGGCCGACCGAGGGCGAGGCCGGCACCACGGGTGGCCAGGTCGAAGGCGGCGTCGGAGGTGAGTGCGGCCGCATCCCGTTCGCGGATGCGGGCCAGCATCGAGGCCAGCCGGATCTCCTCCCAGAGGTCGAGGTCGTTGTTGGACGCCGGCCCGTCGGTCCCGAGCCCGACCCGGGTCCCCTGGGACAGGAGCGCTACCAGCGGGGCCACACCGGAGGCCAGCTTGGCGTTGCTCTGGGGACAGTGGGCCACCGCCACGTCGTGCTCGCGGTAGACGCCCAGATCCTCGTCGGAGAGCCAGATGGAGTGGGCGGCGAGCACGCGTCCGCCGAACACCCCCGCCCCGGCCAGGGCCACCGGTGCCGACCGGCCGTGCTCGGCCTCGAACCGGGTGCACTCCTCCTCCGTCTCGGCCAGGTGGATGTGGAACAGCGCATCGAGTTCACGGCAGGCATCGGCCACGTCGGCCAGGACGCCGAGCGGGACGGTGTAGGGCGCGTGCGGGGCGAAGCCGACCTCGATGCGGCTGGCGTCGCCGTGGCGACGGGCCCGGAACTCGAGGATCTCCTCGATCCGGGTGCCCCACCAGGCGTGGCCGTCGTCATTGCCCGGGAGCTGCAGCACCCCGGGCGTCACCAGGGCCCGCGACCCGGCCTCCACCACCGCGTCGGCCACCGCGTCCTCGTGGAAGTAGGCCTCGCAGGTCGTGGTCACCCCGAAGCACAGGAGCTCCGCTGCAGCCAGGGTCATCCCCCAGTAGACGTCCTCCGGCGTGAGATGGGTCTCCTGGGGCCAGAGGACCTCGGTCAGCCAGCGATGCACTGGCAGGTTCTCGCCCGACCCCCGGAAGAGGGTCATCGCCGAATGGCAGTGGACGTTGACCAGGCCGGGCAGCAGCGCTCCGTGGACCCGGACCTCGCGGGGGGATGGCTCGCCCGAAGCCACCGGAGCCACTGGAGCACGTTCGTCCGGTCCCCCCACGGCGGTGATCGTGTCGCCCGACACCTCGACCACCCCGGGACGGAGCACCCGCCCAGAACCGTCGCACGGCACGACCACGTCGGCCAGGAATCGAACCGATTCAGTCGTCGAGTCCGGCACGGCGTGACTCCTCGACCTCGATGGTCCGGAGCTCCTGGAGCCGGGCCACGTGCCGGCCGCCCTCGAACGTCGTGGCGAGGAACACGTCGACGATGTCGAGCGCCAGCTCGGTGGCCACCACCCGGGCCCCGAGCGACAGCACATTGGCATCGTTGTGGAGCCGGGCCAGGCGAGCGGTGTACTCGTCGTGGCAGAGCGCGGCCCGTGCACCGTGCACCTTGTTGGCGGCGATGGCCTCGCCCTGTCCGCTACCGCCGATGACGATGCCGAAGTGGGCTTCGCCGCGCACGACCCGGCGCGCAACATCGGCGCAGATCGGCGGGTAGTCGACCGGCTCCTCCGAGAACGTCCCTATGTCCTCTAATTGGTGGCCGGCCTTCCGCAGATGCCGGGCCACGTCGTCCTTCAGGGCGAAGCCCGCATGGTCCGAGCCGATCACGAGGCGCATCGGCCCACCCTAGGCGTGGCGCCCGGCTGGTGCAGGCACGAGATCCACCTACTCGATCGTCCTAGTCTTGTGACATCGACGTGGCTTCGATGCATCAGAGGGAGGGCAGATGGACGGTTCGGACAGCAGGGTGAAGGACGAGGCAGTGCGGTTGGCCTTCGTGCAATCGACCTGGCACGAGGACATCGTGGACCAGTGCCGTGACTCCTTCCTCGAGGAGATCGCCAGGTTCGGGGTCCCCGCAGGCCAAATCGATCTGTTCCGGGTGCCCGGGGCGTTCGAGATCCCCCTCCATGTCAAGCGCTTGGCACGGACCGGCTTGTACGCAGCCATCGTCGGTGCGGGGTTCGTCATCGACGGGGGGATTTATCGTCATGACTTCGTCGCCGAGGCCGTCATCAACGGCTTGATGAAGGTCCAACTGGATACCGATGTGCCAGTCATCTCGGCGGTCCTGACGCCTCACCACTTTCACGACCACGGAGAGCATGCGCGGTTCTTCGCCCAGCACTTCACGGTCAAAGGCGTGGAAGCAGCGCAGGCATGCACCCGAACCGTCAACAGCCTCTCGACGCTGCCGGCCGTGCGGGTTGTGGCCTGATCAACAGACCACCGGGGGGACCGGCCGGGGGTGTCACCGTTGCGGCACGCTGGCATGCCCGACGGGCGATCGACGGGCCTGCGGACGCAATGGTGCTGGCTCAGGCATCGATGGCCGCCGCCGAGGCGCTCCGTCGCACCGATGTTCCGATCTTCAGCAGCCCACGACCCGCCGTCGAAGCGGCGGTTCTCGCCGCGAGCGTCTAGCCAGGCACAGCCCTCGGTACGAGCTCCTCAACTGGCGCAGCTGGTGACTTGAACGTCGGGCTCCCCCACCGGCCCGACGGCATCGAGCCGGCCGACAAAGCGGTCGGAGATCCACTGCACCATGTCGCCCATCGACACCGAGATCACCCCGGAGTGGTCCTGGCCGGGATAGATCCACCGTTCGACCTGCTGGCCGATCGAGCATTCGTGCTGCTCGAGGAGGGCAGTCGTGGGAACCGGGATCTGCTCGTCGGCTCCCCCCTGGATGATGAGGAGCGACGCCGTGCTCGGCGCGGTGAGGTCGCCGGGGTCGTTGGCCATCAGCAACGTCCGCCAGGCCGGGAAGGTGAACGGATCGGCCTTCAGGATCTCATCGAGGGGGTAACTGTTGGTCGCCTTGGCGATCTCGTCGGCGCAGCCCTTTCCGAGGACGGGTAACAGCGCGAGTCCCTTGGGCGTCAGGACCTCGGACAGCGGGGCGGCCGAGCCGTAGGCGACGTGGAACCCGGCGCCGGCCATCAACAGGTAGTAGCGGAACGGGCTGGTCTTCAAGAAGGCGTAGACGTCCTGGAACTGCGACGGCGGGGCGCCGGCCACGACGCCTTCGAGGTCGAGATCCGGCGCATAGGAATCGCCGATGGCCAGGGCGAACATGGCCGTCTGGCCACCCTCCGAGTGACCCCACACCACGTAGTGCGCACTGGCGTGGGCGACCGGGAGGTGCCGGGACGCCCGCACGATATCGATGGTGTTGCGGGCGGCGACTACGCCGACCAGGTACGGGAGCAGGCCCGGCGTTCCTTCTCCCTGGTAGTCGGAGGCGGTGACCACCCACCCTTGCGAGAGAAGCTGGTTCTGGAGCGGCACCGCCTGGGACGGGTCCAGCGACGGTGCGCACTGGTCGGCCATGCCATTGGTGCCATGACCCCAGGTCACCACCGGATAGCCGCCGGCGGGAGGCGGGGTGTCGGGCACCATCACTAGACCGGTGACCACGGTCGGGTGACCGTTGACGTCCTCGGACACGTACATGACCCGGTAGACGTGCCCCTGGATCCCGTCGCTCGGGACGAGCTGCGACTTGATGAGGGTGCCGAGCGCGGTCGACGGCAGGGAGGCGGGCACCGAGTAGAAGGACGGGAGGCCGGGCGGGCCTTCGGCCGGCGCTGTCGGCGCCGAACTGCAGGCGGCCAGGGATGCGACGGTGAGCCCGAGGACCGTCGCCAGCACGGCGCTGGCCCACCGTCCACGGACACCGGGGGACCCCACACCGATCGACCCCACTCGCGCCGGGGTGCCCGTCAGCTGTCGAACCGCACCACGCCCCGCACGTTGGAGCCGGCGGCCAGGTCGTCGTAACCGTTCTGCACCTCGTCGAGCGAGTACTCCTGGGTGACCAGGGCGTCGATCTCCAGGAGCCCGGCCTCGTACAGGCGGATCAGGTTCGGGATCTGGACCCTCGGGCTGCACGAGCCGAACACCGTGCCCAGCAGGGCCTGGTTGAACATGGCCAGGTTGAACAGGTTGAGGCTGACCTGCTCCTGGTTGAACGGGGCGATGGCGGTGGCCACCACCCGTCCGTCCTTGGAGGCGAGGGCCAGGGCCGGTGCCACCAGGTCGCCGGTGAGCACCCCCGGGGTCAGGATGACCACGTCGGCCATGCGGCCCTCGGTCAGCTCCGGCAGGATCAGGTTGGCCTCGAGGATGGAGGCCGCGCCGTGGGTGGCACCGATCTGCTTGGCCTTCTCGATCTTGAACGGCAGGGGGTCGACAGCGACGATCTGACGGGCGCCGGCGAGCCGCGCCCCCTGGATGGCGCCCGAGCCGACCCCGCCACAACCGACGACCACGACCGTCTCCCCCGGCTTGACCTTGGCCCGGTCCACCGCCGAGCCGAACCCGGTCGAGATGCCGCAACTGATGAGCGCCGCCGCCCGGAGCGAGACGCCGGGGTCGATCTTGACCAGCGAGGCCTCGTTGGCGAGCACCGTCTCCGAGAACGTCCCGAGCTGCGTCATCCGGTTCACCGTGTGGCCGTCGAGGTGGTACCGCCACTGCCCGTCGCTCATCATCGGTCCGGCCAGGATGGTCATACCCAGGTCGCAGAGGTGCTGCCGGCCCGACGCGCACCAGAAGCAGCGACCGCAGGCCGGGATGAAGGACGCTGCCACGTGATCGCCGACGGCCAGGGACTCCACGCCCGGACCGACCTCGGCCACGATGCCGGCTCCCTCGTGGCCGCCGATCATCGGGAACATCGAGTCGACCCCGAACACCTCGAGGACCTCGGGGGCTGCGCTCATGTCGCCGGTGCGGAGGTGCTCATCGGAGTGGCACATCCCGGCGTAGGCCATCTGGACGACGACCTCGTGCGGTCCCGGGGGATCGATCTCGACCTCTTCCACCTTCCAGGGCTCGTTGAGTCCGGAACAGACAGCGGCTCGGGTCTTCATCGGATGGTCCTCCCCTGGTGACGGGCCTGCGGGCGCAGGTTGCGCTCCCGCCAGCATCGCGCCGCCGGCGTGTCCGCGTCGAGCCGTCCGGTGCCCGTGCGGGCTCAACGACGCAGGCGGGCCTCGTCGAAGCCGGTGGCCAGCAGGCGGAAGGCCCGGTCCACCTCGCCCCCCAGGTCGTCGGTGTCACGCCGGGCCCAACAGGTGAAGGCAGCCATGGCCGCGCCGAGGGCGGCCCGGGCCACGGTCTGCGGGGCGAGGTCGTCCGGCGAGCCCCCGATGCGCCCGGCGGCGAAGCTGGCCACCACGTCGCACCATTCTGCGTAGCGCACCGCCGAGTGGGCCACCAGGGTGGGGACCGAGCTGATCAGGCCGATCCGGATGCGGAGCTCGTCGAGCTCGCGGGCGCCGAACCGGTTGGTGGCGACCACCGCCCGCCGGAGCACGTCCATCATCGGCTCGTCGTCAGGGGCCGCCCGCAGCTGGGCGGCCAGGCGGACGAGC
Organism: Acidimicrobiales bacterium; assembly: GCA_052143895.1. Lineage (GTDB taxonomy): Bacteria > Actinomycetota > Acidimicrobiia > Acidimicrobiales > RAAP-2 > Bog-756. The sequence continues at coordinate 13,717 of JBKQRT010000420.1, read as the reverse complement.
TCGGCGTCGAACTCCCCCCAGACCACGTCGCGCTTGGAGTCGTAGTAGCGGAAGAAGGTGCGCCGGCTGACTCCGACGGCGGCGGCGACCTCGTCCACCGTCGTCTCGTCGTACCCCCGCCGGCTGAAGAGGTCGAGGGCGACCCGCGCCACCTCCCGGCGGGTCGTGCTCGGGCGGCGCCCCCGGGGGGTCTCCACGGGACGGGCCCCCTCCCCGGGCGTCGGATCTGCCATCAGGCTTCCATTTTGGCATCGAGTGCTATAAATTGAAACCCACGGTCACCCACCGTCGCCCCCCGTCACCCACCGTCACCCGCCGGCGCCCGGCGCCCGACCCCCGGAGGAACCATGACCGTCGCCACCACCCCGGCCACCGCCGAACCGACGCCCGCCGCCGAGCGGGCCGAGGCTGTCTCCGAGGAGGCTGACGCCGCCCTCGTCGACGAGGAGCTGCTGGTGGAGGACGTCTCCATCGACGGCATGTGCGGCGTCTACTAGGCCGTCGGCGACGACCTCCCGGCCACCGATGCCACCCGTCCCGCCGCCCGCCGCGGCCGCCCGGTTCGACGGTTCGCGACCCTGGACCCTTCATCCCCAGGTCTCCCTGCGACCGGAGTCGTTCGGTGCGCTCGCCTACCACTTCGGCACCCGCCGGCTGTCGTTCCTGAAGAGCCGCACATTGCTGACGGTGGTCGAGTCGCTGGCCGACCAGCCGAGCGGACTCGACGCCTGTCGGGCGGCCGGCGTGGCCGACGCCGAGCTGTTCCGGTACGTGGGGGCCCTGGCCACCCTGGCCGAGTCGGGCATGATCTGCGAGCGGGAGGCGTCGTGACGCTGACGGACGACCGGATCGCCCCCGCCGAGCGGGCGGTCACCCTGGTGGACCGCTTCGAACGCGGGCTCGAGGCACCGATCTGTCTGACCTGGGAGCTCACATACGCCTGCAACCTGGCCTGCGTCCACTGCCTCTCAAGCTCGGGGCGGCGCGATCCGCGCGAGCTGAGCACCGACGAGTGCATGGCGCTCATCGACGAGTTCGAGCGCATGCAGATCTTCTACGTGAACATCGGCGGCGGCGAGCCGACCGTCCGGTCCGACTTCTGGGAGCTGCTGGACTACGCCACCGCCCACCACGTCGGCGTCAAGTTCTCGACCAACGGCTCGCGCATCACCCCCGGAGTCGCACGGCGGCTGGCGGCCAGCGACTACGTGGACGTCCAGATCTCCCTCGACGGAGCGACAGCCGCCGTCAACGACGCCGTGCGCGGCGCGGGCTCCTACGACACCGTGGTCACCGCCATGGGTCGACTGGCCGAGGCCGGGTTCGCCGGGTTCAAGCTCTCGGTGGTCGTCACCCGCCACAACGTCAGTCAGCTCGACGCCTTCGAGGAACTGGCGCGCCGGTACGGTGCCCAGCTCCGGCTCACCCGGCTCCGGCCCTCCGGTCGAGGCGCCGACGTCTGGGACGAGCTGCACCCCACCGCCCGTCAGCAGCGCGATCTCTACGACTGGCTCGTGGCCCACGGCGAGCACGTCCTCACCGGCGACTCCTTCTTCCACCTGGCCGGCTACGGCGAGTCCCTGCCCGGGCTCAACCTGTGCGGCGCCGGGCGGGTGGTCTGCTTGGTCGATCCCGTGGGCGACGTGTACGCCTGCCCCTTCGCCATCCACGACGAGTTCCTCGCCGGCACCGTCCGGTCCCCCGGCGGATTCGCCGCCGTGTGGCGCCACTCCGACCTCTTCACCGAGCTGCGTGCGCCCCAGAGCGCGGGGGCCTGCCGCTCGTGCGGTCACTACGACGCCTGCCGCGGCGGCTGCATGGCGGCCAAGTTCTTCACCGGGCTCCCGCTCGACGGGCCCGACCCCGAGTGCGTCCTCGGGCACGGGGAGCAGGCGCTGGCCGGCCGCGACGACACCCGGGTGCCCGCCCCGTCGGCCGACCACTCGCTCCCGCACCGGGTGGCGGTCGTGGTGCGGAACCGGCGTCCCGACCGGGCCTGTGACGAGCACCCGTTGCGCGGATCCGACGCCGCTGTCCGGTCACGCTGAGCGGTGGCGAGCCTGGTGGATCCGGTGGTGGTGGCTGGGCGCACCGCCCCGTCGCGGGTGGTCTTCGGGCCCCACGAGACCAACCTGGCCCGGGGCCGGGCCATCGGCGACCGTCACGTGGCCTACTACCGGGAGCGGGCAGCCGGTGGGGCGGGCATCGTGATCACCGAGGCCGCCTCGGTCCACCCGTCAGACTGGCCGTACGAGCGGGCGCCCCTGGCCGAGGTGTGCGGTCCAGGGTGGACGGCGGTGGCGGACGCGTGTCGGCCCTACGGCACACTGGTCCTGGCCGGGCTGGGCCACGCCGGCGGCCAGGGCTCGAGCGCCCACTCGCAGTCGGCGCTGTGGGCGCCGTCGCCGGTGGCCGACGCCGTCAACCGGGAGATGCCGATGGAGATGGGACAGGTCGACATCGACGCGCTGGTCGCCGGGTTCGCCGACGGGGCCCGGTCGGCCGCCGCCGCCGGGCTCGACGGGGTGGAGGTCGACGTCGGCTGCACGTCGCTGCTCCGCCAGTTCCACTCGGGGCTGACCAACCACCGGGTCGACGGCTACGGATCCGACCGGCTGCGGCTCACCACCGAGGTGCTCGGGTCGGTGCGGTCGGTGCTCGGAACCGACCGGCTCGTCTGCCTCCGGCTGTGCTGCGACGAGCTGGCCCCGTGGGCCGGGGTGACCCCCGACCAGGCCGCCGACCACGTGGATGCCCTCGCCGACCTGGTCGACCTCGTGGTGGTGGTCCGGGGTGGGCCGTTCTCCACCGCCGCCCACCGTCCCGACGAGCACACCCCCGCCGGGTTCAACCTCGAGCTGTGCCGTCGGATGCGGGAGGTGGTCGCCGGTCGGGCGTCGGTGGTGCTCCAGGGCAGCGTGGTCAATCCGGCGGCGGCCGGGTCCGCCCTCGAAGACGGCGCCTGCGACCTCGTCGAGATGACCCGGGCCCAGATCGCCGACCCCCGGCTGGTGGCCCTGGTCCGTGGCGGCGACGCCGAACGGGTCCGACCGTGCATCCTCTGCAACCAGGCCTGCCGGGTACGGGATGACCGCAATCCACTGGTGAGCTGCGTGGGCGAGCCCCGCAGCGGCCACGAGACGACCGAGCCGCCGGCCGACGGCACCGACGACGAGCGCCGCGACGTGCTCGTGGTCGGCGCCGGCGTGGCCGGGCTCGAGTGCGCCCGGGTGCTGTCGGGGCGGGGCCACCGGGTGCGGATCGCCGAACGGTCCGGGGTCACCGGCGGGGTGCTGGCGGCAGCCGCCGTCGGCCCCGGGCGCCAACGGCTGGCCGCACTGGCCGGGTGGCTCGCCGACGAGTGCCGGCGTCAGGGGGTGGTCATCGAGACCGGGGTCACGTGCGGCCCGGCCGACCTCGACCGTGCCCGGACCGACGGCGTCACCGTGGTGCTGGCCACCGGCGGCCGGCCGTCGCCCCGTTCGTTCCCCGTCGAGGGCCCGTGCGCGGTCCTCGATGCGCTCGCCGCCCTCGTCACCGGTGCCGAGGGGCTGCCCGGGGGGCCGGTGGTGGTGCACGACCCGGTCGGTGGACCGGTCGGCGTCGGCGTGGCCGAGTGGCTGGCCGCCGCTGGTCGGGAGGTGGGCCTGGTCACCCCGGACCAGGTGGCCGGCACCCTGCTCTCGCGCACCGGCGACCTGGCCGATGCCAACACCCGGTTGCAGCGCGCCGGGGTCCGACGGGAGCTGCGGTCGCTGCTCCGCGGCGTGGCCGGGGGGCAGGCCCGGCTCGAGGACGTGTGGACGGGCGAGCAGCGCTCGGTGGCGTGCGCAGTGGTCGTCGACTGCAGCCACCGCCTTGCCGACGACGCCCTCTACCACGAGCGCCCGGGCACCCTGCGGGCCGGCGACTGCGTGGCCCCGCGGGGGGTGCTCGAGGCCGTGCTCGACGGGCGGCGCCGCGCCCTCGAGGTCGCCTCGGGGGTCACCATGAGACGGTCGGCGGCCACCGTGGGGTCGGCGGCATGACCGCCGGGCGCGACACGCCGCCGGGCCGGGGCGGCCGGGTGGCCGGCACGGTCGCACTGGTCACCGGCGCCGCCCGGGGACAGGGGCGCAGCCACGCCGTCCGGCTGGCGAGCGAGGGTGCCGACATCATCGGCGTCGACCTCTGCACCGACCTGGCCGCCATCCACTACCCGCTGGCCACGCCGGCCGACCTCGAAGAGACCGCCCGGCTGGTTGCCGCCACCGGCGCCCGGGTCATCACCGCACCGGTGGACGTCCGGAACCCCGACGCCCTGTCGTCCGCGGTGGCCGACGGCGTCGCACGGCTGGGACGGTTGGACATCGTGGTGGCCAACGCTGGCGTGTGCACCATCCAACGGTGGGACGAAGTCACGCCCGAGGTCTGGGACACGGTGATCGGGATCAACCTCACCGGCACCTGGAACACGTGCGCGGCGGCCATCCCCCACCTGCTGGCGACCGGGGGTGGCTCGATGGTCCTCATCAGCTCGACCGCGGGACTCAAGGGCCAGCCCTTCTTCGCACCGTACGTGGCCTCCAAGCACGGGATGGTCGGCGTCATGCGCACCCTGGCCAACGAGCTCGCCTCCCAGAGCATCCGGGTCAACACCATCCATCCGACCGGCGTCAACACCCCGATGCTGGTCGGCCTCTCCGGGCTGACCGAGCGCATCGAGGCGAGCCCGGACACCGGCTCCATCTTCCTCAACTCCCTGCCGGTGGACCTGGTCGAGCCGGAGGACGTGAGCGACGCCGTCGTCTTTCTGGCGTCGGACGAGGCCCGGTATGTGACCGGCCTGACCATGACGGTTGACGCCGGCGCGGCGGCCCGTTGAGCGGGGAGGCGCACCGATGAGCACCGGGGCCCGGTACCGACACCTCTTCACCCCCCTCCGCATCGGACCGGTGACGGTCCGGAACCGGATCGTGTTCTCGGCCCACCTGACCAACTTCGCCACCGACGGCCTGCCGACCGAACAACACGCCGCCTACTACGCGGCGCGGGCGGCGGGAGGAGCAGGCCTCATCATCACCGAGGAGCACTCCACCCACCCGACCGACTGGCCCTACGAGAAGCTCATCCACGGGTTCAACCCCGAGGTGATCGGCGGTTACCGCCAGATGACCGACGCCGTGCACGCACACGACGTGCCCATCCTCGCCCAGATCAACCACAACGGCGGCCAGGCGTCGAGCATGTACTCGCGACAGCCGGTGTGGGCACCGAGCCCGGTCCCCGACCCGCTGTTCCGCGAGGTGCCGAAAGCGGTCGAGCCCCACGAGATCCGCGAGATCGTCGACGGCTACGCGCTGGTGGCGGGGCACTGCATGGACGGTGGGTTCGACGGCATCGAGCTGCAGTGCTCCCACTCGTCGATCGTGCGCGGCTTTCTCTCCCCCGCCACCAACCTCCGGGACGACGAGTACGGGGGCTCGCTCGCCAACCGGACCCGGCTGCTGCTCGAGATCGTCGACGCCGTGCGCGGGGTCATCGGCACGGACCGGGCCCTCGGCGTGCGCCTGTGCGGTGACGAGCTCATCGCCGGCGGCACCGACATCGGGGACGCGGTGGCGGTGGCCAGGATGGTGGACGCCACCGGCCAGGTCGACTACATCAACACCTCCATCGGGGTGGCCACCGCCACGCTCTACATGATCGAGGCCAGCATGCAGGTCCCACCCGGGTACGCCATGTTCATCCCGAGCGCCATCCGCGAGGTGGTGGACGTGCCGGTCGTCGGCGTCGGGCGGTTCAAGGATCCGCTGCAGGCCGACCGGGCCCTGGCCGAGGGCCTCTGCGACCTGGTCGGCGTGGTGCGCGGCCAGATCGCCGACCCCGACTTCGCGGTGAAGGCCCGCTCAGGCCACGGCACCGATATCCGCACCTGCCTGTCGTGCAATCAGGAGTGCGTGGGCCGCATGGGCCTCAACCGGTGGCTGGGCTGCATCGAGAACCCGCGGACCGGTCGCGAGTCCGTCGTCCTCCCCGCCCCCACCCGGCGCCGGCGGGTGGTGGTGGTGGGTGGCGGCCCCGCTGGGCTGCAGGCCGCCGTCACCGCCGCCGAGCGAGGGCACCGGGTGACCCTGTTCGAGCGTCACGACCGCCTCGGTGGCCAGGTGCAGGTGGCGGCGGTGGTGCCCAGCCGGGCTGAGTTCCTCGACATCGCCCGCAACCTCATCGTGGCCGCCCGCCGCCTGGGGGTCGAGCTGCGCACGGGCACCGAGGCCACCCCGGAACTGGTACGGGCCGAGCACCCCGACGCGGTCGTCGTGGCCACCGGCGCACAGCCGGCCCGGCCGTGGTGGGCCGGGGACTTCGACCGGGTGATCGACATCCGTGACGTGCTCGAGGGACGGGCCCATCCCGAGGGCCGGGTGGTGGTGGTCGACGAGCTCGGGTTCCACCAGGCCACGTCCACCGCCGAGTTCCTGGCCGACCGGGGGTGCGACGTCGAGATCGTGACCAACGGCATGGTGGTCGGCCAGGACCTCGGGATCACCCTCGACATGGAGATCTGGAACGTCAAGGCCCACGCCAAGGCCATCGTCCAGAGCGTCGACCTGGTGCCGATGGCGGTGCGGCGCCTCGACGGGGACGGCGACGGCGAGGCGGTCCTGGTGCTCACCCTGCAGCACCATCCGACCGGTACCGACCACGAGCGACGGTGCGACTGGGTGGTATGCGCCGTGCACCAGCGGCCGGACGACGGGCTGTGGCGCGCCCTGGCCGACGAGCCCGTCCCCGTGCACCGGGTCGGCGACTGCCTGGCGCCGAGGCGGGCCCACGCCGCGGTCGTGGAGGGCCACCGGGTGGCGGTGTCGCTGTGAACGGTGCACGTCCTTCGGCCGGGGCATCGGTGGCCGTCGTCGTAGCCCGGGACGGCAGACTGCCCGTCGGCACCGATGACGCCGTGACCGAGGCCGGCGGTTCGGTGGTGGTGGTCGGTTCGGATGCGGTGGACGCCGTCCGCAGCCTGACCGGGGCCCGGCACGCCCGGTGGGCCGAGACCGGGCCGGTGCTCCGACCGGCGGCGCTGGCCCGGGGCCTCGCCCCCATCCTGGAGCAGGTTCCCCTGGTGGTCATGCCCGCGTCGCCGGACGGCCGGGACCTCGCACCCCGGGTCGCCGCCGTCCTCGGTCGGCCGCTGGTGGCGCGGGCCACCCGAGCCGAGCACCGCGGTGGATACGGCGCCGGCGGCTCGACCGTCTCGGCGCTGGTGGCCAGGCTGGACGACCGGGTGCTGGTTCCGGTCGAGGTCGACGGTCCGGCGGTGGTGACGTTGGTGCCCGGCGGAGGCGAGCCGTCGCGCCAGCCGACAGGTGGCGCGACGGACGCCACCGTCGAACCGCTCGAGCTACTCGACCCCGACTCCGGATACCCCGGCGGGCGCGATCCCGAGTTGATCTCCCTCCTCGAACCCGATCTGCACACCATGGACCTTTCCGACGCCTCGCGAGTGCTGGCCGGGGGGGCCGGACTGGCGGCCGGGACCGACGACCACCACGCCGTCGAGCTCTTCGCGTTACTGGTGCGGGTTGCCGCCTCCCTCGGGGGATCGGCCGGCGCCACCCGGGTGGCCACCGACGCCGGGTGGACCGGGTACGAGCGACAGATCGGCACGACCGGGGTGACCATCGACCCCGACCTCTACATCGCCTTCGGGGTGTCGGGGGCCACCCAGCACGTCGGTGGCCTGGGCGCCCCGCGACACATCGTGAGCGTCAACACCGACGGGGCGTCGCCGATGACGGCCATGGCCGACCTCGGTCTGGTGGTGGACGCCAGGTCGCTGCTCATGGAGCTGGCCGACCGGCTGGGCGTCGACGTGCCCGACGACTTGCGACCCATAGCGGAGACCGGGGTCAGCGGTGCCTGACCGGGATGCGGGGCCGCGGCACGCGACCGACCGTCGGGGGCCGGAGGTGGCGCCGTTCGATGCGGTGGTGGTGGGTGCCGGACCGGCCGGCTCGGCGGCCGCCCTGGCCCTGGCCCGTGCCGGCCGGTCGGTGGTGGTGGTCGAGCGGGGTCCGTTCCCGGGCTCGAAGAATGTCTACGGCGGCGTGGTCTACGGCCGGGTGCTCGACGAGGTCGTACCCGACTGGTGGGAGGAGGTGCCGGTCGAACGCTGGGTCGTCCGCCGGGCGACGATGATGATGACCGGCACCCAGTCGCTGTCGGTCGACTACCGGACCGACGCCTGGGGCACGGCGCCGTTCAACGGGATGACGATCTACCGGTCCCACTTCGACTCGTGGTGGGCGGCCAAAGCCACCGCGTCGGGAGCCCACCTGCTGACCTCGACAGTCGCCACCGGCCTGGTCCGTGACGGATCGGGCCGCGTGGTCGGGGTGCGCACCGACCGTGACGGCGCCGAGCTGCGGGCCAAGGTGGTCGTGGCCTGCGACGGGGTGAACTCGTTCCTGGCCAAGGAGGCCGGCCTGCTGCCGCGGGCCGTGGCCGCCCACCACACACTCGGGGTCAAGGAGGTGCTCGACCTCGACCAGGAGCTCATCAACGAGCGGTTCGGCGTGCGCTCCCACGAGGGGGTGGACCTCGAGATGCTCGGCTGCACCCGGCAGATCCCGGGCGGTGGTTTCCTCTACACGAATGCCCACACGGTGACCGTTGGCCTCGTGCTGTCGCTCCCCCAGCTGGCCGAAGCCAAGGTCCGCCCCGAGGAGCTCATCGCCGATCTCAAGGAGCACCCATCCATCGCCCCGTACCTCCGCGGGGCGAGCTTGCGCGAGTACGCCGCCCACCTCATTCCGGAGGGCGGGTACGACACCATGCCACCCCTGGTCACCGACGGCATGGTGGTGGCAGGCGACGCGGCGGCGATGACCCTGGCCGCCGGTATCTGGCTGGAGGGGGTCAACTTCGCCATCGGTTCCGGCCTGGCCGCCGGTCGGGCGGTCGACCGGGCCATCGGTGCCGATGACGTCTCGGCCCGGGGCCTGGCGTCGTACCGGGCCGACCTCGAGCGCCAGTTCGTGCTGGCCGACCACAAGCGCCTGCGGAAGGCGCCGGCGCTGGTCCTGTCCGACCGGGTCCAGCAGCGCTACCCCGGGCTCCTCTGCGACCTGGTCGAAGGGATGTTCACGGTCACCAACCCAGCACCCAAGACGGGTGGCCTGCGGGTCACCCGGGCGGCGGCGGCCAAGCACGGGGTGCGGCTTCGCGAGCTCGCCGCCGACACCGTGCGCGGCCTGAGGATCTTCGGGTGAGCCCGCCAGTGCCGGTCGACCCGTCGGCGGCGGGAAACCCCTGGCGCGGTATCTCCTTCGAGGAGCGCATGGCCACTGTCGACTTCCGCGTCGGCGAGCGGGCCCACATCACCGTCGACGCCGACGTCTGCCGGTCGTGCACCACCCGGGTGTGCGTGACCGCCTGCCCGGCGGACCTCTTCGCCCCCACCGCCGACGGCGGCATTCTCTTCAACTACGAGGAGTGCTTCGAGTGCGGCACCTGCTACATGGTGTGCGACGGCGACGGGGCCATCACCTGGACCTATCCCGACGGCGGCCAGGGCGTCGTCTTCCACCACGGATGACCGCGGCACCCGACACGCACGACGGCCCCCTGGTCGTCGCCTGCCTGCGCATCACCGACCTGCGGGCCGAGGTCGACCCGCTGTCCGGGACGGTGACGCGGGACGTCTGGGGTCTCGGACTGTCGGCGCCCGACGCCGCCGCACTCGAACACGCGCTGCGGATCGCCGAGGCGTGGTCGGGGCGCGTGCTGGCCCTGGCGGTCGGGCCCGCCTCCATCGAACCGGTGCTCCGGACGGCCGTCGCCCTCGGCGCCACCGCCGTCCGCGTCCCGACGCCGGAGGTCGGAGGAGACACCGCCTACGCCGCCGAGTTGGGTGGTGACGAGCGCGACCTGGCCCGAACCATGGTCCAGGCCCTCGATCCCTTCGGACCCATCACCGTCGTGGTGTGCGGCGACCGGTCGGTCGACCGGGGGACCGGCGCCATCCCGGCGTACCTGGCCCACGAGCTGGATGCCGTCCAGGCCCTCGGACTGGTGTCCCTCCGGGCCGGCGTGCCGGGTGACGCCGAGGCACCGTCGGACGGCGACGGGCGGTACCTCGTCGCCGAGCGCCGCCTGGACGGCGGCTGGCGGGAGTGGTTGCGGGTGCCCGTGCCCGCGGTGTGCTCGGTCGAGGGGGCCGGCACGCGGCTGCGGCGGGCATCGCTGACCGGAGCACTGACCGCCGAGGCACACCCCCCGTTCACGGCACCCGTACCGGCGCCGGACCGCGCCACCTCGGGACCGGACCCGCTGCGGGTGGGGCCGACCCGGCCCTTCGAGCCGCGGCCGCGGGTCCTGCCGGCGCCGGCAGGCGACGCCCGGCGCCGCCTGCTGGCCCTGACCGGTGCCCTGGTGGCCCATCATCCTCCGACCGTCGTCGGACCGGTCGGTGCCGCCGAGGCCGCCGACCACCTGCTCGGGTTCCTCGGCCGTCACGGCTACCTCGAAGGCACCTCGGTGACCGACGGGCCCGGAGTCGGGGACGGCACCGACCCGTGACCGGACTCTCGTCCCGGTCGTGGACCGACCTGGCCGACCGGCCGGCTTCCGCCGACGTGCTGCTCGTCCCGCTGGGCGCGACCGAGCAGCACGGCCCCCACCTGCCGGTGACCACCGACACCGACATCGCCCTGGCCCTCGCCACCGGGGCCGCCGACCGCGACCCCCGCCTGGTCGTCGCCCCGCCGGTGGCCTACGGCGCCAGCGGCGAGCACCAGGACTTCCCCGGGACGCTGTCCGTGGGCCAGGAGGCCACCGAGCTGTACCTGGTGGAGCTCGGCCGGTCGGCCACGACGCACTTCGACGCGGTCGTGGTCGTCTCGGCCCACGGGGGGAACCACCGACCCCTCAGGCGCGCAGTGGCCCGGCTGGCGCACGAGGGACGTGCCGTGATGGCGTGGTCGCCGGGCTGGGACGGCGACCTGCACGCCGGCCGGACCGAGACCTCGCTGATGTTGGCCATCGCCCCCGACCGGGTGCACGCGGACCGGGCCCAACCCGGCGACGGCCGACCGCTCGGCGAACTGCTCCCGTTGCTGCGCGCCCACGGCGTGCGGCCGATCAGCGCCAACGGCGTCCTCGGCGACCCGTCCGGTGCGGGGGCGGACGAGGGCCGGCGCCTCCTCGAGGGTGCCGTCGGCGAGCTGATCGAGGCGGCCGAGCGGCTGCGGAACCGGACGAGGACGGAGGTGACCGGATGAGCCGGGTAGCAGTGGTGACCGGGGCGGCCCGTGGCATCGGAGCAGCCACCGTGCGAGGGCTGGCCGCCGCCGGCTGGTCGGTGGTGGCGGTCGACCGGGCCTCGGACGATCCCCGGCTGCCGTACCGGATGGGCTCCGAGGACGAGCTGGCCGCGGTCGTGGCGGCGGCAGCGGTCCGGTCGCCGGGAGGACCGTCGGCGGCGGACCGGCCGGACACGGACGTCCCGGTCGTAGCCCACCAGGCCGACACCACCGACCCCGAGGCACTGGGCGCGGCGGTGGCACTGGCCGAGGAGCGTTTCGGGGGGCTCGACGCCATGGTGGCCGTGGCCGGGGTCATCGCCGGCGGTGTCCCGCTGTGGGAGATGCCGGGCGACCAGCTCGGCGCGGTGCTCGGGGTCGATCTGGGCGGCCCGATCACCGCCGCCCGGGTCGGCATCCCGGCCATGCTCCGACGGCCCGCACCGCGGCAGGGACGGTTCCTGGCGGTGGCGTCGGCGGCCGCCACCCGGGGGCTGCCCGACCTCGCCGCGTACGGGGCGGCCAAGGCGGGGGTGGCCGGCCTGGTCCGGGGCCTGGCCGTCGAGCTGGCCGACAGCGGTGTCACCGCCAACGCCGTCAGTCCCGGCTCGACGGCGACGGCCATGCTGACCGAGAGCGCCCGACTCTACGGGCTCGCCGACACCAGCTCGTTCGCCGAACAGCAGCCCATCCGGCGACTGCTCACCCCCGACGAGGTGGCGGCGGTCCTGGTGTGGCTGGCGGGCACCGACAGCGGCGCACTGACTGGAGCGGTGATCCCGGTGGACGGCGGCCTCTCGCTGTGACCGTCCTCCCCGACGGGTTCCGACTCGAGCTCGACCGGTCGGTGCGCTCGTTCCGGGGGGGCCGGGTGCTCGTCGGGGGCCACCCCGGGCGCCTGTTGACGTTGAGCGACGCCGGGGTGGCGTCGCTCCGCCTGCTGCTCGAGGGCGGTCCGGCCCCGGAGGCGGCCCGTCGGCTGGCCGGTCGTCTCATCGATGCCGGGATGGCCCACCCTCGGCGCGGCGACCGGGCACTCAGCACGGCGACCGACGGACGGGTCACCGTGGTGGTACCGGTACGCGACCGTGCCGACCTGCTCGACCGGTGCCTGTCCGCGGTCGGTACCGGGGTCCCCGTCGTGGTGGTCGACGACGCCTCCGACGACCCGGCGGCCGTGGCCGAGGTCTGCGCGCGGCACGGTGCCCGGCTGCTGGTCCGGACCGTCAACGGCGGTCCGGGCGCCGCCCGCACCGACGCCCTCGCCGCCGTGGACACCGAGCTCGTAGCCTTCCTCGACAGCGACTGCACGGCGGGTCACGGGTGGCCGGACGACCAGGTCTGGCTGTTCGACGACCCCAGCATCGCCGCCGTGGCGCCGCGGGTCCGCCCAGACCGGTCGCTCCGCGACCGTCCGCGCTCGGTGCTGTCGCGGTTCGCCGACGCCCATTCGCCCCTGGACATGGGACCCGAGGACGGTGAGGTCGGGCCCGGCCGGGCCGTACGCTACGTACCGACCGCTGCGCTCGTGGCCCGGCGCACCGCGATCGGCAGGGGGTTCGACGGCGACCTCCGGGTCGGCGAAGACGTCGACCTGGTCTGGCGGCTCGGTGACGCCGGGTGGCGCGTCCGGTACGACCCGTCGGTCACCGTGCATCACCGCGAGCCCGACACCTGGGCCGCGTGGCTGCGCCGCCGGTTCCGGTACGGGACATCGGCCGGCCCACTGGCCGCCCGGCACCCGGGCCGGCTGGCCCCGGTGGAGCTGCGGCCGTGGCCGACCGCCGTCGCCGTCGCCGCCCTCGCCGGCCGACCGCGTTCCGCACTCGTGATCCTGGCCGCCTCCTCGGTGGCGATGGCCCGCGGACTGCACCGTCACGGGATCCCTCCGGCCTGGGCCCTCCGATGGAGCGCCCAGGGTGCCGGGTGGACCGCCGTCGGGCTGGGCCGGGCCGCCACCGAGCTCGCCGCCCCAGCCCTGGTGGCGGTCGGCCTCCGGTGGCGCCGGTGTGCGGTGCTCGCCGCGTTGGCAGCGATCGTGCCCCCGCTGGTCGACTGGTTGCGCCGGCGTCCCGACCTCGACCCGATCCGCTGGACGGTCGCCTCCGCCGCCGACGACATCGCCTACGGAGCCGGGGTGTGGGTGGGATGCCTGCGGTCGCGGTCGTTCGGCCCGCTCGTCCCCTCGCTCCGGACCGGCAGGACGTCGGAGACCGCCGGCCGACGCTGATCTGGGCCAGCCCGGTCGTCCCGCGTCCCCAGGCGGAGGAGCTGACCGCGTTTCCAGGAGAAATGATGTGAGAATGCATGGTCCGTGAGGATGTCGACGGCGCCGACGCCTCCGGGCGGCCGGTCCTGGCAGGCGAGTGCGCAGGAGCCTTATCCATGGAATTCGACAGAGTCCAGCTGTCCGCGCCCACGGGCCTCGCCGA
>JBKQRT010000419.1:0-3210 GCA_052143895.1 Acidimicrobiales bacterium | reverse complement strand
GTGGAGTTCAGACGTGTGATATTCCTATCTCTTTGGGGCCAGCGTGCCACCCTCCGGGATCGCCGTGATCAAAAGCGGCGAGTCACTCACCGTGATGGATTCACCGCGGGTTTCTGTGTGGCTTGCGGAGTCCTTTACCGCAGCCTCAATCAGCACGCGCGCCGCTGCGTGGCTGAGGGGGCGTCCGGCAAAGTACGCGGGGAGCACAAGGTCAAAATGATATGAACCCTGAGAATCGGTCTTGCCCCGCGTGGACGCTACCTCGACCACGGTGACATCCATCGTCGAGGCTTTGATGGTGACTTCGCCGCCGTCCACCGGCTTTCCGAAGAAGTAGTTGGCCCGCACTGTCCCGACGACATGATCACCGGGTCGGTAACCGTGCTTCCGCTTTTTGCCCTCGGCGTTGAACTCGATTGCCACCTTGAACTTGGGAAGGACGTAGCGCTCGACATTGACCGCGAGCTCGGCCGTGTTGGTGGGCGCATCCGCGTTGCCCATCAGAGCGCGGAGGTGATAGGCGCCTAGATTAACTTCATCCGCAAGCCCAAACTCGGCGGAGGCAACCCCGAAAGCGTCGGTCTCCGTTGCCTTCTTGAAGACCTTGTTGCCGCGTGAATCCTCGACCTCCAATGTCAACTTGCGGTGCGCGGCTGCGTCGTGGTTGGCGCGGTCGAGCGCCAGCGCACGGACGTGAATCGTCTGGCCAGGTTGGTAAATTGGCTTTTCCGTCGTGAGAAGAATCGAGACCTTGTCTTCGACGCGTATGGTCTCGGTAAACTCCGTAGATCCGATGGGAGTGTCGGCCGCGTAGCGTAACTGGCAATTTCCCACCAAGCCGGCGGGGAACCGGAAATGCGCCTCGATGGTGCCCCGGCGATTCGTTACGCCCGCATAGAGCTGGGAGGTCTTCCCGCCCTCGCCGACCAATTCGATACGCACCGTGCCGCGCCCGCTAACGACTTCGTTCTTCGAGTCGGTGACGATCACGCGTACCGCCGCCTCGCTCCCTGCGAGGTAGGAATGCTGTCCCAGAAGGTGGATGACCGGTGTGCGAAGAATCTGCGAGATCGAATTCGTGCCCTCCCACCCGGCATTCTTTGGGTCGTCGTATTGAAACCGATAATGCACGCGATGCCATACCAGGTCTTCTGAAGGCATCGGCTTCTCGAGCTGGATCTCCCCCCGCCACCAATCGGACCCTTCAGCCACTTTCGTGGGCCGAACTGCTTGGCCCACGACTTTGTCGTCGGGATCCAGGACTTCCACGGTCCAGTGTCCGAACCCCGTGTGGGAGGCATGATAGGGGATGCTCAAATGCAGATGACCGTGCGAATATGTGGCCATCGCGGTCGGTGGGGAACCGGCCGCCTGGAAGGGCTTCAGGCCAGTTAACAGGACGACCCCAAGATAACAAGCAAAAATACAAAGACCAAATCTCGCTGGGTGAGTGAACAGGTGACTTTTGTCCATGGCGTCTCCGTAGAGATGTCTTGCCACTGCCGTTTGCCGATCTCACTTCAGAATAAGAACGTGCACAGCGTTGCTTCTTGCACGCTACTTTTGCAACGTCACCCACTACGATGCGCCAACGCGTTGCAAAAGGTATCTCGCTGCCGGTGTAGACACTCTGGCCTCACGAGTGGTTCCAAATCATTTTCGGGCAGATCCTCCGCACGTCCCGCGCACAACGAAAATGGGATCTGCGAAATTACTCCCGAACTCGTCTGAGGGGGCTCTGAAGGCGAGGCACGCACCGCAGCCTCAATCAAAGGACGTGCCCTATTGCCTGCATGTGGAGGTGAACGAGGTATCGCGCCTGAAGAATGACGCGGGGTGAGAACATCGATGGATCGGCCAAGCTGTCAAGAGCCCCGGCCAGGCTCGTCAACCCTGAATCGTACGCACCCCTACGCGACTCGTCGAACCAGCCGCGGTGGGCTTCGAGTCCGAGCCGGCAACCCGCCTCAGAGATCGCGTCGAGCCGGCGGATTGTTTCGCCAAGAATGCGCTGAGTGTAACCACCTGCCAATCCGCGTGGCTCACTGAGGCCGGCGTCCTCCTCCTCGACGGTCGTGGCGTCGGCCTCACCGGGTTCCTCCGAAGCCTCTGCCTCCTTTGGTGACGTCCACGTCGCAAGGACATCGAAGGCCAAATGGAACACGGGCGCCTCATGGTTCTCGGGACGTAAGATTGAGATGGGCTCCACAACCAGTCCCTCGCTGCCTCGGGCCACGCGGACGACCACCCGCCAGTGCGATCCTTCCGGCGGCGCCAAGCCTTCGAGCGCTCGAATCGCCTCTTTAGTCCACTCGCGAAACGGCAATGACATGGACAAGGCCAGGCCCACGGCATCGTGCAGGTCCCACCGGAACGTCTGGGTCGTCCGGTCGAATGACCGGCCGCCGAAGGCCGTTGGCTCCAGCACAACCACCATGTCCAAGGGGTTCGACTCCTGCAGCCCCAGCGGCTCTTTCCCCCGAACGTATTTGTGGAGCTCGTGCCACGACAGGAATCGCCGCTCGCCGAAGTCAATCGAACCGGCAGGTGTCGGCGCGAGCACCAGGGCCGTCGTCCGCGTCGAGGCGGAGATCCTGCCGCCGCCGGTCCGTCGCGCATTACGCACCTTGATCCGCGATGACGCCACCTGGCGGGGGCTTTGGGCGCCGTCCCAGGGGCCATCGGCCTCGAAGCGCTGGCGCGGATCGAACTGCTGGCTCGCCGGGCGCGCGGCCGACCACGACAGGAACTCCCGGCCTTGGCTTGACCAGAAGAGCACGGTGAGTCCGCGATATCCCGAACCTGTCTTCCATGGGTAGGCGCCGACCCCCAGCAACTCTACCTCCGGCACCTCGACGTACTGCCGCCGAGCCACGCCCGCGAGCGTCGCGGCCGTTGCATCATCACACCTGCTACTCGCCTCGATCAACGCGTAAAGCGAGGCTGCGGAGAGAAGAAGTCGAGACTCATCCGCGCGGGCTTCGCGCTGAAGTATCGCCCGCACTTCGTCGGAAACACTGCGCAGGGCGAGGGACACGCCAGCCCGATACTCCGCGGTGCCAGCCCACTCCTTCAACCGCTCCGAGGTAGTCGAGACGACTTCCGCCCGAATCGACGCCGGCGCATGCTCATCACCAACAAACTACGCCGAGGCACTGCACGACTCAGCGACATCTTGTACTTGTCCTTTGCTTTCATAGACATTCTCGC
>JBKQRT010000418.1:0-5634 GCA_052143895.1 Acidimicrobiales bacterium | reverse complement strand
GGGCCTCACCGACGATGGTGCCCACCGCTCCGATCAGTCCGGCCCGGTCGTCGTTTCTCACCACCACCATGTGTGGAGCGGGTGGTACCTCGACGTCGTGGTCGTCCATCATGACGAGACGGGGTTCCGTGCGAGGCCCGGTCAGCGTGCCGGCCACGGCGTGATCTCCGCAACGGAGCGTCATGAGGTTGACGTAGTCGTGGGCGGTGGCCGTCGAGGTCTCCCGGACCTCGAGACCGCGCTCGACCGCCATCTGTGGTGCGTTGACATAGCTCACCGGCTCCTCGGTCGCACCGGCGAACAAGCCCTTCAGCACCGACAGCGTGAGGATCCCGGTTCCGGCACCGGCGAGACCACCTTGATACTCGATCTCCAAGATGTCGGGTAGCCCATCGTTGAGGCAGGAGAGGATCTTGCCCAGCTGCTCCGCCAGACCCATGAACGGGCGGACCATCTCGGAGACATCGGTCGCCGCGACATTGACGGCGAAGGGCACGAAGTCACCGTTGAGCGCCAGCAGGACCTGCTCGGCGATCGTCACCCCAGCCTTGTCCTGGGCCTCGGCCGTCGATGCCCCCAGGTGGGGAGTGACAACCACCGAGGCGATCTCGAAGAGCGGTGACTCGGTGGTCGGTTCCTGGGTGAACACGTCGAGGCCCGCCCCCTGCACGTGTCCCGACCGGATGGCCTCGGCCAGGGCCTCCTCGTCCACGATGCCACCCCGGGCGGTGTTGATGATGCGAACGCCCGGCTTGGCCCTGGCCAGCACGTCCTTGCCGATCAGGCCCACCGTTTCGGAGTTCTTCGGAAGATGGACGGTGACGAAGTCGGAGGCGGCCATCAGCTCCTCGAGGTCCATGAGCTCCACACCCATATGCCTGGCCCGATCGGCAGACACAAACGGGTCGTGGGCGACCAGTCGCATGCCGAAGGCCAGTGCCCGTTGCGCCACCAGGGCGCCCACGCGACCCAGGCCGACCACGCCGAGGGTCTTGCCGTACAACTCCACGCCCTCCCACTTCGAACGCTCCCACCTCCCGGCCACGAGGGCAGCGTGGGCCTGGGGGATGTTGCGGGCCTGGGCCAGCAGCAGGGCCATCGCCTGCTCGGCGGCAGAGAGGATGTTCGACTGCGGTGCATTGACCACCATGACCCCACGCGCCGTGGCGGTGGCAACGTCGACGTTGTCGAGCCCGATCCCGGCCCGTCCGACCACGATGAGGTCGGTGCCGGCCTCCAACACCCCGGCGGTCACCGTGGTGGCGGACCGGATGATGAGGGCCTCTGCACCGACGACCGCAGAGACCAACTCCTCGGTGGACAGTCCCAACTGCACATCGACCTGTTGACCGGCTTCGGTCAGCAGGTCGAGGCCAGCCTGGGCCAACTTCTCAGTGACGAGCACCCTAGCCATGGTGTTCCTTTCTAGTCACGAGACCGACTCCTGGCCGCCCGATGGAGCGGGCGACGGCGGTAGCCGGTCGACATCGGGATCGACGAGTGACGCCCTACCTCTGCGGGTCTGGCGGTCGAAGGCGATCACTCATCGCACTCCGTCGACCGGTCGAACCGCAACTGTATGCCGTTTCCGCGCTGCACGGTCCCGTCACGCTGCATCACCGAAGAGCTTGGCCAACCGCGAGACGCCTTCGATCAGATCGTCGTCGCCCAGCGCGTACGACATCCGGAAGTAGCCTGGGGCCCCGAACGCCCCTCCGGGGACCACGGCCACCTTGGCCTCCTCGATGCACACCTCGGCCAGCTCGGCACTGGTGGAGGGCCTTCGGCCACGGATATCCCGGCCGATCAGAGCCTCTACCGACGGAAACGCGTAGAACGCCCCCTCCGGCAGGATGCAGCTGATTCCGTCGATCTCGTTGAGCATCGAGTGGATGGTGATCCGGCGACGGTCGAACGCGGCGCGCATCATCGCTGCCGCCTCGAGGTCACCGCTCACCGCCGCCAAGGCCGCTCGCTGGGAGACGTTGGCCACGTTGGACGTCACGTGCGACTGGAGGTTGGTGGCCGCCGCCACCACGTCTGGCGGTCCGATCATCCAGCCGACCCGCCATCCGGTCATGGCATACGTCTTGGCCACCCCGTTGACGACGATGCACTGGTCGATCAGCTCGGGTACCAGCACAGGCATGGAGTAGTGCCGCGCCTCGCCGTAGACGAGGTGCTCGTAGATCTCGTCGGTGACGACCCACAAGCCGTGCGCCACCGCCCACTGTCCGATGGATTCGATCTCGCCGCGGGGGTAGACGGCCCCGGTGGGATTGGAGGGTGACACGAACAGCAGCACCTTGGTGCGGGGCGTCAGCGCCGCCTCGAGTTGGTCGAGGGTGACCCTGAACCCGCTCGCTGCATCGGTCGCGATCATGACCGGTACGCCGCCGGCCAGGGCAATGGCTTCGGGGTAGGTCGTCCAGTAGGGAGCCGTCACCAGCACTTCATCCCCGGGGTCGCAGAGGACGGCGAACGAGTGGGCGATGGCCTGTTTGCCACCGTTCGTGATGAGGATCTGCGAGTCCGCCACCCCGAGCCCCGAGTCGCGCTGCGTCTTGACCGCCACCGCCTCGCGCAGCTCGGGCAGGCCCGCGGTGGGCGTGTACTTGTGATTGCGCGGGTCGCGGCAGGCGATCACGGCCGCCTCGACGATGTGCTCCGGCGTGGGGAAGTCGGGCTCACCGGCACCGAAGCCGATCACGTTTTCCCCCTGGGCCTTGAGGGCCTTCGCCTTGGCGTCGACGGCCAGGGTGGCGGACGGGGAGACGGCCGCGGCACGGGTGGAGATGCGTCGGCCGGTTGCGGCCCCGCCGCCGCCCGGGGGGGACCCGGTTTCTGTCTGGTCGGCCATGGTGCCATGATTCCATACGTGACCGACACCCCTGACATCACCATCCCCGCCAACCTCCTCCCGGCCGACGGGCGGTTCGGCTCGGGCCCTTCGAAGGTGCGCCCCGAGGCCGTCGAGGCCGTCGCCGACGCCGCCGAGCGCTACCTCGGGACGAGTCACCGGCAGAAGACCGTCAAGTCCAAGGTCGCCAGCCTCCGCGAGGGTCTCCGCGACCTGTTCACCCTCCCCGACGGCTACGAGGTGGCGCTGGGCAACGGCGGCACCACCGCCTTCTGGGACGCCGCCACCTTCGGGCTCATCGAGCGCAAGAGCCAGCACCTCAGCTTCGGCGAGTTCTCGTCCAAGTTCGCCACTGCCGCCGCCGACGCCCCCCACCTCGACGAGCCGGAAGTCATCTCCTCGCCCGTCGGGACCCATCCGGTGGTCGAGGCCCGGGACGACGTCGACCTCTACGCCCTCACCCACAACGAGACGTCCACCGGGGTGATGATGCCGATCACCCGTCCCGAGGGCGCGGCCCCGCCGGCCGACGGTGGCGGTCTGGTGGCGGTGGACGCCACCTCCGGGGCCGGTGGCCTGCCGGTCGATCCCACCGAATTCGACGCCTACTACTTCGCCCCCCAGAAGTGCTTCGGGTCGGACGGGGGCCTGTGGGTGGCGCTCCTCTCCCCCGCTGCCCAGGAGCGGATCGCCCGCATCGGCGCATCCGACCGGTGGGTGCCCGCCTCGCTGGACCTGAACATCGCCCTCGACAACTCCAAGCTCGACCAGACCTACAACACGCCGGCGCTCGCCACCCTCTTCCTCTTCGACTACCAGGTCGCCTGGTTCAACGAGAACGGTGGGCTGGCCTTCTCCTCCGGGCGGTGTGATCGGTCGGCCGAGATCCTCTACACGTGGGCGGACCAGTCCGACTTCGCCACCCCCTTCGTGACGCGCGAGCAGGACCGGAGCCACGTGGTCGGGACCATCGACCTCGACGCCTCGATCGACGCGGCGGCAGTGGCGGCGGTGCTCCGGGCCAACGGCGTCGTCGACACGGAGCCCTACCGCAAGCTCGGCCGCAACCAGTTGCGCATCGCCCTGTTCCCGGCCATCGACCCTGAGGACGTCGCCGCCCTGTGCGCCTGCATCAACCACGTGGTGGGTGCCTTCACCAGCTGAGCCGATCCGGGCCGGTAAGAGGGCTCGCTCTGCGTGCTGCTCGTGCCCTCCGAAATCGAGGACCTGCCTCGGGGACCGGCGCCCTGTGGCCGCTCCCCGGCCCGCCGACGTGAGGTCGGACATCGCGTGTATCGTCCGCGCCATGCACGTCCCGCGAATGGTCCCCCGGCTGATGCCGCCCGTGGTCGCATCGGCCGGCGCGCTCACCCTGCTGTTGAGTCTCAGCGGGTGCTCGTCCTCGTCAACGGCTCCGAGCACCACCGCACACTCGGCGACAGCATTCGGCCCCGATTGCCGTCTCCTGTCCACCTCCGCGGTCAAGGCGATGATGGGCACGACCGTGGAAAGTCCGCGGTCCCAGGTCCAGGGTCCGGCCACCGTCTGCACCTACCGCGCCGCCGACCCCGCGCAATCGGTCATCATCCGATACGACTCCGGCGTCAACGAGACGTCGTTCGCTTCGGACCGGGCCATCTTCACCTCGAAGGGTTACCACGTCGGACAGATCCTGGGACTCGGTGACGAGGCGTACTACGCCACGACGTCACCCGCAGATCACACGGTCAATACCGTCGTCGTCCGGCAAGGGTCGGACCAGGTCCTCGTGACAGGGACCGCTACGCTGTCCCGAGCCGCGGCGCTGGCCCGCAAGGCGGCGATGGACGTCGTCCACGCCACTCCGTCTCCGACCTCGACCACGGGCTGACGTCGACCACAGGCTGACCGTGAGGCGAGGGACCCGGCTCGTCGGGTAGCCCGGAGATGCGATCGACCGCCCCGCCGGTGCGACCTCCGATCGTGCCCGACGCCGCAGAGCGACCGTCGGCGAGGGGTCTCCGTCGAGTGGTCCACCCGGCCCCGTTGCCGGGCGCGGCACCGCCCGCCTTGCGGGAAACCCGCAGAGGTGGGCGGTGCCGGTGTTGTGAGCCGCGGTGGCCATCACCTCGGCGGACGCAGGGAGCGAGCTCCGATCTGCGCCTCGCCGAGGTGACGAACCGAGCGACGTGAGGCCGATGCCTCCCTACGGGGAGACGACCCCGGCCGAAGCCGTCGATGCTGCGCCGGTGCCGACGCCGTTGGTAGCCGTCACCGTGAAGGTGTACGTATCACCGGTGTTGAGCCCGGTGACGGTGATCGGGCTGCCCGATCCGGGCACCGTCGTCCCATCCCCTGGTCCACCAGGGTTGCTCGAATCGGTGACGGTCACCGTGTAGCCGCTGATCGGCGAGCCGTTGGCCGACGGAGCGTCGAAGGACACGACGAGCGTCCCGGGATCGCTGCTCGAATCCGGGGCTGCCGTCACGTTCGTCGGTGCGTCAGGCACGGCGGCCGGTGCCTGCACCGGAGCCGAAGCCGTCGAGGCCGGGCCGGTGCCAACGCCGTTGGTTGCCGTCACGGTGAACGTGTAGGTGTCCCCGTCGTTGAGTCCGCTGACGGTGATCGGGCTGGCCGATCCGGTCTGCGGGGTCCCGGCGGTCGACGTGCTCACGTCGTAGGGGGTCACCGTGTAGCCGCTGATCGGCGAGCCGTTGGCCGACGGAGCGTCGAAGGACACGACGAGCGTCCCGGGATCGCTGCTCGAATCCGGGGCTGCCGTCACGTTCGTCGGT
>JBKQRT010000417.1:0-7070 GCA_052143895.1 Acidimicrobiales bacterium | reverse complement strand
CACAGTGATGCCAAACAGGGCCGCAAGATGCACGGCCATATCCACGACGTCATCCTTCTGTACACCAAGTCGGATAACTGGACGTGGAACCAGATGTACAGCCCCTACGACCAGGAATACATCGAATCCCACTACCGGTTCGTCGAAGAGGGAACGGGGCGACGATACCGAAAAGGAGATCTCACGGCAGCAAAGCCTGGCGGCGACACGCTTTATGAGTGGCGCGGCGTCCGGCCGTACAGCGGACGGTACTGGGCGTTCTCGCGCGAGAACATGGAGGATTTCGAGCGTCAGGGCCGCCTTGTCTACACGAAGTCGGGCATGCCTGAGTACAAGCGCTACCTGGACGAAATGCCAGGCGTTCCGCTGCAAGACGTATGGACCGACCTTGACCCAATCAACGCGATGGCACAAGAGCGGCTCGGATACCCCACGCAGAAACCTGAAGCCCTGCTGGACCGGATCATCTCGGTGTCGTCGAACGAAGGGGACCTCGTCGTCGATTGCGTATGCGGATCAGGCACGACGGCCGTAGTTGCCGAGAAAATGAAGCGTCGCTGGATCATCGGGGACCTCGGTCGGTTTGCAGTGCACACGTCAAGAAAGCGGCTTCTTTCAATCTCGGGGCTCCGTCCCTTCGTCGTTCAGAACCTCGGGAAGTACGAGCGCCAGGTATGGCAGATGGCCGAGTTTGGAGAGTCGGCGACTGCACGAACCGCTGCCTACCGTGCGTTCATCCTCGATCTCTACGGCGCGCGGCCCGTCCATGGCTACACGTGGATCCATGGATTGAAGGGTGGACATATGGTCCACGTTGGAACCGTCGATGCACCGGTCACCGTCGGCGACGTCAAGCAGATCGCCGTCGAATTCCGCAAGACGCTCGGCAAGGGCGAGGACTCGCCCACAACGACGAGCGTGGATGTCTTGGGGTGGGATTTCGCTTTCGAAGTCAACGAAATTGCCCGTCAAGATGCCGCAAAAGCGGGGATCGACATGCGCTTTATCCGGATCCCTCGAGAAGTGCTGGACAAGCGTGCGGTGGCGCAAGGAGACGTTCGGTTCTTTGAACTTGCCGCGCTCGCGGTTGATGTGCGCAAAACCAAGCGCACGGTGACTCTGTCTCTCACCGATTTCGTGATTCCGTTGGACGACGTACCATCTGACGTCCAAAAGGCCGTGAGCAAGTGGCCGCAGTGGATCGACTACTGGGCCGTGGACTGGGACAATCGTGGCGATACTTTCCACAACGAGTGGCAGACCTATCGCACCCGGAAAAGCCCGGACCTGGAGCTGTCCACTTCACACGAGTACGAATCGCCAGGTGAGTACACCGTCGTCGTCAAGGTCATCGACATCCTCGGCAACGACACCACCAAGACGATCACCGTAACGATCCCCGGCCGTGCCACGTAAACGAGCGTCAGCGAGTGTCGACCAGCCGAGCCTTCTGGAAGCGCGCGTCACGACGGCGGTCTGTGTACCGGCCATCCGCAAAGCGGTGGCCGAGTGGGGTGATCGCAAGTACAAGGGAGCGACCGATACCACCAAGCTGCTCCTAAACCACTGGTTCGCAACAGATCACCGCACCCCCGGCGGCGGGTCGTTCGGGTACTACCCGGCGCAGCGGGAGGCCATCGAGACGCTGGTCTATGTCTTCGAGGTCGAGGGCATCCGTCGACACCGCGATCTCATCGAGCGATTCGCCACCGTCCCGGGGATCCACGTCCTGCAATACGACGACTTCGCTCGGTACGCCATCAAGATGGCGACTGGCAGCGGCAAGACCAAGGTGATGTCGCTTGCTATCGCCTGGCAATACTTCAACGCAGTCGCAGAGGGCAGGGACGACTACGCGCGCTCCTTCCTACTGCTCGCTCCGAACGTCATCGTCTTCGAGCGATTGCGTGCCGACTTTGCTGGCGGACGGATCTTCCATGCCGATCCCGTCATACCGCCAGAGTTACGCATCTTCTGGGACCTGGACTGCTACATGCGCGGAGACGGCGAGCGTTCGTCCTCCGAGGGTGCTGTCTACCTCACCAACATCCAGCAGTTGTACGAGCGCCCCACTCCGGAGTCGACCGAACCGGACGTTATGACCGACGTCCTCGGCCCAATCCCCATGACCAGCGACGGCGATGTGGACGGCTTCGACACCCGAATCGCCGCCCGGGCTGTGCCGTGCCTGATTCTCAACGACGAGGGCCACCACACTCACGACGAGACGAGCGAGTGGAACCAGGTCATCCGGCGCCTCCACGACTCATTGCCCACTGGTCTCACGGGCCAGCTCGACGTAACGGCAACGCCTCGGTACGCCAAGGGTGGTCTGTTCACCTGGACCATCTACGACTACCCGCTCAAGCAGGCGATCATCGACAACGTCGTCAAGCGTCCAATGAAGGGTATGACGGCAGGCATAAAGGACCAGCCATCCGACGTCGCCAGCGTCAAGTACCGCGCTTACCTCACGGCTGGCGTCGAGCGCTGGCGCGAGTATCGCGACCAACTGACCGGCCTCGGCAAGAAGCCCGTCCTTTTCGTGATGCTCAACAGCACGGCCGAAGCGGACGACGTCGGCGACTACCTGCGAGTGAAGTACCCCGAGGAGTTCGGCTCCGCTGCGACGGGCGAGCAGCAGCTCCTCATCATCCACACGGACCGCAGCGGCGAGGTCTCCAAGAGGGACCTCGACTCCGCCCGTGAGGTCGCACGGCGTGTCGACGAGGGTCAAAGTCCGGTCAACGCCATAGTCAGCGTCTTGATGCTTCGGGAAGGCTGGGACGTTCAGAACGTCACCGTCATCGTGGGGCTGCGCCCGTACACGTCGAAAGCCAACATTCTCCCGGAGCAGACCATCGGCCGGGGGTTACGACTCATGTTCGCCAGCCTGCGCACCTCCTACACGGAGCGCGTCGACATCATTGGCAACTCGGCCTTCCTGAAGTTCGTCGAGCAGTTGGAGAAGGACGAGGACATCACCCTCGACTCCTTCGACCTCAAAGAGCCGCTGGTCATCACGACCATTGCGCCCGACCCGGCCAAGGCGGACAAGGACATTGATGTCCCAGCACTCAGCCCATTGCTAACCCGGAAAAAGACGCTTGCCGAGGAGATCGCTGCCCTGGACATCATGGCGATGAAGTGTCCCGTGTTTCCCAAGAAGGAGAACGACACCGCGGCCCAGACCTTCCACTACGAGGGCTACGACATCATCACCCTCCAGCGCGAAGTGGAGCGGGACTACACCATCCCCGAGCCACAGACCGCCGAGGAGGTGATCTCGTACTACGCCAAGCGCATCGCCCAGGACGTCAAGCTCCCATCCCAGTTCGCGGCACTCGTCCCCAAGGTGCGTGAGTTCCTCGAGCGCAAGGCATTCGGCGAGCCGGTGGTCCTCAACGACAAAGCCATGATCAAGGCCATCGCCACCAGCGTGGCTCAGTACGTCACCGTCAAGACGTTCGCGTCGGCGTTGCGTGGCCTCGTGGTCGAGGAACTGGTCCCGAAACTGGAGGGCGAGGGACGTCCCCTGTCTGGGACTGAGCCGTTCCCGTTCTCACGTCCGACCTTCGATGCGGGCAAGACGATCTTCAATCTCGTCGCCGCCGATAACGAGTTCGAGCGCGACTTCGCCCATTTCCTCCAGGACGCAACTGATATCCGTGTATTCGCCAAGCTGCCCCAGCGGTTCGGCTTCGCTATCGAGTACACCGACAGCGCCACCAATCTCCGCTACTACGAGCCCGACTTCGTGGCGGTCGGGTACGACGACACCCACTATCTGATCGAGACCAAGGGCCGCGAGGACGTTGATGTCGCCCACAAGGACCGCGCCGCCCTGATCTGGTGTGAGAGCGCCACTCTCCTCACCAGCACCGCCTGGCGCTACGTCAAGGTGCCTCAGACGGAGTTCGGAAAGCTGCAAGCAGGCGACTTCTCTGACGTCGTGCTCGCGTTCTCCCCTTCGTGAGCTGGGCGTCGATAGAACGATGGGAACAGTTCTCTCAGCTCAGACGGGTGTCGCACCCTGTTCCTATCCTCGGCACCGTGGTATGTCGAAGGAGGGCGGTCAGGCGATGACGGAGATCGCGCGTCGCGCGCGCCTCTTCCTCGGCTCGTACGTACTCCTTTTCGTTCTGCTGGCGATCCGGTTTCAGACTAGGTGGCTGGTGATCTCGTGCATTGTGATCGCCGCCATTGGTCTGCTGGACATGCTCTGGATCGTCTTCGGCGTCACGCGCAGGACGGAGGCAGAACCGATCCGGATCGCATCGGTGACTGATGCAGGCTCCGACGTCGCCGGATACCTCGCCACCTACCTCTTGCCGTTTCTCACCGTCTCTGAACCCACGACTCGGGACGTCATCGCCTACGCGATCTTCCTACTAGTCACCGGGCTCGTCTACGTTCGATCCGAGATGACGCAGATCAATCCGACCCTCTACATCCTTGGCAAGCGCGTCGTGGCGATCACGACGGACAAGGGGTGGTCCGGTCACCTTGTCGCGACGTCGCCGCCGCACGTTGGTGACGTCGTCCAGGCCGTCTCGCTCAATGCGTTGGTTCGCGTCGAGACCGCACCAAAGGCGACGCCCGCGTGAGCCCCGGTAGCGGGACGCCCGCGTTCGATCCAGCGTCCATCGATACCAGCGGATCCGTCACCCTTGTCGTCGCCCGGCGCTCGGGGCGCAACTACATCGGCAACCGCATCGCCATGAGCACCGACGTTGCCAACGACCTGCGGCAGATCTGTCAGGAGACTCTCAACGCCATCAGACAGCGCACCGCTGTTGCCTATGCGGACGATCTCGACTTCGACCGGGAGTCGCACTACGTGCTCGTACCGTCGAGCGTCCTGGTGAGTCACCGTCCGGAACCTCGGCGCGGTCGCAGAGCGGCGGATGAAGTTGCCGAGGTACCCCAGATCGAGGTCGACCCGGGCGCCCGTCGGATCCTGACGTCAGCCTCCTCCCTCGACGAACTCAGCGCGAGAGATCTGAAGAAGCAGTCGTTCACCTTCTACGCCGCCGTGGTGGGCAACAATCCCGACAACCGCGTCGCCTTCATCGACCAATGGAATCCGTACAAGGCTGGGCTGTCCGGCAGCATCATCACGAACTTCGGCGACAGGCTCAACCGTATCGAAGGCCCGCTGCTCGTCTTTGAGCGCTCCTTCGACATGGTGGTCACGGATGCCGCGATCGCCGTCCTGGATCTCCGGGCGTTTGAGGGCGTGTTCCGGGATATCGACGCAATGGTGGATCGTCGGCCGACGTGGAGCGGCGCCGCAGTGGCAGCTTTGCCGCTCGACGATGGCACCGCCGAACTCCTCGCTGAGCTGTGTGGCAGAGGGGGTCGCGTCGCCACGCAGCTTCGTGGCATGTACGAACGTGGCGTCTTCGGTAAAGCGTTCACGGCCACTGAGTTACGTAGTCAAATGACGGAGCAGAAGCTCGATGTCGGCCGGATGATCGTCGGCGGCAAGCTCGTTCTCGATGACGCTGATGTCCCGGTTGTGCTGAAGCTCATCGACGAGAAGCTGTACACCGGCTGGCACAGCGACACGCCGTGGGACGTCGGGACCCGGTCCTCCCGGGCCACCTAAGACCCGTCATGCCTAACCACGTGTACCGCTTGACCGCGACCCGCACAGTGCCCGAAGCTCGTAGGGAAACCTACAAATCCCTACAACAGCCTCCCGAGCCGTCGAGACCAGACTCCAGGTCAAACCCATCCCTCTTATAATTGTCCTAATCAAGTAGACACAGATTCACTGCGACTGGTGGCGACGGAGCAGCCGGACGGCTCGGACCGGTCTCATACCGGAAAGTAGCGAGCTTGAGCAATGCGACTCAATGCAGATCTTCCGGCCCGACCCGTACTGTGACGAGTCCTGGATGCTCAAGCACGCCGATCGGTCCGTACAGTTGGAAGACGGCGGCTACCGCGAGCGGGGCCACGGCTGGGCCTGACCAAACAAGCGTAGGCTCGCCTTCGATGTCCAAGCGGACGAATTCGAAGCCGGGCGTCAGGTCCACGCGGGCGCCAACTGATCTTTCCCACCGATATCCGTACAGCTGCTCATCGGCCAGTCGTCCGACGACCCGATCGGATGTCACCAGCCATGGGCGGACGGCTGGCTCTATGGCCTGGCCCGCCTTGCCTGGCAGCGTCCAATCCAGATTGAACTGGACAGGAACCTCGGCCCATACTCTCTCGCCAGGGTCGAGTACAACACCGACCTCGTAAGCACGGAAGATCGACTCCTGGTTGTAGTAAAGGTTGAGGGCCAGGTCTCGTCCAGCCGCCGTGCCCCATTTGCGAGCTTCTTCGCGCCAGCGCGCCAGAGCCTTGGCGTCCTTGCGCCTGCTCATAGTTCGACTCCTCTTTGTGCCTCGACTGCGACCTCTGCGCTGAAACTGCTCTGCTGCTCCAGTGCGGCGCTGCTGATGGCCTTCGCCCGTGCCGCGGCGGCCAGTGCCCGTTGGCACTGACCCGTCTGCTCGATACTGCTCTTATCGCCCTGCTTGCCGACAGCGCTATGGGCGGTGATGTGCCAACGGTCCCGATAGGCGGCGATGGTCGAGACTTCCCTTATCCAGCGTTCGCGCCGGGCCGGGGAAGCTGGCGGGGTCCCGAGACGTTGTATCCAACTCTCGCCGGACTCCACTGCTTGGTCGGCCAGTGAACGGGCTCGCCCTTCCATGGCCTGGTCACGCTCGATTAGCGCGTGCGCTAGCTCGGGGTCGCTCACGCGCTGGATCCGGGGGATGAGGCCGGCGATCAGGCTGTCGGCTAGCCGGTTCCGACCACCGGCCGCCTGGGTCCAGCGATCCACCCGGCCGTGCAGTACAGCGGCAACGTCGACAGCATCGGCCAAGGATCGGCCGGCTACCAGGCGAGGAAGAGCGGCCTCTATGTCGAGGCCACGGGCTTCGGCGTCGCGGAAGGCGGCCCGAAGCGGGCCGTACGCTGCGCTGGCCCGAACTGTCTCGAGTTCTGCGCCACTCAGTCCTGATCGGGCGAGGAGGCTATCCCAGCGTTCTTGCTGGGCCATCGTGGCC
>JBKQRT010000416.1:0-17768 GCA_052143895.1 Acidimicrobiales bacterium | reverse complement strand
TGGCCGGGACGGTCATCGCCTACACCGGCGACACCGCCTGGACCGACGATCTCGTCGAGGTCGCCACCGGCGCGGACTTGCTCATCGCCGAGGCGTACTACCGCGACAAGAACATCCCCTACCATCTCCGCCAAACCGACGTCACTGATCACCGACACGAACTCGCCGGCCCGCGAATCGTGCTCACACACATGTCCAGCGACATGCTTGAGCACCTCGACGAGCTCTCCTTCGAGGCCGCCCACGACGGGCTAGTGCTCAACCTCTAGGCCCGACAATGAGCTGACCTTGGGATCGATCCGCCTGCCCTCGACCCACATCACGAGGGGACCAAGCGATCAACTCCGGTAGGCGATCCCGTTGCGAATCCGCGAGATCGACCGCTGATTTGGCCGTCCCGTCTCCTGGTCGCAGACCCAGGAGCCTGGCCGTGCGACGCCCACCCGATTGGGCGGGCACTTCTTGTGTCAGCCCAATCGCTCAGAGTCGTTGTCGAAGACGCACCAGGCGAATACGATCGGCAGGCGTGGCAAGGCCAATCACATACTCCGGTGGCCTCCTGGCGGAGAGCCTTGCTGACGATGCGGTCCTTGACGGCGTACCCCTCACGGTCACCAAGGTCTTTCGGGCGGCGATCGGCGACACCACGGCGGGACAGCCACGAGACTGGACGTTCATCGAGTTCTCCGTGCCCGCATCTTTGGTCGATACGTTCGCCGAATCGCTCAGTCGTGCCCTGAGAGCACAAGGCGGGTAGTACTTCGACCTCCACTCGGACTCAGAAGTGATCGTCGTCTTCCATGGTCGGGTCTTCAAGTATCCCACGGGGGACTCCACCCGTCGTGCCGAGGTTGAGGGCTACGCCCGATCAGTCGGCGTTCCCGAAGCACAGCTCGACTGGCCCGAGTAGGAAGCAACTAGAAGGAGACGGGCATGGACCCAGAAAATGGCGCGATCTATCGCCACCGGCGGGCCTGCTACGGATTCGGAGCCGTCGTTGAGCAAGTCGGTGAG
This sequence comes from Acidimicrobiales bacterium, assembly GCA_052143895.1. Lineage (GTDB taxonomy): Bacteria > Actinomycetota > Acidimicrobiia > Acidimicrobiales > RAAP-2 > Bog-756. Next base: position 16,754 of record JBKQRT010000416.1, on the reverse strand, counting down.
CGGTGGGAACGACCCTCCCCTTGTCCCGAGTGGGACGCACGTGGCGTGCTCGAACACGTCATTGGGTTCCACGAGGTACTCCTGCTTCGCCCACTCGGGATCAAGGCCAATCGGCCGAGGGACGACATCCCCGGTCGATGGGAGGCCACCCAATTGGTCATCTTCAGCGCCCTCGATGCCAACTGGTCCCATCCCGTCCACCTACCCGACGACTCGACCCTCGACGTGAATTCCCTCCTCCCGATGCTCACCACTGATGTCCTCGTCCACACTTGGGACCTGGCCAGAGCCGTCGGTGTGGTTGTAGCCCTCGACCCCGAGCTATGCGAAATGGCCTTATCGTCAGCACGGAAGAGCGAGGCCAGACTCCGCTCTCCGGGGATGTTCGGGCCGCCCGTTGACGTGTCCGCTGACGCGGATACCCAGTCCCGCCTCTTGGCCTTCCTTGGTCGAGACCCGCAGTGGCAGGAAGATTGACGTTCCTCTGAAGACCCGAGTTACTGCCGTTCACGATCCGACGGACGCAACGGCGGCGGCATAAAGCCGATGAGCCCAGGATTTCCCACGGGAAGCTGTACCGGAGTGGGATCCGTTTGTGGATTTCGGCTCGCTGCCCTGAAAGACTGAGTCGGTTTGTAACGGATGCCGTTGGCTCTATAGACATAACTTCAGTCCAGGCGGAACACGTTGAGGCCACCCCCGGTGCTTCAGCGAGGCAATGATTTCGGTTTCAAGAGCGGACGCTGCTCGTGAGAGCTGTCGATCCCTGCGCCTGACCAGAGCGATCTCTCGGCGCAGAGCGGGATGCTGCAGACGAAGTACATGCAGACGGGGATCAGTAATCCTCACGATGCTCGGGATGATGGCTGCGCCGAAACCTTCGGCTGAGAGCGAAATGACGCTCCCCATCTCTCCGCCTTCGACGGCGACGCGTGGCGCAAGTCCAGCTTGGCCAAAGGCGCTCACCGTGGTTGTTCGCAAGTCATAACCGTCCCGGAACATGACCATTGGCACGTCGGCGAGATCTGTGATCCCGATGCGGCGTCGTGAGGCGAGCGGGTGGCCTGTGGGGATCACCACCACCAGCTCTTCGATCGCCAGAACCGTCCGTTGAAAGAATGGCTGATGTACCGGGAGTACAGCCAGAGCGATATCCAGCTCGCCTGACTCAAGCCCTCCCATCAAGTGGGTCGACCCCTGTTCCGACACGGTCAGCGACACTCCGGGATAGTCAGCGTGAAATCGACCAAGGACGGTGGGCAACAGTGTGGCGCTGAGGCTAGGGGTAGCCCCGATCCCAACGTTGCCCCGTTGGAGGCCCTCGACCTCGGCAATCCCGTTTACCACCTCGGTCAGATCGGCCAAGACACGTCGTGCAAGGGGCAAGAGGGCCTCACCGGCGTCGGTCAACGTCACGGGGCCGGATCCCCTGTGGAAAAGCGACGTGCCAAGGGTCCGTTCGAGTCGGCGGACCTGAGCGCTGACCGACGGTTGGGCAATATGAAGGCGTTCGGCGGCCCGAGTGAACTGGCCCCCCTCGGCGACCGCCACGAAGTACTCGAGTTGGTGGATCGCCGGCTGCATAGGACAATCCTATGAGGTCGAGAGTAAGTATGTCTTCGACTTCTGATCCCGGTCTTCGTACTCTCAGATGGATGACGACCCCAGTGGAGATCGGACAGCCCCCAGGTGTGCGCCCGTGTGCCGGGCAGCGTGATCTGAGAACTGCCACGAGGGGAGCGAGATCGATCGGGACCCTCCAGACTATGCGCCTCGACCGGTGGTGGCTGAAGCCCTTCGGCACGGGACTCTTCCTCGGAAGCCTCACCGCCTACGCGATGTGGGCCGCATTTCAGACGAGGGACTATGCGGCGGGTAGTTACATTTCGCCGTTGTACTCACCGTGTGTGGCCATGAGCTGCGGAAGTCATGCGACCTTCTCGCTGGTGGGGAGTTGGTGGCACTGGTCACCAGCATTGCTCGTCGTGATCTTCCCCGTCGGCGTCCGAGCGACCTGCTACTACTACCGAAAGCTGTACTACCGATCGTTCTGGCTGTCCCCTCCGGCCTGTGCCGTTGTCGATCCCCATCTGACCTATACCGGCGAGTCACGATTCCCGCTCGTGCTCCAAAATGCCCATCGGTACTTCTGGATGCTCAGCGTGCTCGTGGCTGTGATGTTGACGGCGGATTCCGTCGCTGCGTTCGGTCAGCCTGGTGGGATCGGGCTCGGCCTGGGGACGCTCCTGATCACACTCAACGCGGCAGCCTTCTGGGGATACGTGCTCTCATGCCATGCGTTTCGTCATCTTGTAGGAGGTGGATTGCGTAACTTCTCCGGGCACCCGGTGCGTCACAGAGCGTGGAGGGTTGCCAGCATTCTCAATAGCCGCCACGGCCTCTTTGCTTTGATTAGCCTCCCCATGGTGATGGTCACCGACGGGTACGTCCGGCTGCTGGCAGCAGGATTGATCCCCGATCCACACGTCCTGCTGGCGCGGACGTAGCGCCGCGCGTTGGCTGCGGGACTTGCTCAGTTTCACCGGCACATCGTCGCGGATCGGGTTGTGGACGCCGCCCGCCTTCGGGTCGGTCGGTTTGTGCCCGCCGAGCCGCCGGCCTACTGAACGGGTGCGCCGACGGCTGTATCGATGAATGCAGCCAGGAGCGGGTGGGGCGAGGTGGCTGTGCTCGACGTCTGGGGGACGAAGAGCGTGCACACGAAGAAGCGGAGGCTCGGGAGCTCAAGGATGCGAGGTTCGCCGTCTTGGTCCGTGCCGCTGACCACCAGGCCGGCTCGGACCATAGTGTCGAGGTAGGCGGGGTTCAAACCGAAGTTGCAGTAGTACCGCTCGGTCACCGCTGTGTCGTGGTAGGCGCTCGCAGCCCGGGTGTGTTCCCCGATGCGGACGGTCATGGTCTGTCCCGCCAGGGAACAGGAGAGCGGTGTGATGAACAGCGTCGAGGCGTAGGGGTCGTACTCGGCGTGCTGGGCATCTTGGAAGCCCACCACGTTACGGGCGAACTCCAGCACCACGTGCTGGAAACCGCCACAAGTCCCCAGGAGAGGCAGGTCCTGGGTGCGGGCGTGTGCGATGGCGGTGAGGGCGCCGATCATGCTGCGATACGGGCTCCCCGGGGCAATGATCAGACCGTCCATCCCGGCTAGCGCCTCCTCGCCGGTGTCCCCGACTTCGTCGGTCGGGATCCACGTGATCTCAGCCGGTACGCCACGGCTCCCTGCCGCGTGCTGGATGGCCGCGGTCGTGGCCAGATGGGTCTCGTTCGCCGGCTCGTAGTCGCCAATGACACCGATGCGGACCACGAGGCGAACTTAGCGCTCTGAGCCGGGGCCGCCGAGCCATAAGACGATCCGTCATTGGGACGCCAGGGGACCGGCATTGACTAGCCAGGGAGCGGGTGGGAGAAGATACATGATCGTCACCCCGGCCTGGTGGCAAGGTGGGGTGCCGATCATGGGCCTAGGGTGCGTAGTCACGTCGTCGCTGCCCCGTCACCGGCAAGGAAGTGGAATCTCATGACAATGATCCGATTGCGGCTGTACGGCCTACGCAAGCTGTTCTTCCGCGTTGCCGTTTTTGCCCTCGTTGTCGGACTGACGCTGGGTCTCGGGATCGCCGCGGTTCGATTAGCCCACCACGTGAGCGGGTTTGCTGAAGTAGCGGCTGCAGCGGTAGTGGGGCTTGTAGCCCTTGGGGTGTTGTGTGGGCTGATGGGCCGACGGCGTGCGCCTGGAACCGTCCTCGAGCTCGACCTCGCGACACTGCCACCGGAGGCGGGAAGAGCGAACCTTGGAGCCCGGACCCTGGGCGTCCGAACGCTCCTCACCTTGCGCGAGACAGTTGAGGCACTCGAACGGGCAGGGGCGGACAAGCGCGTCGCCGGGCTGCTGGTCCACGTCAGATTCGAAAAGGGTGGCCTCGCCCAGATCCAGGAGATTCGCGACGCCATCTTACGGTTTCGGCATGCGGGAAAGTTTGCGGTTGCTTTCGCCGACACCTTCGGGGAGCTCCGAGGAGGGAACGCTTCCTACTACCTTGCGAGCGCGTGCGACGAGATCATTCTCCAGCCAACTGGCGGGGTCGCATTCGTCGGACTTGCCCGGGAGAAGAACTTTGTCCGCCGCACCCTCGATCGCGTCGGCGTCGAACCGGTCTTCGAGTCCCGCCACGAGTACAAGAGCGCGGCGAGCCAATTTCTCCGTACCGGAATGTCTGAGCCCGAGCGCGAGCAGACACAGCGCATCCTTGACTCGCAGTTCGGCCAGATCTCGGCCGGTGTGGCCGAATCGCGGGGAATGACGCCCGACGAGGTTGCGCAGCTCGCTGACACGGGGCCGTTCCTGGCTGACGGGGCCAAGGAGATCGGCCTCGTTGACGCGCTCGGGTATCGAGACCAAGCCGTTGCGCGTGCGAAGGAACGGGCCGGTGAAGGAGCGACACTTCTATTCCTCCATAAGTACGCGAGACGGGTGCGCCCCTCTTCCGGCAAGGGCAAGGTGGTCACCGTGGCGGTCATTACGGCCACGGGTGCGATTAGGCGGCACCGCTCGGCTCCCAACCCCCTGACCGGATCCGACCAGATCTCTGCCGACAGCACTGCCGAGGCCATACGCCAAGCCGCAGCCGATCGGAGGGTGCGTGCCATCGTGATGCGGGTCAATAGCCCGGGGGGATCTGCGGTTGCGTCCGATACAATCTGGCGCGAGATGCTGCTGGCCCGAGACGCGGGCAAGCCAATCATTGTGACCATGGGCAACGTCGCTGGCTCGGGTGGCTATTACATCGCAGTTGGCGCTGACCGGATCGTCGCTCAGCCGGGCTCGATCACCGGTTCCATCGGGGTTGTTGCGGGCAAGATGGTTCTGGCCAACGCCAAGGAGAGGATCGGCATCGACGTCGATGAGGTGCACACGAACACAAACGCCCTCGTGGGGTCCTCTAACCGGGGGTTCAGCGACACCGAACAGGAACGGTTGTCAAAGACCATTGACGCCATCTACGACACGTTTGTCGCGAGGGTGGCTGAAGGACGCAAGATTCCACCAGATCGTGTTCACCAGATCGCCCGGGGCCGGATCTGGACAGGAGAGGATGCGCACGACCTCGGGCTCGTCGATGAGCTCGGTGGCTTTCCGGAGGCTCTGCGTCTCGCTCGCGAGCTGGCTTCCATCGCACCGGAGGGGCGGCTGCGCATGAAGCCCTTTCCGAAGAAGCTCAAGCCACTCGCTCGCCTACGGGGAGCGAACACGGACAGCAGCGACGATCTGAGGGCGACAGTGAAGGGCCTCGTCGCAGCCACTGGGCGCATTGGCCGGTTCGCTGCTCAGCTTGGTCTCGCCGATACTCAAGGCGAACTGCAGATGGAATCCGAGCCGGAGGACTGGCTCATACGGTAGCGGCCTTCACCGTCCCCAGTTGAAAGTAGATTCACGCGATGAGGCGTGGGTAGCGGCCTTTGATCTGATCAGTTGACAGAGTGTTCCATGCAGCACCGGGGCGGAGCAACAACCTGAGCCGATAGTTCTCGAAGTTGCGCATTCCGTGCTCGATCCTCCGAAGCTTCTTGGCAATGCGGTTCTGGGCCTCTGTTGGTCCACTCGAGATCCGTGTCGCGCGGTAGTCGAGGATCTCGATCTCCCACCAGGAGACGGTCTTGGCCAGAGGGGTGAGCGCGGGATGCCGGCCTCGGCGGCGTGTTGGTAGAAGGCGACCAGTTTCCAACGGGCGCCCGCAGGGGATCCACCAACGGGACCTCACGGGTCTATTCGAAAGGCTGCCGATCAGCGTCAACCGGGTGGACTGGTCCACTGTCTGGGTCGACCATCCCATTCAGAGAGCGGCGATTACGTCAGAGGGGTCCGGCTCGTCCACAAGAACAGTCTTGCCGGTGGTCCGTCCGTCGCAGGGCCCGTGCCGCGTCAAGCAACGTTTACGCTCCGTGTCGGTGAGTCCGTGGTCCATCTTGCTTGGTGTCCTAAACCGGCGATCCGCCCGTGATGGGCTGCGATAATCAATCGATGGGAGCGGCGGCAGCCAACATCGACGGCGGGAACCTGGTCATTCGGCGTGCGAACCACACCGAACTGAAGGTCGTTCTCGAGGTTCTGACCGAGGCCGCTACCTGGCAGGCGGCAGAGCGAGAGGCCGTGTGGCCAGTCCCCTTCCCCAGTGCAACGGTCCAAGCGTCGATGGCCCGTCACGAGACCTATGTGCTCTGTCGCAGAGAGGCGGCGATTGGCACAGTTGCTCTTTGCTGGGATGATTCGGTCTGGGAGGAGCAGCTTCCTGATTCCGGCTACGTTCACCGGCTCGCTGTGCTACGTCATGCAAGTGGCCATGTCTCGTGAGAGAGGCCGCAATGCGAGAAAGTGCAGGTAAACGACCTCTTTGACACAGGGCGATGCCCGTCTTGCTCAGGAATCAGTTACCCCATGTCTCGTGCGGAGTGTCCGAAACGCGGTTTCAGGGCGTGAACCCGCAGCTCAGACAGCCAAATGCGGATGCTCCGGATGTACGACTCTGAGCTCAGCGACGACATCGGGACTCGGTACATCAACATGGGGCACCGGGCTGGTAGCGGGTCTGCCGGTACGACCGGCGAGGGTTCACGAAAGGGCGCCTGCATATTCGTCTCGCAGGCTGGATCGGCTCGGCTGGCCCGCGGTGCGATGGGGGCGTGGCGGGAGATGGCGCGACGGTGCTCAGCGTGGCAGACATCGTAGGCCCGGCGCGAACTGCGCGAGCCAGACCCGTGGCCGCGCCGCCGGCGCGCCGATGATGTCCCGCGCAGCATCCGTGCCGGCGCGAGACGTCATCTGAGATCCGGGAAGGTCCGGGAGCAGTGGACATTGCCACCCGGTGGGACGAGGCTGGCCCTCCGCGCACTGCCGGCGTTGACTGCCAGCGAGCCGGCGCGTTCACTGTTCGCCGTTCCGCGGGCCTAACGACATCGGGAGCTGATCCTCGACGTCCCAGACCTGTCCTGTGTCCTGACCAGCGAGCCGGGCAAGCAGGCTCTCGGCAGACGCCGCGGGGGTGATGAGCGCCCCGGAGCTCAGCATGCCTGTGAAGACGTCGTGGAGCGAGGCTCCGATCCGTTCGCGCGGCTGGTCGCGGATGTAGGCCTGCATAGACGTGTCGACTCGGCCGGGTCGGTAGACGTTCGCCGTGACGCCTGTTCCGTCGAGCTCGGCGGCGAGGTTGAGGGTGTGCGCCTCGAGAGCGCCCTTTGATGTGGCGTAGGTGTTGATGCCGACGAGCATGCCGGGGTGCTCGGCGATCGCGGCAGAGACGTTGACGATCCGTCCCCAGCCCGCCGTAAGCATCGCTGGGAGTACGCGGCGAGCGAGCGTCATCGGGCCGACAACGTTGATCGCCAGCGCAGCGGCTATGGCCTCAGGATCGACATCCTTGGTGGGACCGACGGGCCACACGACCGCGGCGTTGTTCACCAGCACCCCGACGGGACCGAACTCGCTGAGGAGCCGCTCGATCGCGCGACTGCTCTGCTCGGCGTCGCTCACGTCCGCGGCCAGCACCATGGCGACGCCGCCGGCGTCGCGGATCTCGGTGAAGACCTCGTCGAGATCGCTGCGTGTCCGTGCCAATAGCCCCACGCGCGCGCCGCGGCCGGCCAGACCGACGGCGATCGCGCGTCCGATACCGCGACCGGCTCCCGTAACGATGGTGGCTCTGTCTTCGAGTCCGGTGGGCATGTCGTTCCTCTCTGCGTTTGTCGTGTCGTATTTCGCTGGCCTTGGTGGAGGCGGTTACCAGACCAGCCGGACCCTCACGGTGTGCGTGAGATCGGGGCTATCCCATCCAATCGCCGCAGTGTGATCGACCCAACCGACGAGGGGGTCAGAGCGCCTCGAGTGCAGCGATCACGTCCGCCGGCTCCACGCGCACCCGCCAGTCGGCATTGACGGAGGCGAATCTCACGATGCCGTCGCGGTCGATGACGAATGTGGAGGGAACGGACAGCGAGCGACGCCCATCGGCGTTCTGCTGAGCAGGGTCGTTCTGGAACACGTTGACCTGAAGATCTTCCAGCTCACCCGTGACATCGAATCGGACCTTGTAGGACTCGCTCACCGACTGGTCGAGATCGCTCAGCACCGGGAACGCAAGTTCGTGCTTCTCGGTCATCGTCAGGCCGTGATCGGGCGACTGTGGGCTGATCGCCACCAGCGTTGCGCCTGCCGAGACAATCTCCGGCAGTGCCTTCTGCAGCGCCCGGAGCTGCAGATTGCAGTAGGGGCACCACTCTCCCCGATAGAAGGTGACAACGACGGGACCCCTACCAAGCAAGTCGGCGAGCGCGACCTGGTTGCCGATGGCGTCGCTCAGCGTGAAGTCGGGTGCGGTGTCGCCGACGGCGAGCCCCGGCGCGACCCCAGACGCGGTGACCTCGTCCACCCCTGTCTTGATCCGTCCTGCGATCTCGGTCGGGATCTGTGCGGTGATCTCGTTCAGCTGGGCAGCAAGCTCATCCATGACGTCTCCTCAAAGTGGACCATGCAGTCCATACTCACAGGACTAGAGTGGACCGTCAAGTCCACTACTGGAGTCCTGCATGTCTGGAGCCGACACCATCAGCGACCGTCCGTTGACGACGAAGGGGCGCGAGACGCGCCAGCGGATTGTCGAGGCGGCGTCCGACTTGATGGTGGAGCGGGGCGTGGCGGCGGTGAGCTTGGACGAAGTGGGCCGTGTCACCTCGACCAGCAAATCGCAGATGTACCACTACTTCTCCAGCAAGGACGAGCTCGTCGTCGCCGTGGTGATCTGCGTGCGGGACCGGATCCTCGCATCCCAGGGGGACCTGCTCGTCACCGTGGAGTCGGTGAATGATCTGCAGGGCTGGGCGGACTCGATAGTGGCATTCCAACGGCAGGCGCCGCAATGGTCCGGCTGCCCCCTCGGCACGCTGGCCAGCGAGCTCATCGGCGAGAGCGGAGCTGGTCGCCTCGACATTTCTGAGGCATTCGACTCGTGGCAGCTGCTCCTCGCAGATGCGTTGGGACGACTGCGGGACTCGGGGAGGTTGCGGGCCGACGCCGATCCTGAGCGTCTTGCAATGGCGACGTTGGCTTCACTGCAGGGTGGCCTCCTCATGTCCAAGGCACTTCACGACGAGACCCCGCTCGCGGTCGCACTCGACGCGGCGCTCGACCATCTCCGTACGTTCGCCAGCGTCTGACGGGCTCGTCGTCGAAGGTTCCCGGTTCGGCAACTCTGTGGCGGTGGCGGCCTGACTCATGAAATGCTCGGGGGCACCCCGAGCCGGATCCTCGCACTGGCCTGGCATCCACAGAGGTTGACATGCACAGCCCTTGTTCGACGAGCCGACGGCTATGGGATTGGCGGTGAAGTCACGATCTCGATGACGGCGACAATGAGCATTCTCATCGCGTCGGCCACCGGCTCAACAACACACGCCCCGACGGATTCACCTGCGGGGGTCAGCTGTCGACCGCTGCAGTGCAGCCGTCGTTGCATTGAACACATGGCCTCGCCGGTACACATGATGCCCCTATCCTGTGGATTCACGCCCGCCGACTGACGATGGCCGTGGTCGACGAGGCTGGCGAAAAGAAATCCCATGCAACGTCCCGGCCTACTCGGGCGTCTTAATTAGTGATGGGTAGACTGGGTTGCATAGTCGACGCCGACGCAGAGGACAACACCGGTGTTACCGGTGCCGCTCCCGCGGCGCCAATCTCCCCGAGCGCTCAGATTGCCGCCACCGTCCCGGGTGCCCCGGTACTTCTGGCTGGGGCAGAGCAGACGAACTTTGGTGACTTCTACGCCGGCCACTATTCCGACCTGGTGCGCTTGGCCACCCTACTGAGCGGATCCGCCGACGCTGCACCGGACCTGGTGCAGGACTGCTTTGTCCGCTTGCACGGGCACTGGACAGCCGTGCACGACCCGCTTCCCTACGTCCGGCGCAGCGTCGTCCATGCGTGTGCATCGCACCACCGGAGCATCGCCCGTGGACGCCGTCTGCCCACTCCGGAGGTTCAGGATTCCGAACTCGGTGCCGACGAACTGGAAGATGCCCTGGCCAAGCTCCCGGCCCGCCAGCGTGCCGCAGTGGTGCTGCGCTACTACGGCGACCTACCCGACGCCGAAATTGCCCGAGCTCTGCGTTGCCGCCCTGGCACCGTTCGTTCTCTCATCCACCGGGCATTGGCAGATCTGAGAAAGGTGATCGAACCATGAGCGACGCATTCGAGGACCGCCTTCGTACCCACCTCGCCGGGAAGGCAGCTCAGGTCCAGGCCGACCCCGATCCCGGTGCGCTCATGGAGCGCTCGGTCGGGCGGTCCGGGCATCGACGCCCCCTGACGATGGGAGCGGTAGCTATCGCTGTGATTTTCGCCGGCTCTGGCGTCCTGACCGGCGTCAACCTGGTCGGCGGCAGATCCACCGCCACGCCCCTGGCCGCAGCGCCGTCGACGACCGTCCCCGGCCGGGCTGGTGCGTCTCTGGCACCCAGCCCTTCCGGGGCATCGAACCTCCCTTCCATTGCCATCCAGACGCCATACACCTTCCTCTTCACCCGCACCACCTCGTCGGGCGTGACCATCCGTGCCTACGGATCCGGGAGCAGCACGACCGGGGGATGCACGCAAGCAGCGCCCTGCCCACCAGTGGGCATCGTGCCCGGGCCGACACCGTGCCCGCAGGGTGCCATTTGCACGCAGCCAACGGTAATCCCGCAAGCGCAGAGTGGTGCTACCGGGGGCGGCAGTGCGTCCGCTGGCGGAGCGGCGTCGTCCGGCACTGCGGTAGGAACGCCCGAGACTCGGCCCACCCAACCCACCGGATCCGGTAGCACCGGGACCGGGACCGCCAGCACGGTGCCATCCCAGCCCACCGCCGAATGCGGGCAGTTGGTGATCGAGCTGTCGACCGACAAAGCGGTGGGGAGCGGTTCTGTGCCTCGACCGACTATGGCGGCACCCTCTCCGGTCACGGTGGAGCTCCTCGGTGTGGGCTCCTTCGGTACCGCAGAGGGCGCGCCGGTCGGCTGGGTCGCCGTCTGGGTGGGCAGCGGCGTGGCATCGGTCCATCTGTCGTCGGGCGGCACCGCCGTCGACGCCATGGCACCGAACTCCGGCATCGTCGTGCTGGCGGTGCCAGGTAACTCCGAGCTGGCTGGGGCGACGGTGGTCGGCGTCGATCAGAGCGGAGCAGCCGTTGCCACAGTGCCGGCCGACCAAGTGTCCGGACCTGACGCCTCAAACGCCTGCACGACCTTGCCCACCAAGCCCCCGGCCACCACGACGACCACGACTACGACGACCACGACCACGACGACCACGGCGCCCACGACTACGGCGCCCACGACCACAGCGCCCACGACCACGGCGCCCACGACCACAGCGCCCACGACCACAGCGCCCACGCCGACGAACACTTCCGTCACGTCGCAGAACGGCCGATAGCCCGCCTGGGCGGCGCTGCCAGCGCGCCCCGACCATTCGCCGGCGCGGCTAGGGCCGAACTGGCCCAACAATCTGTCCAAATCAAACGGGCGAGGTCAAGCCGGCACAAGCTGGCCGGTACCCCTTCGTGGCATCATGCTTCTCCGGTGCACTCCAATAGAGACACTCAATAAACGTCCGGCTCGGTCTGTTCAGATTTGCTCAGTTTCGGCTTTGTTACGCACTCAGAATGGGCCCGCCCGGAGCACTTTGTCAGCGTGCGAGCGTGACCGATTGTTCGATCTGAACCGCCGGGGCCATAGATCGATCCTGGTTCAAGAGCACGCAGATCGGCACGTCCGGCGCGCTCGCGGACGGAGAACATGCTTGGCTTGGGCCACGCAGCAAACGGACGGCAGCGTTTGGGGATGCCTACGTGACCAGTCGGTCACTGTTGTTATGAGGCGGTAGGCCTGCATTCTGTCCTGATTACCTGACGGCGTCTTCGAGGAAGTCGAATACTCGTTCGTCGCGGAGGCTCTGCGCCGCTGGCTCGCAGTGCCAGTCTCCTCCCTCTTCGGTCGTGAAACGGGCAATCTGTTTGTCGCAGATCAGCGCGTCGAAGAACTGCTGGGATTGGCCCGGCCAGAACTGTTCGTTGTCAGGGTCGAGCACCAGCGTCGGGCACTCGATGCTGGCAATCGCTTCGTCATCGAGAGTCATCTTGCGGGCGGCGATGAAGCAATCGAACGGTGATTCGGTCCCGTAGGGGGCCATGCGCCACGCGAGCATTGCCTGACGTCCTTGGTCATCATCCATGGCCATGACAGCATCGAAATCGCTCCTATTACCGTCATCGAGCAGTTGCACCATTTCGGGGGGTAAATGCGTCTCCCATGACGACGCCACACGCACCACGCCCGGGTCGGCAACGAGCGCGGCCAGGCGATGTTCGAAGGCTGCAGCGCGCGGCGCCCAATACCCGGCCTGGCTAATGCCCTGAAGGGCGATGCGGTCACCATCGACATCGTCACGGGCCAGCAGGTAGTCGACAACGGGTGTGACAACGTGCTCCCAGTCATGGCGAAAGTACAGGTGTTGACGGTGCAGGGCGGCCCCCTGTCCAGGCCCGTCGAAGGTAATGGCGTTCCAGCCCCGAGCGATTGCCGCGCGGCCGCCCAAACTCCACTGACTGCTTACCGGTCCGTCGGACCCATTGTTCAGGATGATTGTTGGACGTGGCCCCGAACCTGAATCAGGCTTGAAGAAGTAGCCGGCCAGGGTGGTTCCTTCATAGGGAATCTCGGTGCTTTCGACCGGGGTATCGAACAGCTCGACTGCACGATCCCAGCAGGCGCGGTGCTTCTCCCACAGCGATGTGAACCTCGATGGGTCCTGGGTGCCGGGCGCCATCGACGAGGCGTGGTCATAGTACGTCGACGCCCGCAGTAAACGCGCGCTACCGCTGACGTTGTGTCCGTCCTTGAGCGATTCATTCGCCAGGCCTACGAGATGGTTCGCGGTCGTCATCCACTCTCGAACCCACGCCTCTCGATGTCCGTCGGGAATCCGTTCGATGGTGGCTAGTGTCTCGCCGACATCGGTGAGGTTGGCGTAGGCGAACCCCAGGCTCAACAGGACCGCAAAGTTCATTCCCTCATCGTCATAGAAACGTTGAATGGCCCCATAGTAGCCAGGGTGTGACCCATGACACTCGACGCATGTCCAAGTGGGACGCACCACCGAAGTGTTGCTACTCGCGCAGCAATCGGAGCAAGCACGGAGGCCGCTTGCCTCGACTACAAGGCATGCAGAAACGCGCCCGGCAGCCGGTGCTGTGGGTGCCGACGACCGCACCCGCTCGGGCGCCGAATGTCGCGCCAGAACAACGGGCCATCGTCAGCCTGACCGCAGCGCAGAACGGCACCTACGTGTGCGCCCGCGAAGGCAATTCACTGGTCACTTCGAATCCGAGGTTCTGACGTCGGACGCACACGCCCGACCCGTCGATCGGCGCTCCCGGCCATTCTCAGATCGTCGACGTTTTGGACGTACGATATGTGCGTCCGGATAGAGACTCGCAACTCGCGGTTGTCGCTCGGACGAGAACGGTTTCAGGTGTGCACCAGTCCCTGACAACGGGTTCAACGAGAGACGCTGCGAACCTGAGAGGTCGCCACGAGCAGGGCGAACAAGGTCCACCTGTGCGGAGGGGATCGGGATCAGCCGTTCCAGAGGATAATGGTGGACATGGGCACGGAACCGACAGGAATGTTCGTTGCGTCGGAACGCTCGACGCTCCGCCGCAGACGTGATCGGGGCTCCAATGAGCGCGCGGTAATCGATGCGATCCTCGATGAAGGCTTGATCTGCCATGTGGGCTTCACGGATGGGGGATCGGTCTTCGTCGTGCCCATGGCCTATGCCAGAGTGGGGAATTCGATCTACCTCCACGGAGCTGCCGCCAATCACGCTCTCCGGTCGTTGGCGAATGCCGAGGTGTGCGTGACTGTCACCCTGCTCGATGGCCTGGTCTTTGCCCGCTCCGCATTCCACCACTCGATGAACTACCGCTCCGTGATGCTCTTCGGCACAGGCCTCCGCGTCGAAGACCTCGAGGAAAAGAATTCCGCCCTGTTGGCGATCATCGATCACATGGCCTTGGGCCGCAGTCAACACGCCCGCCCACCCACACCAGGCGAGCTCCGGGCGACTTTGGTCATGCGCGTCCCGATCGAAGATGGGTCAGCCAAGGTCCGGGCTGGCGGGCCCACCGAGGAAGCAGAAGACCTCGGGCTCAGCATCTGGGCGGGAGAACTACCACTCCTGACGGTGACCAATTCTCCAATTCCCGACGGCGGGATTCCGGACGAGGTCAGCGTTCCCGAATATGTGGCGGAGTATCCGTCCCGTCGACACGTAGTCGATCTCACGCAGATCCAGAACGACAGGTCGACCACCCCGGATGCCACCTCGTCTGGGTGAGCCAATGATGCCAGAGCATCAGGAAGGGACTGCCTCTGTGGCTGGCTAACGAGAGTCAGCGGAGCATTCGAATGGGAATCCGTTTATGGGACGACCGCATCGGCCTCGATCTCCACGAGGAGTACCGGGTCGATCAATCTGCTCACCTCGACCATCGACGTCACCGGACGAATGGCATCGAAGAACTCGCCGTGGGCTCTACCGACCTCCTCCCAGCGGTTGATGTCGGTAACAAATATCCGGGTGCGGACCACGTGTTCGAGTCGCGCGCCTACCTCCTCCAGAGCGGCCTTTATCCGCCGAAGCGATTCTCGGGTCTGCTCAGCTATGTCGTCCCCGCCGACTGCTCGGCCGCCCTGATCCGTCGCAGTCGTGCCGGCAACCGACACCCACGACCCAACGCGTACCGCTCGGGAGTAACCAACGATCGGCTCCCACCGAGATCCCGAGGACACCTGCTGTCGTTCGATCATGGGTCCAGTCTGCTGCATGTCCGATCCGCGTCCTGAGCGACCCTTCGGCGGGATCCTCGACAGCCGAACGAACTCCGGACGTTGATCCGACTCAGACTAGGTGTGTCATTCGGGATTCGGCTTACGGGATGCCACTCTGGTCAGCTTCGGAGGCCCGCGATATCCGTCGATCTGGCGTGCTCGGGCGCCGATCGCAATTTGCGGCCCGACCGCTCGGATGGAGCGATCTGAACTGCTTGCTGGGGCAAGCAGGCTCCCCAGCACCGTGTCAGATATCGATCCCCAAACCGAAGCTCCTATGGATGGTGTTGTCAAGCCCCGGCGAGGGGATTTCGGAAGTGAAGACAGCGGACAGACCAATGACGGGCCACTCGATGTCGAGGGCAAGCTCTTATCAGGTCACGCGTCTTGGAGAACTCGGTAGGGCCCGGACCATGGGCCGGCAGATCGGTTAGAAGCCAGTCCCGTGGGACGGCAGGTGTTTGGTGGGCCAGGCCCATGGTCCGGGGATTCAGCCGCGAGGCAACTGGCGATAGACCTCGCGGGCGACGTAGCGCTTGAGCATGCGGATGACCTCGCGCTTGGAACGTCCGTCCTTCACCCGCCTCTCCATGTAGGCCTGGGTCTCGGGGTCCGATGCCAACCTCGAGATGACGATGGTCCAGAGCGCTCGATTGGCCTGGCGGTCCCCACCTCGGTTCAGCCGATGGCGGGTGACCTTGCCCGAGGAGGCCTGGAGTGGAGAGACGCCGCACAAGTGGGCCCACGCCGCCTCCGACCGGAGGCGTTCGGGGTTGTCGCCGGCGGTGACCAACAACGTGGCTGCCGTGTCGATGCCGACTCCATAGACAGCGAGCAGCTCGGGGGCGTGAGCTTGGAGGAGCGGGGTGATCCTTGCTTCGAGCTGAGCCACCTCCTCGTCGAGCTCGCCAATCCGGTGGGCCAGCGATGACAGGGCCGCCTTGGTGGCTGCCGTCACCGGATCCGAGGACCGGGTGGGTCGCAGGCCCTTGGCCGCGGCGATGAACTGTGGGGTGGGTAGACCCTTGATCTGGGATTGGAGCTGGTCAGGTGCGGTGACGGTCAGCTGACGCATCTGGGTGAGGGCCTTCACCCGGGCCTGGCGGGCAGAGCGCTTGGCCACCACCAGCACCCGGATGGCCTCGACTGATCCATCTCTCGACTTCGCTCTGCCACGGGCCCTCCCCGACAGGGCTGCCCGGGCAGCTTCGACGGCGTCAATCGGATCGGACTTGCCCTGGCGTCGTCGTGCCTGGCGGTTGTGGCGGTCGACTTCGACCACCTCGACACCGGACCGGGCGAGGAACCGGGCGAGTCCTGCCCCATAGGACCCGGTGCCTTCCACGCCGACCATTCCGACATGACCAAACCCGGCGAGCCACGACAACAGTGCCGCATAGCCGTCGGGGGTGGCGTCGAAGGACTCAGTGCCGAGCAGACCGCCCACTTCATCGAGGGCGGCAGCCACGTGGACCTCGCCGTGGGTGTCGATGCCGCCAGTGATCGCGCGCGCAGCTTCTACGATGGTCATGGCCATCCCTTCCTTTCCTTTAGCGGGTTGAGGGGTGGCTCGGCCGTCCCGGAAAGGAGTGACGGTGCGGGTCGGTCTGCTCCTAACAGACCGGCCCATCACCCCCTCTGGAACGGGGCGCGCCGCGCCTCGACTCAGTTGGTCCGGAGTACCGACCGACGGGGCGCAGATGCGGATCCGCAGCTGCTGATCAGAAGTCAGGCCGACGACCCCGGTGCTTCCGAAATTACAAAGGACCAACCAACTGGCGGTGGACCCTCACGGAAGCTCAACAACATCATTGGTG
>JBKQRT010000415.1:0-2614 GCA_052143895.1 Acidimicrobiales bacterium | reverse complement strand
GGTTCGAACATCGTCATTTGCCTCCGTAGGTGAATCAGGGACCACAAATGCCCATCTACCAGGGAAGACGCCGTTGTATTTCCTACAACATCAGTGGAGGCGATGGTGGAAGTTATGGGACTATGTTTGAACCCCTCCGGAGCTCCATCGGCGTCGACCGATTCAATTCTGCCGGCGACCTGAACCAGGAGCGGACGCCAAGCCGTCGGGTCCAATCAAGGTTGGCGGGCTCAACATCGCACGTGCTTGCGACTGTCGCCCGCCTGGCAATGTCCCTTTCTGGGCGTTGCACACGGCGCTGGACGACGTGTACCGCTGCCAGGCCCACAAGAGCCTGATGGCGATGCAGGGTCAGCCCCGGGGTGGGCCCGAGCGCGACGGGGGAGCCGGCGAATGTGGCGATCAGTCACAGGTGGCCCAGTCCCGGTTGCGCGATCGCCGGCTCGGTCCGACCGCCGGCCCTGCCCAACCGCCCCGGCGGCCGCGCATTCTTCTGTCACCGCAATGGCCGGCCTCCTGTCTGCCACTGGGCTACTCCTACTCGATCGGCCGGGTGGCGATCCCCGTCGGGTCCCGTCCCGCCAGTGTCCAGCCGACCAAGGCGGCGGCGACGGGCATGGCGATCACAATGAGGAACAGGTTGTTCCAGGGGATGTGATCGAAGAGGTCGGACACGCCACCTTCCAGGGAGTTCGAGTTGAACCATCCGGCCAGCCCGACGTAAGCGGCCACCGTCCCGAGCAGCGCGCCCAGGAAGGCGAGACCGCCTGCGGTTACCGCCGTCAGAGTGCGGCGGGTCCGGGAGCTGGCGCCGGAGGCGGTCAGGGTGCGCAGTTCGCTCGCCGACTCACTTCGGATGAGGCCCACGCTCATTGCGAGGATTCCGAGGGCGAGCGCGATGGCGAATACGGTGGCCCAGTTGACGATCTCGGCCGAGGTCGGCTCGGAGTTCTTCGACTCGATGCTCAGGTTGTTGGTGGCAGCCACCGCTTGGGCACTGGTGATCTGGGCAGAGGTGATCGGACTGTTGGTCAGGAGCATCCAGCCGTCGAGACTGCTGTCGCCGGCGACGTGCAGCCGGCGCAACGCACTCTCGGTGATCACCGTGTTGGGTCCCGACGTCCCCTTGGGCAGCTGGCTCTCCTCTTGGACGACCGGGTGGGCCACGAACGAGCCGGGAGGGCTGGCGTTCGTGTTTCCCGGACCGGGCCCCCCGCCGCCATCCGGTCCGCCCGGGCCGGGGCTGACCAGTTGGCCGCCGCCTTTTTCACCACCACCTCCGTAGGTCAGCTGCACCCCTGAGCCCGAGAGCCCAGGGCGCGAGCTGAGGATGTCGACGCTGGAGGGAATGGACGACGGGTCGATGCCATAGGCCCGAAGCAGCGCCGGCGTCGCCACGAAGATCTGTCCGTCCCACTGCCGGCCCGGGCCGCTTGGGTTCTGCAGGTACACAGGGGGATTGTCCAGTTCGATGACGTGCGACGCGCCGACAGAGGTGGCGATGGCGTGGACACTGGCTACCTGTGACTTGATGTCCTGCGCCGTCAGCGCGCTGGGATTGTTGCCGTTCTGGCCGTTCGGGCTCCAAACCGCCAGTTCGTTCGACGCCAGGTTCGGCCCGACGTAGTCGTAGACGTTGCTGTAGCGGGCCACGGCAACCGCGCAGATGACCACGGCAATCAGCACGCCGACGCTGATGGCCGACAGGGCCGAGCCCGAGCGCGCCCGGTACCGCGCAAGGTCGCGCAAGGAAAGGCGAATGGCGATGGGCGACGTTCGTCCGACCCGGGCTAGCAGGGCCAGGAAGAAGGGCGACACGAGGATGATTCCCGCGACTAGCGCGATGAAGCCGGGTATCAGCCAGAACACGCCGTTGCTCCCGGCCGCGCCCGAGGCGGAGAACAGGAAGAACCCGATGACGAGGGCGACCACGCCGGGAACGAACGAGCGGTGGATCCGTCTCGGCTCCGGGGGTCGATCGGCCAGGGCGGAGACGACGGGTACGCGTGTGATGGCGCGGGCGGGGTAGCCGGCCGCGAAGAAGGTGGCGACGATGGCGAGCACCATCGCCGGCCCGATCACCTTCCACGGCAGGGCGAACATCGGGATGAGGTGGTGCGCGCTCTGTTCGTTGTGCGGGCGGTAGGCCAGCCACGCCACCACGCCCAGTGCCAATCCCATCACGGCGCCCACGCTGCCGACGATGACGCTGTTGGCCTCCAGCACGAGCCGGACGTTGCGGTCCGTCGCCCCCATGGACTCGAGCATCCCGAGGGCGCGCAGTCGGCGCTGCGCCAGCACCGTGAAACCCCCGATCGACACCAGGGCGATCAGCAGCATGCCGATCGTCGTTAACGCGAGCACGATGGTCTCGGGGTTGATCGGGTTGCTGTTGCCGTTCTGGGCCGGCGTGTAGACGTTGGACCCGATACGGCCCGGGTTCACGCCCGGTGCGTCGAAGAGGACGTCCACTCTGGTCGGGTTCGTCACCTGCCCCGGCGGGACCAGCGCGAACTCGTCGAGCAGGCTCTGGGGGTTCTGCACGATGCCGACGACCGTCTTGTCGCCCTGGGACCAGGTTTCGCCCACCCTCAGGTCGAGTTCGGACGCCAGT
>JBKQRT010000414.1:0-9380 GCA_052143895.1 Acidimicrobiales bacterium | reverse complement strand
GGCCCGACCGGCCCGACCGCGCGGTGGCCTCAGCTCCCCGGCGTGGTCGGCGCACGCTCGGCGTACCGGGCGACCGAGGTGGCGAAACCGGTGATGAGCCTCCGCAGCACCGCGGTCGTCAGCCGGGCGGTGCCGGGGACCAGCTCGTCGAAGGTCACCGCCCAGGTGATCCGGGTGCCGGTGCCGTCGGGGGTACAGGTGACGTCCGCGCGATAGTGACGCACCGGGAAGCCCTTCAGGATGGTGTAGCCGAGGTGGTGGGGCGGGTCCCAGGCCACGACCTCCTCCTGCGAGCCGACACCGTAGCGGGTGAAGCGGCGGATCGCACCCACGCCGTCAGGTGCGGGGTCCCCGTCCCGCAGCAGGTCGCTGCGGTCGAGGAACGACCACTCCTTCCAGCGGTCGGCCTCGCCGATCAGCGGCCACACCTCCTCGACCGGTGCGGACGAACGGGCCACCACCTCGAACGACCGGTGCCCGGCCGCCGGCGGGCCCCCGGACCCGACCGGGACGTTCACCCCTCGACGTGTGTCTTCAGCGCGTCGAGTGCGCCCTGGTAGACCGTGGTCATGAGGTCGGCCATCTCGTCGGGCGTGGCCTCGACCACCCAGGTCACCTGGCTGGTGTCGCCGTTCGGTGTCACGGTGATCACCGCCTGGTGCTGCTCGACCGGGGCGCCGTCGGTGATGGCGTAGGTCAGTGCCCGACCGGCGTCGTCCTTGTTCACCATTCGCTCGGTGATGGTCATCCCCATCGTCTCGAGGATCCGGTCGTCGCCCTCCACGCGGCACGAGTCGATTCCCGGCATCCATCCGCCGATCCCGCCGAAGTCGCCGATGACCGCCCAGACGGCGTCCGCCGATCCGTTCACGTCGATCTGTGCCTGTCCGGTCCCCATGGTTCTCCCTCTGTTCGGTGTTGTCGGCCGGAGCCGGTGGCGGCGCCAGCGCGGTCGGCTTGACGGCCCGCAGTGTCGACCCGATGGTAGGCGGAACCGACCAGACGCTCCACCACTAGCCTCGGCGGGCGTGGCCAGCCCCCGACCCGGATCCGACGACGCGGCCCTCTTCGTGCCCGACGGCGGACGCATGGTCCCCACCGAGCACGCCCGCGGCCCGTGGGCACCGACCGCGTTGCACGGCGGGCCGGTCGCCGCCCTGGTATCCCGGGCGGTCGAGCACCACACCGGCGACGACGGCCTGCAGCTGGCCCGCATCACCCTCGAACTGCTCCGTCCGGTGCCGGTGGCACCCCTGACGGTGACGAGCACGCTGGTGCGGCCCGGCCGCCGGGTGCAGCTCGTCGACACCGTCGTCGAGGCGGAGGGCCTCGAAGTGGCGTGGGCACGGGCGCTGCGCATACGGGTGGCCACCGGCCAGCCGGCGCCCGTGCCGGCGGTGCCGGAGGACGGCGCACCGGACCCTCCCGAGCAGGGGATCGCCCCGCCACTGCCGGCAACCGATGCTTACCGCGCCTTCCACAACGAAGGCATCGAGATGCGCTTCGTACGCGGCGCCTTCGACCGGCCCGGGCCGGCGACCGTGTGGTTCCGGTTGCGCGGCCCGGTGGTTGCCGGCGAGGCACCGTCGCCCTGGCAGCGGGCCGCCGCCGCCGCCGACTTCGGGAACGGCGTGGGGGCCGAGCTCGAGTTCGCCCCGGACCAGGTCTTCATCAACCCCGACCTCACCGTGTCGCTCCACCGTCCCCCGGTCGGCGAGTGGGTGTGCCTCGACGCCCGGACCCGGTTCGGAACCCCGGGCCTCGGCGCCGCCGAGTCGGCGCTGTGGGACGCGCTGGGGCGCATCGGCCGGGCCGTGCAGAGCCTGGTCGTGGAGGTCCCGGCGTGACCGCTGGCGGGTCCGGGTCCGCCGAGCCCGGGGTCACCGAGCCGAGCGTGGCCGAGCTCCTCCTGGCCCGGGCCGACGACGACCACATCGGGCTGCGGTTCGAGGACGAGCAGTGGAGCTGGCGAGAGGTCGTGGCGGCCAGCGCCCGGCGGGCGGCGTGGATCCGATCGGTGTCGGGGTCCGAGCCGCTCCACCTCGGGATCCTGCTGGGCAACGTGCCCGACTACCTGTTCTGGTTGGGCGGCGCGGCGCTGTCGGGTGCCGTGGTGGTGGGCATCAACCCGACCCGGCGCGGCGACGCGCTGGCCGGCGACATCCGTCGCACCGATTGCGGGGTGCTCGTCACCGACGCCGAGGGCGCCGCCCTTCTCGAGGGCCTCGATGTCGGGGTCGGGGCGGAACGGGTGGTCCGGGTGGACCGCCCGTCATCGGCAGCCGAGGTGGAGTTGGCGGGCAAGGGTGTCGACCCTCGCGCCGTGGCCCGTGAGGCCGGTCCGGCTGCCTCCGACCTCTTCCTGTTGCTGTTCACGTCGGGGACCACCGGGGCCCCGAAGGCGGTGCGGTGCACCCAGGGCGACTGGCCTCCATCGCCGTGCGATCGGCCGGCGCCTACGGCTACGAGCGGGACGACGTCGCCTACTGCACCATGCCGCTCTTCCACGGGAACGCCCTCATGGTCCTGTGGGGGCCGACGCTGGTGGTGGGGGGGACGGTGGCCCTGGCACAGAGGTTCTCGGCGTCGCGGTTCCTCCCCGACGTGCGCCGGTTCGGCGCCACCACCTTCACCTACGTCGGCAAGGCACTGGCCTACGTGCTCGCCACCCCGGTGGCTCCCGACGACGCCACGTCGACGCTGCGCCGGGGCTTCGGCACCGAGGCGTCCGTCGCCGACCACGCGGCCTTCGAGCAGCGCTTCGGGTGCGTGCTCACGGAGGAGTACGGCTCGAGCGAGGGCGGGGTGGCCATCAGCCGCACGCCCGACACGCCGGTCGGATCGCTGGGGCGTCCCGTCGAGGACGTGATCGTCCTCGACCCCGACGCGCTGGAGGAGTGCCCTCCGGCGGTCTTCGACGACGACGGGGGTCTGTCCAACGGTGAGGTGGCCATCGGCGAGATCGTCAATCGCTCCGGCATCGGGCGCTTCGAGGGCTACTACGCCGACGAGGAGGCAACCGCCGCCCGCACGCGGAACGGGTGGTACTGGACCGGCGACCTTGCCTACCGCGACCGGGCCGGCCACTTCTACTTTGCCGGGCGCGGGGGCGACTGGCTCCGGGTGGACTCGGAGAACCTCACCGCCGGGCCCATCGAGCGGGTGCTGGTCCGCTTCGAGGACGCCGCCGCCGTGGCCGTCTACCCGGTCCCGGACCCGCGCTCCGGTGACCAGGTCATGGCCGCGCTCGAGCTGCTGCCGGGTCGGGAGTTCGACCCGGGTGCCTTTGCGGCGTTCCTGTCGGCCCAGCGGGACCTCGGCACGAAGTGGGCCCCCACCTACGTGCGGGTCGCCACCATCCTGCCGCAGACGGCCAGCGGCAAGGTGACCAAGGCGCCACTCCGCCGCGAGGGCTGGTGGTCAGCCCGCCAGGTCTTCTGGCGTCGTCACTGCACGTTCGACTACGCGCCGATGGATGACGACGACCGGGTGCAGCTCCGGACCGAGTTCGAGCGGCACGGGCGTCATGGCCTGCTCGGCGTCTAGCCGGCCGGCGGGATGATCTCCGGCGTCACCCGAGGGTTCGCCCACCTCGCCGACCGACTACGACGGACCCTCGAGCGGGTGGACACCGTGCAGCAGCGCCGCCCGGTCACGGCGGTGCCCAGCGCCGTGGCCCGCAAGTACGCGGACGACCAGGCGGGACGGCTGGCCTCGCAGATCTCCCACGCCGGCTTCCTCGCCGTCTTCCCGATGCTGCTGGTGCTCCTCACGGTGGTGGGGATCTTCCTCGACGGCCACCGCGCTCTGCAGGAGGACATCGTCGACTCCGCCCTCCGGCAGTTTCCGGTGCTCGGCCCCGACCTCCGGAACAACATCCACCAGCTCGCCACGGCCAACACGGCGGCGCTGGTGATCGGCCTGCTCTGGCTCCTCTACGGCTGCACCCGGCTGAGTCGCAACGCCCAGGTGATGATGGCGGTGGTGTGGGGTATCGACCGCGACGATCTGCCCGACTTCTGGCACTGGATCCCGCGGGCCGCCGGGTTCCTGGCCGTCCTCGGGGCGGGATTCCTGGCCGGCGGCACGCTGGCCGGGCTCGGGGCCTTCGGACGTCTCGGTGGCGCCTCGGCCTGGGTCGGGCCGTTGCTCACACTGATCGTGAACGTCCTGATGTACTGGGCCGCCTTCACCATCCTGGTGGAGCTCCCGCCCGCCGACAGCAGCGTCTGGCCGGGCGCAGTGGTCGGGGGCACGGGATGGACACTGCTGTAGCTCGTCGGCGCCGAGCTTGTCGCCTACCAGTTGCGGCACCTCTCCAACCTCTACGGCACCTTCGCCACCGTCCTCGGGCTCATCTGGTGGATCGCCCTGGTGGCCGTGGTGACCGTCGTCGCCGCCGAGGTCAATGTGGTGCTGGCCCGCCATCTGTGGCCGCGCTCGTTCCGGCGCGGCCGTCCCGTGGCTGCGTCCACCACCGCTGGCTAGACCGTCGACCCGGTCAGGCCTCGGCCAGCCCCACGCCGCGGCCCGCGGCCGTTGCCGGCGCCGACGCGGCCGACGGCACGGCGGCCGGTGCGGGCTGTGACGGGATGAGGAACGCCAGCGCGCCGCCGGCCAGGGCCACGATCGAGGCGATGAGGAACCCCCGCGAGTAGCCGGCGGTCATGGCCACCCGTTGCGCCTCCGGCCCGGACGGGTGGCCGGCCAGCATGGTGGAGATCCTCGATGCTGCCACCGTGGCCAGCACGGCCAGGCCGACCGACGCCCCGATCTGTCTGCTGCTGTTCACCAGGCCCGAGGCCAGCCCCGCCTCCTCGCGGCGCACACCGCCGGTGGCGGAGAGGGCGATGGGGGTGAAGGCCAGCCCCATCCCGAAGGTGGCCATGATCCCGCCGCCGCAGGCGCTGTTCCAGTAAGTGTCGCCTGCCTGGATGAACGACAGCCAGTAGAGGCCGCCCGCCGCCAGCAGCGCCCCGACGACCAGGAGGTTGCGCGGGCCCACCCGGTGGGCGAACCGGCCGGCGATGGTGGCTCCTATGGCGATAGCAGCCGTCTGGGGGAGGAACGAGAGGCCGGTGATCACCGGGTCGTAGCCGAGCACCTGCTGCAGGTAGAGCGAGAGGAAGAACCACATGGCGAACATGGCCACGCCGAAGCAGAACATCACCAGGTTGGCGCCGGTGACCGCTCGCGACCGGAACAGCCGGAGGGGGACCAGCGGGTGGCTGGCCATCCGGGCCTCGATCACCACGAACGCGGCCAGGAAGAGGACGGCGATCCCGCCGGTCAGCAGGGTCGAGTGGGACGTCCACGACACCTCGTCGGTGTGCACGATGGTGTACACGAGGGCGAGCAGGCCCGCCGTCACGGTCACCGAACCGGCCACGTCGAGGCGCTGCCGCTCGCCCTCGGCCCGGGACTCGGCGAGGAAGAACCGGGCGACGAAGAAGAGCACGACGCCGATGGGCACGTTGACGAAGAGGATCCAGCGCCACGACAGGTACTGGGTGAGGATGCCGCCGAACAGGGCACCGGCGGCGCCACCCCCGGCGGCGACCGCGCTCCACACCCCGAGCGCCTTCGCCCGGGAGCGCGGTTCGGTAAAGGTGACGGTGAGGATGGTGAGGGTGGCCGGCGACAGCACGGCGGCCCCGACCCCCTGCAGCGCGCGGGCGGCGATGAGCATCGGCTGACTGCCGGCGAAGCCGCCGAGGAGGCTGGCCCCGGTGAACAGCACCAGCCCGGTCAGGAAGATGCGCCGCCGGCCGAACAGATCGGCCAGCCGGCCGCCCAGGAGCAGCAGTCCACCGAAGGTGAGCGAGTAGGCGGTCACCACCCATTGGAGGTTGGCCGCGGTGAAGTGGAGATCGTTCTGGATGGACGGCAGGGCGACGTTCACGATGGAGATGTCGAGCACCACCATGAACTGGGCCAGACAGACGATGGCCAGGACCATCGTGGCCGCCTTTTCGAGGGATGCGGCGTCGCTGTGCGGAGCGGGATCCATGCAGGAATCGTACGGGGAGCCCGGCCCGAACGGTACGCCCGTGTGGTCAGTGGGAGAGCCAGGCCTCCGGGTCGGTGGTGAGCTTCTGGACCGACTTCGGCAGCTCGCCCGACACGATGTCAGCGATGGTCACCTGCTCGAGCACGGTCCGGAGGCTGGCCCGCACCGCCACCCACACGTCCTGGAGGCGCTCGGCCGGGCCCTCGTAGCTGGCCGCTTCCGGTCGGAGGCCGCGCACCTCGGCCAACGGACCGTCGAGCGGTCGGATGACCTCGGCCACGGTGATGTCGGTCGCCGGGCGCGAGAGCCGGTAGCCCCCTTCGGCGCCTCGCTGGCTCAGCAGCAGCCCGGCCCGCCGCATGTCGTTGAGGATGCTCTCGAGGAACTTGGACGGGAGCCCCTGGGACTTCGCCAACGACTCGGCGGTCACGGGCCGGCCCTCGGCATCGGCCAGGGTGCAGAGTGCCCGCACCGCGTAATCCACCTTGGCAGAGATGTACACGGGATGGATTCTGTCAGAAGGCGCGCCGGTGTGTTATTTCACCGCTGCCGGACGCTGCCTTTGAGTCAATTCCGGCGCCAACCGGACCGTTCACCTTGTCGGAATGACGATCAGCGGGTGGCGGTGTCGATGAGCCCGTACCGCCGCCGGACCGAGGTGTCCACGCGGGTGAATGCGACGTCGACCATGATCCCGATGAAGACGATGACGATCATCATGGCAACGACAGTGGAGAAGTCGCCCTGGGTGAGCGCGTTGACGGTGCGGCCGCCCAGGCTGAGCGGGTTGACCAGGATGAGGAACTCGCCGGCCATGAGCGCGTGCCAGGCGAAGGCCCATCCCTGCTTGAGACCGCCGAGGATGCTCGGGAAGGCGGCCGGGAGTACGACGTGGCGTTCGAGGGCGAGACCACGGGCGCCCAGGATCCGTCCCACCCGGAGCAGGCCCGGGGGCACCTGGTCGATCCCACTGATGAAGCCGTTCGCTACCGCCGGCGCCGCCCCGAGCACCATCATCAAGATGATCGCCTTCCAGTTCTGACCGAACACCATGTAGCCGAGTGGGTACCAGAGCACGGACGGCATGGTCTGCATGCCGGTGATGAGCGCGGCGATGCCGGCACGCAGCACGCGGATCCGGGCCACGGCGGTGCCGACGATGCCGCCGATGACGATGACCAGCGCGAAACCGATGATCGCCTGCTGGGCGGTGACCCAACAGGCCTGCCAGAAGGCGGAGGTGCCGAAGAGGCTCCACAGCTGGCGACCGACGGTGGCGGGGGACTGCAGGATGTAGGGCTTCCAGTGCACCCACACGGCGATCTGCCAGACCAACAGGATGACCGCCAGGGCGATGAGCTTGGGCCAGGTCACCCGCCACAGGCGCTGGGAGGGTGTGCCCCGGTCCGAGCGGCCGGCGTCCTCCAGGGCGTCGAGCCCGGCCAGGGCCCGGTCGAGGGACGGACCCACGGCGGTGGCCGGACCCCCGGGAGCCGTGCCGTTCCCGGCCGGAGCGGTCCGCGGCGGCTCAATTGCCATGGCGACCCACCTCGGCCCGGAGTTGGTCGGTGACCGTCGCCGCCAGCCCGGCGATCTCCGCCGAGTCGATGCGGCGCGGCCGGGGGAGGTCGACCGGGTAGGTCGCCGCCACCCGGCCCGGTCGGCTGGTGAGGAGCACGATGGTGTCGCCCAGGCGGGCCGCCTCCCGCACGTTGTGGGTGACGAACAGCACGGTAAAGCCGCGGTCGGTCCACAGCGACTCCAACTCGTCGTGGAGCAGGTCGCGGGTGATGGCGTCGAGCGCGCCGAAGGGCTCGTCCATCAACAGCAGTCCGGCGTCCTGAGCCAGGGCCCGGGCGAGTGCGACCCGTTGACGCATCCCACCGGAGAGCTCGTGGGGGCGCTTGCTCCCGAAGCCCCCGAGGTGGACCCGCCCGAGCAGGTCGTCGGCCACCGCCCGGCGCTCGACTTTGCCCACACCCCGGAGCCGGAGCGGGAGCTCCACGTTGGCCGCCACCGTGAGCCAGGGGAACAGCGCCGAGTCCTGGAAGAGCATGGCGGTGCCCGTGCCCGTCTCGGTTGCCTCACCGTCGGCGCTGGCCGCCCCGACGGCCACGTCCACGGTGCCGACCGTGGGGCGGTCGAGACCCGCCACCAGGTTGAGGAGGGTCGTCTTCCCGCAGCCCGACGCACCGACCAGGCAGACGAACTCGCCCCGGGCGACGGTGAGGGAGATGTCCTGGAGCGCCACGACCCCGTCGTGCCCGTTCCCGTGGCGCTTGGAGACGCCCGCCAACGAGACGGACGGCGCCCGGGGGTGGGCGCGGGTGGGTTCGTGGACGGTCTGGGTCATGCGGACTTCACAGCCGTCTTGCCCTCGGCGATGAGGACCTTGTTGAGCGGACCCAGGTCGAAGATCCCGGCGATGTTCGAGGTGGCGAATCCCGCCGCCTTGGCATGGGCCAGGTCGGCGACGATCGATGAGGCGATGGGATCGTTGGTGAAGGTCATGTCCGACCAGGCCGTGGCCAGCTCGCTGGACTTGAGCGGCTTGCCGGTGATGGCGGCCAACGCCGTGTTGGCATCGGCCTGGGCCGTGGCCGGCTGGGCGTTGAGGAAGGCGGTGGTGGCGATCTGGCCCTTCAGCAGGTCGGTCACGACCGTCGGGTCGGAGGACAGGAAGGTGGTGGTGACCACCAGCAACGTGGTCGAGAACTGCCCGTTCGGCCACTGGCTCTTCTCGTTGACCAGGATCTTGCCGTTGCCCTCGTCCACCATCCGGGTCGCCCACGGCTCCGGCACCCAGGCGCCGGCGATGGTGCCGGCCTCGAAGGAGGTCAAGGTGGTGGCGTTGTCCTGGGGGAGGATGGTCACTTCGCCGCTGCCGCCGTTGGGCCCCGGGAAGGTGAGCCCCTGCTTCTTCAGCCAGGTGCGCAGGGCCACGTCCTGGGTGTTGCCGAGCTGCGGCGTGGCGATGGTCTTTCCCGCGAGCTGGCTGGGCGACGTGATCGACTTGTTCACGACCAGGGCGGCGCCGCCCGAGGTCGCGCCCGAGATGATCCGGATCGACCCCTTCCCCTGGGTGTAGGCGGTGATGGCCGAGTTCGGACCCATGTAGGCGGCATCCAGCGAACCGGCCAGCATGGCGGTGACCTCGGCCGGTCCGGCATTGTACGTCGAGGTCTGGAGCGTGACGTTGGCCGGCAGGTACTTCTTGAAGTAGCCGTTCTGCACCCCGACCAGCGCCGAGGCGTGGGTGAGGTTCGTCAGGTAGCCGAGGCTCAGGGTGACCGGCGCGCCCGAGCTCCCGGACGAGGAGCCTCCCGACGCGGTGGTGGCCGTGGAGCTCCCGGAGCTCGAGCATGCGGCG
>JBKQRT010000413.1:0-4862 GCA_052143895.1 Acidimicrobiales bacterium | reverse complement strand
AGGTGCGCTCGTTGGCATAGGTGAACCGGACGTCGGGTTCCTGTTCGTCCGTCGAAGGGCCTTCGCTAGAGGGGCCGTCGTTCGCGGTGCCGTCGTTCGCGGTGCCGTCGTTCGATGGGCTGTCGATCATGGTCGGTGCACCGACCGCAGCCTAGTGAAGGCGCGGCCGCCGACCGTGGTGGCCGACCGAAGTCGTGTCAGTGTTCCTCGTCCGCCACGGCCGCCGCCACTGCCGAAGCCCGCTGCCAGGGTCGGATGTAGGCCAGCCAGACGGCTCCTGCGGCAAGGAGGATCGCGCACAGGATCCAGCCGAGCGCAGTCGTGCCTACGCCCACGTACTTGAGCCCCGACGCGAAGATGACGAAGGTGATGACCGGCCGGATGAAGCGATCAGGGGCCCGCGACGAGATGAACGATCCGATGACCACCGCCGGCACGCTCCCGATGACGAGGGAGGTGGTGACCGCAAGCTCCACGTGACCGAATGCGAGCGCGCCGAGGGCGGCGGCGATGGTGAGCGGCACCGCCTGGGTGAGGTCGGTGCCGACCAGCTGGTTGGCACCGAGGAGCGGATAGGCGAAGAGCAGGAGGACGATCATGAGCGATCCTGAGCCCACCGAGGTCATCCCCACGATGAGGCCACCGATCATCCCGATCACGAGTGTGAGGACGGGTCGTACGGCGATGTCGTGGACCACGGCCCGGCGCGTGTGCCCCTTCCGTCGGTCGAGGTAGAAGCGCAGGACCATGGCGGCGGCCCCCACCAGCAGGGCTGCCCCCAGCGCCCGCTCGATGTTGCTCTCCGCCGACGCCGTGTGGGACAGGAGATGGAGGAGATAGGCCCCGAGGAAGGCCATCGGGACCGAGCCGAGGACCATCCATCCGACGAGTCGCAGATTGACCGTCCCCTTGCGGAGGTGCACGAGCGCGCCAATGGGCCGCATGACCACGGCGGCGACCAGATCGCTGGAGATGGCGGACGAGGGGGACACGCCGAAGATGAGGATCAACATCGGGGTCATCAGGGCGCCGCCGCCCGCCCCGGTCAGACCGACCAGAAAGCCCACCACGGCGCTTCCGAGCACGATGTACGGATCGATGTTCACGTGCGCCCCCCTGGGCTCCCCCGATGTGACGGTACCGCCACCGGTCGGCTCCGAGAGGAAGAATGTAGCGTCGATGGAGCGTCCGTGCCGAGTGCGGCGGGCGCAATCGGCCACCGGAGCCCAGCAGCTCCGCTCGCCCTAGGGTTGCGACATGGACTACCACCCGCTCGGGCGCACCGGGGTCAGGGTCAGCCCCCTCTGCCTCGGGGC
This sequence comes from Acidimicrobiales bacterium, assembly GCA_052143895.1. Classification (GTDB taxonomy): domain Bacteria; phylum Actinomycetota; class Acidimicrobiia; order Acidimicrobiales; family RAAP-2; genus Bog-756. The sequence continues at coordinate 3,546 of JBKQRT010000413.1, read as the reverse complement.
GATGATGATCGGGGCGTGGGGCAATCCGGACCACGCCGACTGCGTGCGGATCATCCGCCGCGCACTCGATGCCGGCATCAACTTCATCGACACCGCCGACGTCTATTCGGCGGGGGAGTCCGAGGTCATCGTCGGCAAAGCACTGTCCGACGTGGACCGGTCACGGGTCGTGCTCGCCACCAAGGTCTACGCCCCGATGGGCGACGATCCCACCGCGCAGGGGAGTTCGCGCCGGTGGATCTTGGCCGAGTGCGACAACAGCCTCCGTCGCCTGGGCACCGACTACCTCGACCTGTACCAGGTCCATCGGCCGGATCCGACGGTCGACATCGACGAGACGCTCGGAGCGCTGAGCGACCTCGTCCATGCTGGCAAGATCCGGTCGTTCGGCAGCTCGACCTTCCCCGCCGAACAGATTGTCGAGGCCCGGTGGGTCGCCGAGCGCCGGGGCCGTGAACGCTTCATGACCGAACAGCCGCCGTATTCGATTCTGGTCCGCGGGGTAGAGCGAGACGTGCTTCCCGTGGCCCAGGCCTACGGCATGGGGGTGATCCCGTGGAGCCCGCTGGCCGGAGGGTGGCTGTCGGGCCGGTTCGGCGAGGGCAAGGAGAACACCAGCAGTCGGGCGGGGCGGGTACCCGGTCGGTACGACCTCGAGCTCCCGGCCAACCGGCGCAAGCTGGAGATCGTCACCGAGCTGGGGTCCCTGGCCGACGAGGCCGGTCTCGGCATGGTCGACCTCGCCCTCGCCTTCGTGCTGGAACATCCGGCCGTGAGCGCGGTGATCGTCGGACCTCGTACCATGGAACAACTCGAGTCCCAGCTCGGCGCCCCGGACGTGCGTCTGGAGGCGTCGGTCCTCGATCGCATCGACGAGTTGGTGCCGCCCGGCACCAACGTGAACCCCGAGGATGCAGGCTGGACGCCCCCGGCGCTGACGGACGCCCGTCTTCGCCGTCGGCCACGGCGGTAGGGGATCGGGTAGGGAGCAGAGCTCGGGCGGTTCCGCTCCTCCGGCCGTGGGCCTGGGGCCTCCACGGACAGGAGCTCTCGACCCCCGACCACGTGCTCAACGACGACATCACCAACGCGAGACTTCGGGTCGCTGCCTGAAACGTGCCACAAGATCCAGAGACTCAGTGACCAAGTAGACCTAGAGTGGTGGTCGCAGGGCAGGAGGTCGTCTCCTCCGATGTGTCGTGTCCAGGAGGCGACGGCAACGGGATCTGCGTCCCGACGGTCGAGTTTTGGGGGGAATTGATGGGCGGTCGAAGAGGGGGCGAGCTCCGGCCGCCCGGTCGGCGCGGCTGGCACGGTCGGTACAACAGTGCGATCCGGGCCGTGGTCCTGACGGTTGGCTGTGCTGCGGCCATCGTCCCGACTGCGGCCGCTGCTGCGGTCACGGCCGGCGCACCATCCCCGGCACCCCCATCCACCGTGCGGGTCGGGCACGCGCCGACGCTCCCGACGGGGACCGTGCCGGTTGCAGCGCTGCCGTCGACGGCTTCCCTCCATGTCGCGGTCACGCTCCAGCCACGCGATCCCGCCGCTCTGGCCACCTACGCCACCGCCGTGTCGACGCCCGATTCCGGCCGCTACCGGCAGTACCTCGACACCAGCCAATTCGTGGCGCGCTTCGGCCCGACCCGGCACGCCGTCGACTCGGTCACCCAAGCCCTGGTGGCCGCGGGCCTCCACCCGGGGCCGGTCACCGCCGACGACCTCAGCATCCCGGTCAGGGCGACCGCCGGCCAGCTGTCCCGAGCGTTCGCGACGGAGTTCCGCCAGTACCGGGTGCACGATGGTCGGGTGGCCTATGCCAACACGGCCCCGCCCCGCTTCGCCGGGTCGGCGGCACCGTACGTCCAGGCCGTCGTCGGGCTCGACGACCTCGCGCTGGCCACGCCGGCCGCGCACCAACAGCACGCCGTCGGCTCGCCGGCCGGACCCCGGGCGGGGCCGCGGGCGGCGACCGGTGGGCCGGAGCCGTGCGCCACGGCCGTGGCCGACGCGGGCAACGGGACGTACACGACGGACCAACTGGCGTCCGCGTACGGGTTCTCGAAGCTCTACGGCCAGGGCGACTTCGGCGCCGGCCAGACAGTGGCGCTCTACGAGCTGCAGGGCTACGGAGCGGCGGACGTCGCTGCCTATCAAACCTGTTACGGAACGTCGGCCGTCGTCGCGACCGTGCGAGTCGACGGCGGCCCGCTCAAGCGCGCCGGAGTGGGGGAGGCGGACGTCGACATCGAACAGGTCTCGAGCCTGGCACCGGGCGCCGGCATCCTCGTCTACGAGGGGCCGAACACCAACGCCGGCGCCTACGACACCTACAACGCCATCATCAGCCAGGACGCGGCCAAGGTGATCTCCACCTCGTGGGGGCTCTGCGAGCCGGAGGAGGGGAGCGTGGCCGCCCAGGCCGAGAGCACCCTGTTCCAGGAGGCGGCGGTCCAGGGCCAGAGCCTGTTCGCGGCGGCCGGCGACCAGGGGTCCGAGGACTGTGTGAGCACGGGCTACACCAACGACACCCTGGCGGTGGACGACCCGGCCAGTCAGCCGTTCATGACCGGCGTCGGGGGGACCTCGTGGACGACGGCGGGGACGCCTCCGGTCGAGACGGCGTGGAACGACGGGCCCACCTGCTGCTGGGGAGCTGGCGGCGGCGGCGTCTCGAGCCTGTGGCCGATGCCCTCCTACCAGTCCACCTCTATCGGCACCGGGGTGATCAACGCCGACTCATCCGGCACCCCGTGCGGAGCGGCGGCGGGGAGCTACTGCCGGGAAGTGCCTGACGTGTCGGCGCTCGCCGGACCGTTCCCCTATCTGGACTACGTCAGCGGCATCTGGGGCAGCTGGGGTGGGACGAGCCTGGCCGCTCCGCTGTGGGCCTCGCTGATCGCCCTGGCCAACGCCTCCGCCTCCTGCCAGGGCGTCTCCGTCGGCTTCGCCAATCCCAAGCTCTACGAGGTGGCGGCCAGCGAACCCCAGGCATTCAACGACGTGACGACGGGCAACAACGATCTGACCGGTCACAACGGTGGGGACTTCCCCGCCCTGGTCGGCTACGACATGGCCACGGGGCTCGGGACGCCGAACGCCGACAAGCTCGCTGCCGCATTGTGTGCGGCGTCATCCGCCAGCCCGGTGGCGGTCGCCGATCCGGGCACCCAGACCTCCGACGTGGGTGCGCCGGTGAACGTTGCCATTTCGGCGACGGACGCGACACGAGGCCAGACCCTGGCCTACGGCACCCACGGCCTCCCCACCGGCCTGTCCATCGATCCGACCACGGGGGTGATCACCGGCACGCCGACGGTTGCCGGGACGTACCTCACCACCGTGACGGCGGAGGACGGCAACGACGCCATGGGTTCGGCCTCGTTCACCTGGTCGGTGCTCGAGGCGATCACCAGCGCCGACAGCACGTCGGCCGTGGTCGGCAAGGCGTTCTCGTTCACGGTCGTCGCCACCGGCTCGCCCGCCTCGATCAAGGAGACCGGTGCGCTGCCCAAGGGCGTCCGGTTGCACGGCACGGGAGTCGGC
>JBKQRT010000412.1:0-3392 GCA_052143895.1 Acidimicrobiales bacterium | reverse complement strand
TTCAAGCTCCGCGAGGGCATGCCCATCGGCGCCAAGGTCACGCTGCGCGGCGACAGGGCGTGGGAGTTCCTCGACCGGCTGATCTCGGTGGCGATCCCCAGGATCCGCGACTTCCGGGGCCTGTCGTCGACCTCGTTCGACGGCAGGGGCAACTACACCTTCGGGGTCACCGAGCAGCTCATCTTCCCCGAAATCGACTACGACCGCATCGACACCACCCGTGGCATGGACATCACCATCGCCACCACCGCACGTACCGACGAAGAGGGCCGGGCACTACTGGCCGCATTCGGCTTCCCGTTCCGACAGGAGAACCAGTAACCCCATGGCGAAGAAGGCTCTGATCGAAAAGCAGCAGCGCACCCCCAAGTTCAAGGTGCGCGGGTACACGCGGTGCCGCCGGTGCGGCCGCCCGAAGTCGGTGTACCGCAAGTTCGGCCTGTGCCGGATCTGCCTGCGGGTGATGGTCCACGCAGGCGAGATCCCCGGCGTCACGAAGGCCAGTTGGTGAGAGGAGGCGACGCACGATGACGATGACCGACCCGATTGCCGACATGCTGACCCGCATCCGCAACGCCAACACCGCCCACTTCGACACGGTCAAGATGCCCGGATCGAAGCTCAAGGAGTCGTTGGCCGCCATCCTGGTGGATGAGGGGTACATCGTCGGCTACGAGGTGAACGAGACCCCCGGCAAGCCCGGCAAGACCCTCGAGATCACCTTGAAGTACGCCCCCGACCGGGCCCGGACCATCTCGGGCATCAGGCGGGTGTCCAAACCCGGCCTGCGGATCTACGCCCGCGCCGACAAGCTGCCCCGGGTGCTCGGGGGACTCGGCGTGGCCGTGGTGTCGACGTCCAAGGGCCTGATGACCGACCGTGAGGCCCGCAAGCGCCGCATGGGCGGGGAGGTGCTCTGCTATGTCTGGTGACCACCAGGTGCCGGGCCGCGCTGAGGCCCTTGCACCCCCCACCGTCGGAGGTACCTGCTGATGTCGCGCGTCGGACGCTCCCCGATCACCGTTCCCTCCGGGGTGTCGGTGGCGGTCGGGGAGGACAACACCGTCACCGTCACGGGGCCCCAGGGCGAGCTGGCCCGGTCCGTGCCACCGGCCATCACCATCCACCAGGAGGGTGAGCAGCTGGTGGTCGAGCGACCCGACGACCAGCGTCAGAACCGCGCCCTGCACGGGCTCACCCGCTCGCTGGTGGCCAACATGGTCGTGGGGGTCACCGACTGCTTCTCCAAGGAACTCGAGATCGTGGGCGTGGGCTACCGGGCCGTCCCCAAGGGCCCGTCGGCCCTCGAGCTGGCCCTCGGCTTCTCCCATCCGGTCAACGTGAGCGCTCCCGAGGGCGTCACCTTCGAGGTGCCCACGGCCACCAGGATCATCGTCAAGGGGATCGACAAGGAAAAGGTCGGCCAAGTGGCCGCGGACATCCGCAAGCTCCGCAAGCCCGAACCCTACAAGGGCAAGGGAGTTCGCTACGCCGGCGAGCGGGTGGTCCGGAAGGCCGGGAAGGCAGCCAAGTAATGGCACGCACTGCTCACAAGCTGGAGCTCCGTCGCCGCCGTCACGCCCGGGTCCGGCGCCGCGTCCACGGCTCGGCCGAGCGCCCCCGCCTGGCCGTGTACCGCTCCAACAAGCACATCTCCGCCCAGCTCATCGACGACGAGGCCGGGCGCACCCTGGCCGCGGCGTCGTCCACCGAGGCCGACCTCCGGGGCTCGCCCGGCGGCAACATCGACGCCGCCACCCGGGTGGGCCGCCTGCTCGCCTCGCGGGCCAAAGCCACCGGCATCACCACCGTGGTCTTCGACCGCGGCGGATTCGCCTACCACGGGCGGGTGGCCGCGCTGGCCGACGCCGCCCGTGCCGAAGGACTGGAGTTCTGAGCATGGCCGTCAACGAACTGCAATTCGAAGAGCGGACCATCCGGGTCAACCGGGTGTCCAAGGTGGTCAAGGGTGGACGCCGGTTCTCCTTCGCCGCCCTCATGGTGGTGGGGGACGGCAACGGCAAGGTCGGACTGGGCTACGGCAAGGCCAAAGAGGCCGGGCTGGCCGTCCAGAAGGGCATCGAGGAGGCGCGCAAGAACATGTTCGACGTGCCCCTGGCCGGGTCGACCATCACCCACCCGATCGTCGGCGAGAGCGGCGCCGGACGGGTGATGCTGAAGCCGGCGGCGCCCGGTACCGGCGTGATCGCCGGCGGTGCGGCCCGTGCCATCCTCGAAATGGCCGGGATCCGCGACATCCTGGCCAAGTCCCTCGGCTCGTCCAACGGGATCAACGTCGCCCACGCCACCATCGCCGGGCTGAAGGGCCTCAAGCGCCCCGACGAGATCGCCGCCCTGCGGGGCAAGCCGGTCGAGGATGTGGTGCCGGCGGCGATGCTCCGCGCCTACCGCGAGCGGCGGCGCGAGGCGGACCTGTTCACGGAGGTGGGCTGAGATGGCGGCAGCAGCAGCTGAGCGGTCGACCGGCACCGGGTGGCTCCGGGTCACCCAGGTCAGGTCGTCCATCGGCACCAAGCCCAAGCACCGGGGGACGCTGCGGGCCCTCGGCCTGCGCGGCATCGGGCGCACCAACGTCCTGCCCGACCGCCCCGAGATCCGTGGGATGCTGGCCCGCGTCCCGCACCTGGTGGACGTCACGCCCGCCGGTGACGACGAGAAAGGTCGACCATGAAGGTCCATGAGCTCCGCCCACCTGCCGGGTCCACCCGCCCCCGTCGGCGCGTGGGACGAGGCATCGCCGGCAAGGGCGGCAAGACCGCCGGCCGTGGCACCAAGGGTCAGGGCGCGCGGGACACCATCCCGCTGGGGTTCGAGGGCGGCCAGCTGCCGCTCATGCAGCGGATCCCGAAGCTGCGCGGCTTCAAGAACCCGTTCCGGGTCGAGTACACCCCGGTCAACGTCGGTGCGCTGACCGCCGTCGAGGGCGACTCGGTCGACATCGCCGGCCTGGTCGCACTGGGCCTCGCCCACAAGGGTGACCTGGTCAAGATCCTCGGTGGCGGCGAGCTCTCCCGGGCCCTCCACGTGGAGGCGCACGCCTTCTCGGAGTCGGCCGAGGCGGCGATCACCGCCGCGGGTGGTTCGGTGACCGTGGTCCCCCTCCCGTTCGGCAACAACCGGCCGCCGGCACAGGGCAACGCCCTGACCAACCGGTAGCATCGGGCCACCGCGGCGCCGAGGAGCCCCATGCTCGCCAGTCTGGCCAACATCTTCAGGATTCCCGACCTTCGCAAGAAGGTCCTCTTCACGCTGACCGTCATCGCCATCTACCAGTTCGGTGCCAACGTCCCGGCGCCGTTCATCGACTTCTCCAAGGTCCAGCAGCTGGCGGCGGCGTCCAAGGCGTCGGGCGTGCTCGGCTTCCTCAACCT
>JBKQRT010000411.1:0-9118 GCA_052143895.1 Acidimicrobiales bacterium | reverse complement strand
GTTCCACCCATGGGACCGGCATGGCTTGGAAGAGTGGGAAGGTCAACTCGGCGTCCTCTCGCGTCGGATCCTCCAGGTCGGGCCGGAATACCTTGTACATCTCCTTGTTGTGCAGAAGATTGGTATTGCAGTTAGTGGGATGGACACAGTTCACCCGGATGAAGCGATGGGCCAAATGGAGTGCCATCTGCTCGGTGTACTGCTGCATCACTTGCTTCGACCACTGATAGCCGGCTCCACCCGGGCCGAACGCAGGATGCGTCGTGGCGCCGGTGATCATGCCAGCCGTGGATCCTGTGAGAATGATGGAGCCGTGGTCCGCCAGATCGCTGTGTGACACGGCGACGGTGTTCATCACCCCTACCAGATCAACGTCGGTCGCGTCTACGAAGTCTTGGGCGTCCGCCGGGGCGGGTGTCATCGGCATGATGCCGGCATTGGCCACGACGATGTCGAGGCGTCCGAAATCGGCGAGACCGGCCTGAATCGCATCACGTAGTTCGCCCCGGTCGCGGACATCAGCCTGCTGGGCGAGAATCCTGCGGCCGCGCTCCTTGACCAAGCGTTCCGTCTCCGTGAGGTCTTCGGGTGTTCCCAAGGGGTATCGGTTCGAATCGATGTCGTGACAGATGTCCACCGCGAGGATGTCAGCCCCCTCTTCGGCCATGCGCACGGCATGCGCCCGACCCTGCCCGCGGGCTGCACCCGTAATGAATGCCACCTTTCCTTCAAGTCGATTAGTCATCAGATCACCTTTCGTATTCAGCACAAGTGTTGTTGTTCCTACATCTGGTCAACATGGCGCGAGTTGTCCCACCGATGACGTCAGTCCGGCCCGACCACCGAGTCGATGCCTCTACCGGCTCACCTCAGTTGTGCCCGCGTAGTCCGTGCCGCAAGTTGGCTTGGACGAGATCGGAACGAAGCCCGACTTCTCGGCTTTCAGGACCCAGGCACACTGGGGGAGGTCGTGACCGAAGACCGTAGAAAAGTTGATATTGATTGGTAGCAGACCATTGCCGTTGTAGAACTTGATGCTCCGCAACGCCTTGACGACTCCCGATCGGCTCGGATTCTGCCCGGCACCATGGATTCCCTTGATCATGAGGTCGCAACCGAGCCACGCGAGATCCTGGCCGTAGCTCGGGAACTCACTCTTGGTGAAATGCGCGTATTTCGTGAGGGCGGCTGCCATTTGCTCAGTGCCTGCGTTTGGCAATGAGAAAGGTCGGGCGAGGGACAAGAAGTACGTTCCCTGGAGACTCGGCCATACCGGCGAGTGGACAACCGATGGCTCGTAGCCGACCGAGAACAGAACGGCCTTGAGCTTTACTCCCGCCTGCTCGAGGGCCGTCACAAGTGCGAAGTTCGAACTGTCGTCCAACGTGGGAAGGAGCGCGTCCACATGTTTCTGTCCGGCTACCAGGGCTTGGGACGTGAAGTCGACACCGCCAAATGGCACGCTGGTATCCAACACACCGACCTTGCCTCCAGCTCGCTGGAAGGATTCAGCGGCGCCTTTCGCCTCCTCGGCCGACAGCGGCGAGACTCCGTAGCCGTAGCTTCCGATCGTCGTTCCACCATGCGCCTTCAGAAAGTCACCGTAGATGCTGTTGACGGGTACCTTGGGGTCCTCGCTTCCCCGGAACGCGTCGAACATGTTCGTGTAGGGCTGCTCACCCCACTCTGGCCCGTCAGAGGAATTGCCCGTTACAGGAACACCGGCTTGCTGGGCATACTTCGCCCCTTCGAAGAAGAAAGGTGAGTTGGCCACGATCCCCAGAGCGCCGTTAGAGATGGCACTCTGGACCGCAGTCGCGGTAAGAGTCGGATTCGTCTGATCATCGACGACCGACAGGTTGATCTTCCTCCCGTTGATTCCTCCTTCGGCGTTCTGCAGGTCCACCCGCGCCAAACACCCCTGCTGGGAGTTGGCGAACTGAGAGGCGGCCGGACCTGTCAGTGAGGAAATGTAGGTGATATTGAGCGGAGTGCCGTTCCCCGACGCTGCCTGGGGTGCCGAACTTGAACACGATGTACATGTCACCGCAGCCAAGGTAAAGAGCGAAGCGGCCAAGATTCCACACTTCATCAAACGCAATTGCGGCTCCAATCGATTGAGCGGTGACGGACAACGAGTGCGCCGTAGAGTTCGCCGATGGGCGCTCCGAACGCCGGGCCCGCATGTCGAACGAGAGTCAACATGATCAGGCCAGCGTCGATCGCTGAGCAACCGTGGCGCGCCGTGAAGCCTTCGGGGAGGTTGGGAGCCTGAGGGCCCTCGTGATCAGGACCTGCATGACTGTGTCGGGCAGTAGCCGATTCCCGTAGAGCATCAACGCAGCGTCGATACCGACCGGGTGGCGGCAGAAGGGCCTTCGGTCGAGTAGCGCTCGTTCGACTGCTGGGCCAAACCGGTCTGGAGGGCGGGCGAACCTTCGCATGGTCTCGCCCGCTGCTTCGAGGGCCTCGTGGAGGGGCACGTACGGGCCTTCCGAATCCTTCCAACTCGGGGTCAGTTCGAGGATGTCGGTCTTGAATGTACCGGTGACGAGAACGGTGATCCCGATTCCGAACGGAGCGACCTCCATTGCCAGCGACTCGGCCCACCGCTCGAGAGCGCCTTTTGTGGACGAGTAGGCGCTGGTCGCCGGAATGCCCCGAAGCGCGGCCTGGCTGGAGACGACGACGATCCGGCCTCGACCTGCGGCCCGCATGCCGGGCAGCAGGCCTTTTGTGAGGCGGATCGGTCCGAAGAGGTTGGCGGCGAACATCTGCTCCACCACCTGAATCGGCATCTCCTCGACCGCACCGGCACCGGCCAATCCAGCGTTGTGCACGAGACCGTCGGGCACACCCACAGTGTCGAGGATCTGGGCGATTGTGGATTCGATCGACTCGGGAACTTCGAGATCGAGATGGATCCCAATCAACCTGCTGGAGTCGTGAGCTGGACCGAGGCTCTCCCTCAGACGCTGGAGACCGGCGTCCGGGGTCCGCATGGCGGCGATCACGGTCCACCCTTGCCGATGAAGGTGGGTTGCGGTCGCGAGACCGAGACCTCGGGAAGCCCCGGTGATGACGACGCTTGGCGATCGTGTCTCGTCCATTGAGGTGGTCATGCGCCCGGGGCGTTCCGGGAAAGGATCAAGGGGCCATCCACTTCGGGCGGCGCACGATTCAGTCCTCCGGGCGTCCTCTCAGCCATGGTGGCTCCGCCCGTCGGGTCGGACCGGAAGGTACCCCCACCCACGCACGCTGGCCGTGTGGGCCATCTTCCCCCGGTCGACGTCAACCTCCCACGCCGGCCAACGTCGGAGGATCTCCTCCAGGGCGACCCTTCCCTCCAACCGGGCCAGGGCAGCTCCGAGGCAGAAGTGAAGGCCGAAGCCGAACGACAGGTGGGGTCCCTCGGCGCGGTGGACGTCAAACTCGTCGGGCCTCGTGAAGTGGCGCTCGTCCCGGTTGGCGGCACCGTTGAGAAGGAGCATCGTCGACCCCTCCGGCACCATCGTCCCCCGCACCTCGACGTCGTGCTGCACGTACCGCGCCTGGACCGGCGAGGGTGACTCGAGCCGGAGGATCTCCTCGATGGCGTTCGGAATCAGCGAAGGGTCCTCGACGAGTAGACGGCGCTGCTCGGGGTGATGGGCGAGGAGTTGCATCGTGAAGCCGATGAGGTGCGTTGCAGTCTCGTTGCCTGCGCCGGCAACCATGCTGGCGTAAATGACCACTTCGTCGCGCGTGAGGGCACGCCGCGAACCGTCGGGATCATCGACCTTGGCGTTCAGAAGCTCGGACATGAGGTCGTCCGACGGGTTCCGCGAGCGCCAGTCGACGTAGTCGGCGAGCACCGACAGGACCTCGTCGAAGGAGGACTGGTCGAAGGAGATGGGCGAACCATCTGTCGCGAGTGCCTCGTCGGTGCGTTTCCGGTAGGCGAGTTGATCAGTCTCGGGAATGCCGAACATATACCCGATTGTGCGGAGCGGAACCTCTACGCCGAACTCGCCGATTACGTCGAACTCGTCCCGTCCGACCAACGCGTCGAGAGCGCTATCGCAGTAGCTCCGGACGAGGGGTTCGAGATCGAGCATCTTTTTCGGTGTGAACACCCGAGAAAGCAGAGCCCGGTGAGCGTCGTGGATTGGCGGATCCTCGAAAAGGACAATCCCTGGCGGGATCTCGACACCGGCGCTGATGATCTCGAGGACCGTGCCGCGGCCGGAGCGATAGGAGTCCCAGTCATGAAGTGCAGGCTTGACATCGTCCCACCTGCTCAGCGCGTAAAAGTCGAGAACTTCGTTCCGGTACACCGGTGACTCGTCCCGGAGGCGGTGCCACGTGGGGTAAGGATCGCAGTCAATCTCCACGTCATAGGGGTCGTAGTGAACAGCTCCAAGGGGGATTGTCGGAGTCATGGACTTCCTTTGATCGATCCGTCAGCGACCCGGGTGACGGGTGCCGTAGAGGGGCTGGTTCGATACGCCTGGGAACAACGGAGCTGTGGGTCCTGCGGTTTCCCAACCTGCCAACTTTGCAGTGAGATGGGGCGCGAACACGGCGCCATAAAGCAGATTGGCGATGACGACAACCCCAATGACAGAAAGGGTGGTTGATCGAAGTCGGCTCGTCGACCTCGCGTCGGCCAAGGCTTCGATGACAGTGCGTCCTTCGGGATCGGTTCGTCCGATGATGTATGTGAAGACCATCATCATCACGCCCATCGCGAGGGCGTCGTAGAGCGGGTACTGGTGCTTCGTCCCCTCCCACAGTGCAAGCCCGGGGATCACCCGGCCGTAGTAGAAGACGCCGAGCCGGGCACCCAGGACGCCGTTGAAAAGAAATGCCCAAAGGAAGCCGACGACGAGCCCGGTGGTGAGCAGAGTGGTCGGCCTTCGCCAGCTGAACCTGACGCTCAACCAACGCCCAAGAGCGGCGCCGACCAGGGCAGGAGTCACGAAGTAAGAGACGTATCCGACGGGCACCGATGCAGGCAGCCCACCCCACGTCATGTTCAACGGCCACCAAGACGGCATGCGGGGGATGGCGGGAGCGAACTGCGCAAAGACGGCCCAGTCGTAGGGCGCCTCGATCCAGGAGATCGAGATCGCGGCAATGCAGACGAGAAGGAGCGGGTGGAGGCGGCGGCGCCGGTATGTGAGGTACGCACCTACGGCGATGAACGCGAACCCACCGACATAGGCGAAGCCGATGGACGCCTTCAGTAAAGGCGTCAACTCATGGCTCATCGGTCGCGCCCTTGTCTCGGAGCACGACGTGCCTCCGGGTCGTACCGAAGGACTACACCGAAGATGATGAGGATCAGCCCGAATAACGTTCCCAGCATGATCAGTGCGCCCATGTCCGAACCCCTTCGGTGCGAGCCCTAGATTCTTAGATAGTGGACACTACCTTAGACCGTCGACCGCCGAGCGTAATTCGAGGAGTAAACGACCGTGGCTCACCGACCTTCGCCTGAGAAGCAGATGGCGACCGATACGCCGGCGCCAGCGACGCGACGGCCGCGTGGCGCACCCCGGGTACTCCTCCTCGACGCAGCCCGAGACCTCTTCGCCCGCCAGGACTACCGCAGCACCACCACCCGTGAAATCGCCGAGGCCGCCGGGGTCACCGAACAATTGCTCTTCCGTCACTTCGGTTCGAAGGCGGCTCTGTTCCGCGAGGCCCTCGTCCTTCCCTTTACCAGCTTTCTCGACGAATTCGGCCGGACCTGGCGGGCAGCCGTCCTCGTGGAGACTGATGAGGAGGATCTGGCTCGACAGTTCGTCGGGCAGCTCTACGACGTGCTCGTCGAACACCGGGGCCTCGTCGTGACGCTGTTGGCGTCGGAGGCTCTGAGCGAGGAGGAGATAGCTGATGCCGGCATTGCTGATGTCAGGCGTGCTCTTGCGGGGCTAGGCCAGATCAGCGCCGAGGGCATGGACATCCGAGGGATGCGGTCAAGCCACCCGGACCTTGCTGCCTACTCGACGGTGGCGATGATCGCCGGCATGGCCGCATTGCGCTCGACCTATTTCGGAACCAAGCAGCCCTCGAGGGATGCGATCGTTGAGGAGCTGATCCAGGCCATTCTCCACGGTTTCTTGCACCGGCAGGGCTGAGCAGCCGAACGGCTGGCCTTCAGGCCACAGCCTTTCCGGCGAAATACACCCCGAGTAGAACGGCGGCCATCAGCAAGACCCAGTAGTCGGTCAGCCGTCGGAGCACCAGGGGGGCGCCCCGTACCTCCATAAACTCGCGCATGATGATCCGGACCTTGATCAGCGCGAAGCAGATGGCGACAACGGTTACCACTGTGCTGGCGGTGGGAATTCCCTGATGGGTGGCCGAATCATCGATCCACAGGTAAACCAGCGAAATGGCCACGAGGATCAACCACACCACAAAGAGTCGTTTGTTGATTCCGTTCTCCATCATCACCTCACCACGTAGAGCAGGGCGAAGATCAAGACCCAGAAGAAGTCGACACTGTGCCAATAGGTCGCGCAAGTCTCGACCGTCCGTTGAGCGCGGCGCTCCTGATCTGAGAGCTGATACCAGAGCACGCCGAGAACGACGAATCCAATCAACAGATGGATGCAGTGGATTACCGTCAGGAAGAAGAAGTACTGGAAGAATTCGCTGCTGGTGAATGTGTGCCCCGCATGGATCAGCCGGACCCACTCGACGACCTTGAGTACGAGGAAGAGAACACCGAATCCCGCGGTCAGGAGCGCATCGCGCTTCGAGGCGTTGTACCGACCGGCACGCGCGTGCTGGACACAGCGAGCCATTGCCCAGGAGCTGGTAAGTAGGACGATCGTCTCGAGCACGCCCAGCCACAGCAGGAGGTGTGACTGGCCGAGCAGGAACACCTGCTCGTGTTGTGTCCGGTTGAAGAGGTAGACGCAGAAGTACGAGGTGAATATGGCGGATTCGAACAGCACGAAGAACCAGATGTCGCGCCCGCCGGGAACGCGCTCCGACGGGCTCCCCTCCGACACCGGCAGTACGTCGCGTGCTGTCGTCGTCACGGCGACATGAACTCCGCCAACAAGCGACCTCGCCCATCCGGCGGCGGCAGGTCGGGAAGCGGCCCCGTACCGAAGTCCTCGCGGAGGATCATGTTGCGCAACAGGAAGATGAATGCCCCGGTGTAGAGGCCGAAGACCACCACGTTGATCCACCAGGCGATCACGCCGTTCCAGGCGAAGACGCCGGCATGGAAGATCCACGACGGCGCCACCACGACCTCGGTCAACGCGTTACACAGATTGAGGTAGCCGAACCAAGCTGGGAAAACCCGGTTCTTGTCGAGGAGTATCGCCACCATCCAGATCAACGAGCCGATGAGGAAGACGCCCATGGTGCCGGAGAAGGAAAGGAACCCGAGGTCATAGAGCCACCGGAGGATCTCGGGATCGCGCCCTGGCCGGAACGCACCCACGGTCATCGCAATGCAGATGAACAGGAACCCGGGGACCGCACTGACGGCGTAAATGATCAGATACGAGTATGCGAAAGCACGGCTCACCGACATCCGGCGGATGGAGTAGGTGATCAGGGCGATCGATGTGGCGGAGAGCCCACCCAGTATGAATATCAGCCCAAAGCCGATGAGCAGACCCTCGTGGCGGCTGGCGAACCACCCGACCACCTGGCTCGGGGTGTACCACGGCTTCCCCGGAGGCTGGGTCCTCGTGATGATGAAGAAGACGACGGTGTACAGGGAGTAGAAGGCGATGGTGGCGTACCAAGCCAGCCACAACTCCCGCTTCGGATCGTCGAGCAGGGCCGGTCGCCTCATGTTGAGATTTGCTCCGCCAACTGATCGCGCCTGATCGACTGTGCCAACACCACTGCCATGACGACCAGCCATACGGCGATGGCGACGTTCTTGACCCAGAACGACAGGAAGCCGTTCCACGCGACTGGCCCAGTGAGCGTCAGGCCGGCAAAACCTGCCGGCACCAACGCGAAGGCGATCAGAAGGTTGAAGTGGCCGACCCACCGGGCAAACACCGGTTTCGCTTGATCATCGAGGTAGATCGCCACTGTCAGGAACAAGCAGAGGGCGACGAGGAATGGCACGCCACATGTGAACGTGATCCACGCCAGGTCGTTGTAGAGCTGGGTCAACGAGGGGGCCCGATGGGGTCGAAAGGCCGCCAGCAGCCAGAAGATCGTCGCGGTGAGAAAGGCGATCGGGGCGGCACCGGCGACCCCGATCACGCAGTACCGCAGAATTGGCGTGCGGTGAGCCATGCCCCGCATACGCTCCACGATCAGCATCAGAATCGGGATCAGCGCCACGCAGAACCAGTTGAACAGGATCATGCTGTAGCGGACGCGCGAGGTGTGATCGGAATAGAACGCGGCGACTCTCTGCGCCGACCACTCCGGAGACATAGGCGGCAGGAAACCCGGGAAGAGGAAGAACGCCGCGATCCAGATGATGGCAACCGCGGGCAGCGCCCAGAAGATGATCCGTTCGCCAGTAGTTCGTTTCATTGGCGAGAGATGGTAGCCACTCGGCTATCCCGTTTGCTCCATGCTGCGCACACATGTCAGTTGGGGCAAGCACGCTTAGCGAGGAAGGAGGACACGTCTCGTTGCGAGTGGGCGTGAAAATGGGCTCTACTGACACTGTGGGTGCCGACAATCCCATCCGGCCAGGTCACGCCACCAGTCGGTATTCATGGATCAGACCGAAGACAGCGTCGTTGCGACGCAACCCCGCCGGCTTGGGATCGTCGATTGGCGGCGGTGAATCCATCGTGAGCGGGGCCAGCTGACCCAGGGCCCGGTGCGGGCGGTGGCCGCTGTAGTGGGCGATGTACTGGGCCAGGACTCGCTCGAGGTGTCTACGCCCGAAGATCAGCATCCGGTCGAGGCACTCACGGCGGACGGTGCCGACGAAGCGCTCGGCGAATGCGTTGGCCCGGGGAGCCCTGACCGGGGTGCGGATGATGCGGATGCCGTCTGCTCGGAAGACCTCGTCGAAGCTCGAGGTGAACTTGGCGTCCCGGTCACGTATCAAGAACCTGACGGGATGGACCCGATCCTCCAGTGCCATGGTCAGGTTCCTCGCCTGCTGGACCACCCAGGACCCGGT
>JBKQRT010000410.1:0-3732 GCA_052143895.1 Acidimicrobiales bacterium | reverse complement strand
GGCGACGTGCGACTGGCCCGGTACCTCGTCGACGCGGAGAGGTCCGAGTTGAACAAGGAGGCAGCGTTCAGAGACCTTCTCCGGTCGGCACTGACTGCCGACGAGGTCGATCAGTGGGTCCGCCAGTGCGAGTGACCCAGGGCTCCGGCACGGCACCGGTACGGGGGACCGTCACTCCCATCCCCTGGGCCGGTACGAGAGACGGGGATCGAGCCTGGCCGATCGGGGAGGGACCACCGACGAGGCCGACACTGTGGGACGGATGCGGGCATCTGCCAGCGTCCTGACCGGACGAGACGCACGGATCGTCCATCACCGAAGGCCCGAATGCGCCGGTGCGTTGGACGGGCGACTCGATGTTTTCCGGACGACGGCGTTGTTCAGATGGACACCCGACCGGCGCAACGATGTATGAAACGACGTGTCAATGAGGCAGCACCGGATTCAATCGGACAGGCTCGAAGCCCGGTGCTCAGCTCTAGAGGCTGAGGACTGGTCGCGGGTGCGCCAGTCCAGCGGCACCCGTGTCTTCACTATGCGTCTCAATACGAGATTCCCGGGCCATCCGACGCGTCAAGACGAATGCAACGGCTTAATGCAACAGTGCCGTTTCGAATCACTCCGAGCCGGATCGTGAGCTGGGGCGTCGACGAGGCCGTTACCTTCCGGTCGCGGCGGGTGGGCGAATAGCATTCGGCGAGTCAGATAAGCGAATAAGTGACGCCGATGTCGTACACCTCGCCCCAGAAGCGAACCGAGCGATAACCACGGTGGTGGTGCCGTCCGGGACCGTTGTTTGACCCACCTAGTGCAGACCGGGGCACCGACGCCTCCGATGCACAAACTTCAGCCCTTGTCCACCCTCTTCAGGGCACCATATCCATGCTCGATAGCCGCCGCGATGATGGCCTCGAAGTCCTTGTCCGTCAGTACGTTGGGGGTCCCCATGGAAGAGGCTCGCCAATACAACTCGGCCAGCCATTCGAGTAGCTCAAGGTTGTGTATGGCCTGATCCATTGTTGGGCCGTGGGCAACGGAGCCGTGGTTCTGCATCATGGCGGCGTTCCGCCCCTTCAACGCTTCGATGACATTGTCGGCCAACTCCTGAGAACCAAAAGTGGCGTAGGGCGCCGTGCGCGGCGTTCCCCCCAATTCCAAACAGCTGTAGTGGAGTGCCGGTAACTCGTCGAGACCACACGACAGCGCAGTGGACGCCATGGCGTGGGCGTGCGTTATGGCAAGGGCATTCGTGGCGGCGTAGATTCCCGTGTGAAGCGGTACCTCTGATGTGGGGGCAAGGTCGCCGTCCACGACCTGCCCACCCAGGTCGATGACCGTGATCATCTCTGCCGTCACTGTCCCGAGGTCAGACCCCGTAGGAGTCACCGCGATCAGGTCACCCTGACGGGCGGAGATGTTACCCGCCGTGCCGATGACGAGTCCTTTCTCGGCCAGATGGCGGCTAGCGCTTGCGACGGCCTCTCGTTCAGCTGCCAAGAGCATTTCGCTCATTTCTCGTCCCTTTCGTCTCGCACCTCAAAGTTGGGAATGGCTGGCGCTATCCTTGCGCACAACGAGGTTGGCTTCGCCGGGCGAATTCTGACGCTCCAGCTTGGAACACTCTCATGATTACCCTGCTGTCCTGAAAAGTTGTGGTGCAGCCATTCCGCCTCACCTCGATGTGACGGGAGTGTTGCAGGTCGATCTTCGGGGTGTCATTACTGGCCCCCACCAGGTGCACGGAAAGCACCTTGTGGGTGCCGAGAATGTCATCAATGTGCCCTGACTGGGACTTTCGCGATCCGTCGGTGAAGGACGAAACTGGGCCATGGCCCTGTCGTTTCTCTACCTTGCCTTCGTCAGAACTCTCCAGTTGGTGCTCCTCGGTCGCCGCGACAGCGACGAGTTGGCCATTGAAGTCGTCATGCTCCGACACGAGCTTTCCGTGCTCCGTCGTCAGGTGGTCCGACCGTGTGGGTGCCGAGAATGTCATCCGGTCGCGCGCACACGCTTGAACTGGCCAGATGGTATTTTCGGCACCCACGCGATGCGGGAGAGCGCCCCGGCCTGACCACCGAGGAGCGAAACACCTCGGGAAACGCGGAGCCAGGCTCAGGCGGTACGGCGGGACCGCCGGCGCGCCGGCGCCGGGTCGAGGCTGGTCAGAAACGCCACTATCACTTCCGTGAGCCGCTTCGGCCGGAGCCTCAGCTCGAGCGGCGATCGGGCCCGGACGAGCACACCTTTCGGCATGCGCTCTACGAGGCCGATGGCGTCGTCGAACGGGTGGATGATGTCGTTCCGGTGCGCGAGTACGAGCGTCGGCGTCTGGATCGCACGGCGCTCCTCCTGGGTGGGGGCCACCGGCCCGACCAGCACGCCATGGAGCACGGCCGCCATCACGTCCGGTGAGAGCGCGGCCGCATTCATCACGCTGTTGACCGGCCCAAATCTCGTCCGCGGGATCCGGCTCATCAAGCCTGACGTTACGTTCATCACCCGCCGCCCGTAGTGGGCCATGAGGACCATCGGCACGAACACCAGTGCCGCGGCCGGAACGGCCCGCTCCAGCACGGGCATCTCGAGCACCAGTGCCCGAATGCGCTCGGGGTAGCGCGTGGCCGCAAACAGGCTGACGTTCGCGCCCAGCGAGATGCCACCGAGCACGGCCTTTTCCACTGCAAGGTGGTCGAGCAGCGCGACGACTTGGTCCGCGTAGCTGTCGATGCGGTACTCCGACGCGTGCGTCGGTTTGTCGCTTCGGCCGTGCCCGAGCAGGTCTAACAACGCGACTTGGTAGCCCTGCTCGGCGAGTGCCTGGGCGATACCCCGGTTGAGCTCCGCGTCGAGCAGCAGGCCGTGCATGTACACGACAAGTGGAGCATCGGACGAGCCGTAGATGTCATAGACGAGCTGGTGGCCGTTGTCGGTGAATGATTGGTCGAACTCCACTGCGATAGCGCCCATAGGTTCATCCTGGCTCGTCCGCTCGCGCTCGGTTGGGACGCTTCCCGACGCTACCGCAGCAGCGTGTCGGGAGTGACCAGGAAGGATCGCCAGCGCGTCCTCGGGAGCAGGCGGCTGAGTGCGGCGGGGATCGCTCGATCTGCGGGCCGATACCGAACACGTCCATGGAGCTGCCGCTCGAGAACACGCACCTGGTGCCGGAGCACCATGATCTCGACGCTGTTGTCCGACTCGCTTCGCCGGCCAGCAACGACGAGGCCGAAAGTCCCGCACAAGCCAAGGTAGAGGGGTGAGGGCAATGTTGCATTGAGGCGCGCCACCCGAGGCGGAGCATCAGATGGGCCGAACATCCCGTATTGAGATGCATTGAGAAGATATGGGCGCCACGGAATTGATGTTCAGGCATTGCGCCGAAAGACGCGGGATCAGCGTCGTTCGCCCTCAATGCAACAGTGCCCCATAGGAGCATCGATTGGGGGCCACTCGCCAGGGGGCGTCGATGGGAGCCCCCTCGCCAAGGCTCCACTCCTGCGGGGCGCCGACCGGCTGAGGCGGTAACTACAGCTCGCAGAGGTTGGCGGACTGGTCCCACAACTCCGCTGCGAGGTCGGGGTCAGTCGCCTGGTCCGTCGCCTTCTCGATCTTCCGCTTTACGTAGTACTCGCCGGACTGCCAGTCGCTCCCCGGGGCGGTGGAGGCGAGCCACACGAGCGTGTCGGCCGCCTTGGCCGGGGAGATCAGGATGAGTCGCCGCAGCGGCGTGTG
>JBKQRT010000409.1:0-11749 GCA_052143895.1 Acidimicrobiales bacterium | reverse complement strand
TACGCGAACAGCAGCAGCACGCCGCCGGCCAGCGTGGCCCGCGAAGCCGCCAACGCGGTGACCGCCCCCAGCACCGGGCCGATGCAGGGGGTCCACGCGAACCCGAAGGCCATCCCCATGACCGGTGCCGCGTAGGCTCCCAGCGCGCTCGGGTTCACCCGCACCCGCCGCTCGGCCATGAGCCGCCCGGCCCAGCTGCGGGGGCCGGGGCCGAGCCGCGCCCAAGCCGTCGACGGCACCGAGCCGGCCAGCAGCACCACACCCAGCAGCAGCACCACGGCACCGGCGGCGATGGTCAGGTCGCGTTTGTGGCCCGAAAGAAGGTGGCCCACACCGGATGCCGCGGCCCCGAGCGCCACGAACACGACGGTGAATCCGGCCACGAAGAGCCCGATGTCGCGAACCAAGCGCCGAACCGGCACGCCGGTCGAACCGGTCCCCCGGCCGAGCTCGGCCGCCGAGAGTCCCGAGACCATCGACACGTAACCGGGCACGAGCGGCAGCACGCACGGGGAGAGAAACGAGATGATTCCGGCACCGAACGCGACCAGGAAGCCCAGCGGGCTCGCGGTGACCACTGCCGTCATCGCTGGTGCAGGGCGTCGCTCAGCGCAGCTGGTCGCGAACCAACGCCAGGTCGGCTTCGACCATCATGGTGATCAGCGATGGGAAGTCCACCTCGCGCTTCCAACCCAGCTCCTCCGCCGCTCGTGTGGGGTCGCCGACCAGCAGGTCCACCTCGGCCGGACGCATGAACTGCTCGTCGACGACCACGTAGTCCTCCCAGTTGAGGCCGGCCACGTCGAACGCGATCTCGCACAGCTCACGGACCGAATGGGTCTCGCCCGACGCCACCACGAAGTCGGTCGGTGTGTCCTGTTGCACCATAAGCCACATCGCTCGCACGTAGTCGGCGGCGTACCCCCAGTCGCGCTGCGCGTCGAGGTTGCCCATGCGAAGCTCGCGGTCGAGCCCGTACTTGATGCGGGCCACGCCGTGGGCGATCTTGCGCGGCGCGAACTCGAGGCCCCGTCGTGGCGACTCGTGGTTGAACAAGATGCCCGACGTCGCGTGCAACCCGTAGCTCTCGCGATAGTTGACCGTGATCCAGTGGCCGTACACCTTGGCCACCCCGTAGGGGCTGCGCGGGTAGAACGGCGTGGACTCCTTCTGCGGGACCTCGAGGACCTTGCCGAACATCTCCGACGAACTGGCCTGGTAGAAGCGAATTCCCGGGTCGACGATCCGGATGGCGTCGAGGACGCGGGTCACCCCGAGGGCGGTGGTCTCGCCGGTGAGGACCGGCTGGTTCCACGAGGTCTGCACGAACGACTGGGCAGCCAGGTTGTAGACCTCGGTCGGGTGGCTGTCGCGCAGGATGTTGATCATCGACACCTCGTCCAGCAGGTCCCCGGCCACCAGCGTGAGCTGGTCCTGGACGTGGGCGATCCGCTCGAAGTTGAGCGTGCTCGAGCGGCGGACCATGCCACAGACCTCGTACCCCTGGCCGAGCAGGAACTCGGCCAGGTACGAGCCGTCCTGGCCGGTGATGCCGGTGATCAGTGCTCGTTTGGCCATACGGTGGGCTCCTCCGGTGTCAGTGGTGGTCGGTGTCCGTCTGCCAGGACGGCGGGCGCTTCTCGGCGAAGGCGGTGATCCCCTCCGCCGCCTCGGCGGTCTGGCTCGTGACCGTCAACATGGCGTGCAGGTACGGCAGCGCCTCGGTCGCCGCCGAATCCAGGACAGCGTAGAACGATTCGCGGCCCATCCTCATCACACCCGGCGGTTTGGACGCCAGCACCCCGGCCATGGCCGCCACCTCGGCGTCGAGGCGGTCGTGGGGTACCACCGCGGTGACGAAGCCGATCCGGTCCGCCTCCCCGGCGCCTACCACCCGGCTTGTGAGCATCAGCTCGAGGGCCTTCTTCGGGGGCATCGACCGGAGCATGGGGACGGTCACCATGTAGGGCCAGAGCCCCACGTTCAACTCGGGCGCACCGAACCGCGCCCGGTCCGACGCGATGACCATGTCGCACGCCAGGGCCAGGCCGAACCCGCCGGCCATGGCCCACCCCTGGACACGGGCGATCGTCGGCTTGCCCAGGTGCCACATCTCCTCGAACAGCTCGGCCAGCCACCCGCGGGCCCGGTGGTGGTCGGCGTACTCGTCGGTGGCACCCCCGGGATCGCGTGGGGCCATGCCCGACAGGTCGGCGCCGGCACAGAAGGCCTGGTCCCCGGCGCCGGCCAGCACCACCACCCGGATCTCGGGATCGGCCTTGGCCCGGGCCACCCCGTCGCGGAGGCCACCGATGACCTCCCACGTCATGGCGTTGCGGCGCTCGGGGCGGTTGATCGTGAGGGCCAGGACGTGCCCGCGGCGCTCGACGACGAGGTCGGCGTCCGGATCGGTCGGGGGCTCGTGGGGTGGGTCGTGGCGTGGGTCGTGGCGTGGGTCGTGGGTCACCGGACGACGGTAGCCCGCGGGTCGGACCGCTGTCCGCTCCGTCCGGCCGGGCGCGGGGGCCCGGACCCGGCCCGCTACGGTGACGCCATCCCGACGGCAGCCCTGCTCTCCTTCCGCCTCGGCGGTACCGACGGCGTGGCCGTCGAGGCCGCCAAGTGGCAGGGCGCCCTGACTTCGCTCGGGTTCGACACGCTGACCGTGGCCGGCTGCGGGCCGGTCGACCGCCTCCTGCCCGGCCTGGCCATCGGCGCCCGCCGTCCCCCGGCGCGATCCGAGCTCGTGGCCGCCCTCGACGACGCCGACCTCGTGGTGGTCGAGAACCTGTGCTCCCTTCCGCTCAACCCGGGAGCCGCGGCGGTCGTGGCGGACGTGCTGACCGGCCGCCCCGCCGTCCTCCACCACCACGACCTCCCCTGGCAGCGCGCCCTGTTCGCCGACCACCCACCGCCGCCGGTCGACCCCCGGTGGGCCCAGGTCACCATCAACGAGCTCAGTCGCGGACAGCTGGCCGACCGGGGCATCGACGCCGCCGCCGTCTACAACGCCTTCGACGTGCCGGCCCCGGGCACGGGTCCGAACGGCGCGGGGACCGGCCCAGCGGCCGAGGCGCGCCGGCGCGAGGTGCGCCGGGCGCTCGGGGTCGGCGACAGGGACCGCCTCGTGCTCCAGCCGACCCGCGCGATCCCCCGCAAGAACGTGGCTGGGGGCATCGACGCCGCAGCCCGGCTGGGAGCCACCTACTGGCTGCTCGGGCCGGCCGAGGACGGCTACGGGCCCGAGCTCCGGACGCTGGTCGGGGCGGCCACGTGCCCGGTGGTCCTCGGCGACCCCGCCGGGGTCGCCGACTTCGGGATCGACGACGCCTATCTGGCCTGTGACGTGGTCACCCTTCCCTCGACGTGGGAGGGGTTCGGCAATCCGACCATCGAGTCGGTGGTGCACCGGCGGCCGCTGATCGTCGGTCCGTACCCGGTGGCGGCCGAGCTCACGGCCTTCGGATTCGAGTGGTTCGGGCTCGATGAGACAGACCGATTGGCGGCCTGGCTGGCGGCACCGGATCCGGAGCTGCTCGACCGCAACCGGCAGGTGGCGGCGGACCACTTCTCCCTGCGCGACCTGCCCGGCCGCATCGCCGCCGTGCTGCCGGCCCAGTGAGACGGTCCCAGCGGGCCGGTGCCGCCTTGCCGCCGGTGCCCGATTCCGGCCCCCGGCTACCATGACGGCCATGACCGCCGTGGGCACCGAGCCGGACGCGCCCGCCGGACCGGGCCGGCCCCCAACCGCGCCGGGCGGACGGAGGCTCACCGCCGACGCACGCCGGCGCCAGCTGTTCGAGGTGGCGCTCTCGTTGTTCGCCGAGCACGGGTTCGCCGCCACCACCATGGACGACATCGCCGAGGCAGCCGGTGTGACCAAGCCGCTCGTGTACCAGCACTTCGAGTCGAAGCGGGCGCTATACCTCGAGCTGATGGACGTCTTCTCCCGCGAGCTGGTGACCCGCATCGTGAAGGCGACCGCCAACGCCAAAGGCCCGCGCCAGCAGGTCGAGCTCGGGTTCGCCGCCTACTTCGAGCTGATGGTCGGGAACGAGCAGGCGTTCCGTCTCCTCTACGGGCGGGACGCCCCCGACGACACCGAGCTCGGTGCCGCCCTACGCCGGGTGGAGGAGACCCTGGCCCAGGCAATCGACCCCCTCATCGACGCCGGCCTCGACCCCGAGCACCGGCTGCTGCTGGCCCACGCGGTGGTGGGGATGGCCGAGGGGGCCAGTCGCCACTGGCTGGATGCCCGCAAGGAACTGTCGGCCCCGGAGGGCGGCGAGGGCGGCGGGGCCGCACACCTGGCCACACGATTGGCCGATTTCGCCTGGGCCGGTCTGCGGCAGGTCCACCGCATCTGAGCCCGCAGCTCAATCGGTGACCTCGCCGGCCACCACCGGCCGATTGGTGCTCTGGACGACACCGCCGGCGTGCTCGTCGGTGATGGCGAAGGCGTCGACCGAGCCGTCGCTGGCCACGCTGAACGGGACCACCCACGGGTCCGGAGCCAACAGCCCGAGCGAGATGGTCCTGCCGCCGATCACGTCCCACAGCTGATAGGTGCGAGCGGCGGCGGCCACCATCGTCGCGCCCCTCACCAGCCACCACGAGCGCCGGCCCGCCGCCGACAGCGGCACGATGGTGGCGTCCGGTCCGTCGGGGTACTCCGCCCCGCCGCCTCGTGGACCGTGCGGTCGGCGCTCCCCCCGCCCGGCTCGAGACGCGAGGCGAGGCGCTCCCACGACGGCGGCACCGAACCGTCGAGCTGGCTGGCGATGCCGTCCCACAACCCGGCCGGCGACTCCCCGCCGGAGTTGGCCAGCAGGCCGGCCAACTCATGGTCTCATGGTGCTAGGCGACCTCGATCGAACACTTCACGCACTCCTGGAGGTGCTCCTCGACCATGGCGGCGGGGTCGGGCTCGACGGCGTCCAAGGCGTACACGCCGAGCAGCTCCTGGATCTGCTCGTGACTCGGTGGGCGGTGCTCGTCGTTCACAGTCCTTGCTCCTGCCGGTTGCACGCCCCGCTCGGCCAGATCGACCCGGAGCTGGCTCAGGCCCGAACGGATCCGGCTCTCCACCGTGCCCTCCGGCGCCTCGAGCATCTGGGCGACCTCACGGTAGGTGTGACCGCCGAAGTAGGCGAGCTCGATCGGCCGGCTCAAGTCGTCGGGCAGTGCCCCGAGGGCGCCCTGCACCTGCTCGGCCACGACCGTGTCCCATACCTCGCGGTCGATGTCGTAGCCGGCAGTGGCCGTCTCGCGGGAGGTGCGCTCCTCGCGACGCCGACGGGCCATCTCCGAACGCACGAAGGCGACCGACTTGCCGTGGGTGCGGACCACGTCGGCACCGGTGATCGGCCCCCCGGTGCCCCGGCGACGCACGCCGGGGCGAAAACATGATCCATCCGGTAAGGTAAGTGGGTGTTCGAGTTCCCGAACCCGGTCAACGAGTACACCGCCCGCACCGTGGCCGCCGGGGTGGTGGTCATGGCCGTGGCCGCCATCGCCTTGCAGCAGCCCTGGATCCTCATACTTCTGGCCTACGGGTTCTGGGCCCGCGTACTGACCGGACCGACCCTGAGTCCGCTGGGCCAGTTCGCCACCCGGGTGCTGGCCCCCCGCATCGCCGGGGGGCCCAAGCTCGTGGCCGGCCCGCCCAAGCGGTTCGCCCAGGGTGTCGGGGTGGTGTTCTCCACCACCGCCCTCGTCCTCTGGTTCGGGTTCGGTCTGTCCGCCGCCACCTGGGTGGTGGTCGGTCTCCTGGCGGTGGCAGCCACGCTCGAGTCCGTCTTCGGCCTCTGCCTCGGGTGCATCGCCTTCGGCTACCTCATGCGGGCCGGCATCGTCCCCGACGAGGTGTGTGCGGCGTGCGCCGACATCTCGCTGCGTCACCCGCAGCTGAGCCAGCAGCGTCCGGCCTGACGGGTTCCTGCCCCGTCTGACCGGCAGGGCTCAGCGCAGACGGGGCAGGAGCTCGGCGCAGAGGACGGCGAGCTCCTTGGCGCACGTCAGGTAGACCTCGTCCTCTCCGCCGGCCGGGTCCTCGACATCCTCCCAGGGCTCGAGGGGCACGTCGGCGAGCCGGAGCTCACTGATCCGCTCGACGAGCGGCCGCGGACCGGGGGACAGGTCGCGGCACAGGCGCTTGATCGAGGCGGTCTTGGCGGCGGCGCCGGGGTGCCGGCGGCGGATGTAGGCCACGTGCTCGCCGGCCATGGCGAGGACCAGGTCGGCCGTCTCGACATCGGCGTCGGTGAGCTGGTGGCTCCGGTGCCCGTCCGACCGGTGCCCGACGGACGCCAGGGCGTCCCTCGTCCGGCGGCTCATCGGCTGGCCCTCGACCACGTGGGTGCCAGCGGTCACGATCCGCACCGGGGCCGGGGCCAGCAAGGCACCGGCCATCACCGACCGGGCCGCATTGCCGGTGCACAGCGTGAGCACGCCGGGGCGGCAGGCATCGTCGGCGTCCGTCGGGGTCATGACCACAGTGTGCCCGACGGGAGCAGGCCGCCGGGTCGGGACGCCACGGTCCGGGCAGGGCACGGCGGGCATCACCCCCGGCGACCGGCCCGGTGTGGTCATCTTTGGCCGTGACCGGTGAGCCCGCGTCGAGCCCCGCGGCCCGCCCCACCTGGCGGCGCCGGTGCGCCTTCTGGCGATCTCCGGCCGACCAGCCGGCGTGGGCACGTCCGGCGCTCCTGGCCGTCACCGTGGTGGCCGCCGCCCTCTACACGTGGCGGTCAGCGACCTACCTCGAGGGCTACTACGCCGCTTCCGTCCGAAGCATGTCGGCCAGCTGGCACGACTTCGTCTTCGGGGCCTTCGACCCCGCAGGCACGGTGACCCTCGACAAGCTCCCGGGAGCGTTGTGGGTCCAGGCGCTGTCGGTCCGCGCCGTCGGCGTCAGCACGTGGGCCATCGTCCTCCCTCAGGCCGTCGAGGGTGTGCTGGCGGTCCTCGTCCTCCACCGCACCGTGCGCCGCCTGGCCGGGCCGGTCGCCGCCATCCTGGCCGCCGCCGTGCTGGCGCTTTCGCCGGCGGCGGTGACCCTCGACCGGGGCAACATCCCCGACAGCTTGATGATCCTGCTGCTCCTGCTGGCCGCCGACGCCACCGTGCGGGCGGTCACCACCGACCGGTGGCGGCACCTGCTCGTCGCCGGGGTGTGGGTCGGCCTCGCCTTCCAGGCGAAGATGGTGGAGGCATGGTTCGTCCTGCCGGCGCTCGTCGTCGTCTGGCTCGTCGCCGGGCACGGACGCCTGGCGCGTCGTGTGCTGCAGGTGAGCGCCGTGGGCGCCGTGACCGTGGTGGTGTCGCTCAGCTGGATGGCCGCGGTGACCCTGACCCCTGCCTCCGGCCGCCCGTACGTCGACGGGAGCCAGGACAACTCCCTATTCCAACAGGTCTTCGTCTACAACGGCGCCGGCCGGCTCGACCAGGCATCCCCCAACCAGCTGCTGACCCGTTCCATCGGCCTTGACATCCCGCCGCCGCCACCGGTGGCCTGGAACCGGCTGCTGAAGGGCTCCTTCGGGCGGGACATCGGGTGGCTGGTGCCCGCCGCCTTCATCTCGCTCGTCGCCGGTCTGGTCGCCGCCCGGCGCGACGACAGGCGCCGACTGGTGCGGGCGGGCCTGGCCCTGTGGGGGACGTGGCTGGTGGTGTTCTTCATCGCCTTCACGGTCAGTTCGAGCGTCAACTCGTACTACACGGCCGCCCTCGCTCCACCGATTGCCGCGCTGTTCGGGACCGGAGCCGTCCTGGCCTGGGGACACCGTCGCTCGGTCCTGGCTCGGGCCACTGTGGCGGTAACGGTCGTGGCGACCGTCGGCTACGCCGCGTGGCTCCTCCCGGGCTCCGGGACCGGGCTGCCCGGATGGCTCGCTCCCGCTGTACTCGGCCTCGGCGCGGTGGCGGTGGCGGCCGTCGTCACCTCGACGGTGAGCGTCGGGGGCCGCCGCCTCGTCGTGGTCGGGCTGGTGGCGTCGGGGGCCGCCGTGCTGCTCGCGCCGACGGTCGGCTCGGCCACGGTGGCCTCCAATCGGCTCGGCCCGTTCGACACCCCGTTCCAGCCGCACGCGGTCACGGCCGGCGTCCGGGCATTCTTCGGCGTCTTCACCGCCACGGAGAGGTTGGTACCCTCGCTGGAGCAAGCCCGCCGGGGGGCGCCCTACCTGATGGCGACCCAGACGTCCGCCCTCGCTGCTCCCTTCATCTACGTCAGCGGCCAGGAGGTCCTCCCGATCGGCGGCTACACGGGGACGATCCCGGAGCCGTCGCTCGCCGAGCTCCGGTCGATGGTCCGGACCGGCGACTTCCACCTCGTCCTGCAGTCGCCCACCACCACCGATCCTCGACTCGTGTGGATCGCCCGGAACTGCCTGCCCGTCCTGCCGCCAGCCGGCGTCCGCACACCGCGGAACGCCAGGTACGCCATCCATTACTGCCTGCCGAGCTCCTGACCGTCGGCAGCGGCCAGCGTGAGCTGGGCCAGCTCCAAGCCCCGGGTCAGGTCCGCCGTGCTGACCACCTGGATCACGGTCGTGCCTTGCCGGGCCACGACCGTGTTGACGGTGGCGCCGCCCGTCGAGGTCGTGGCGTAGAACGCCTCATCGCCGAGCGCGGTGAGCTTGCCGAGGTCGGCATGCTTCGCCACGAACCCCGCTCTGACCGCGTCGAACGACTGCGACGTGGCGGTGTCCTAGTACTTGATGATGACCGTACTTGATGATGGCCGAATCCGAAGCGTCGCTCGACCGCACCGACAGCCACCAGTGCCGTCCGGACCGACCAGGGGGCGACGCCCATCGCTGCACGGTACGCGCCGGTGGCGCGCCGGAACCGGTGGGTATCGGCCCGGTGGCCCGGACGTGGACAGCAGGTGACAGGACGGACGGCCGGAGGGAGCAGGGGTACTCCCGCCGGTCACCCCGCCGGTTCGGTCAGCCCTCTCCGGTACCTCAGCCCCCGGCCGATGCCTCACGAGGAGGGGGCCACCGCCACGTTGTCGAACTCCACCGGCACGCCCTCCGACCGCGAGGTCGGCGGGCTCTCCGGGAACGGGATGAAGGTGACGACACCGGAACCGCTGCAGGGGAGCTCGAGCGTCGTCGGGATCGCCTCGGGCACGCCGTACCGCTTGAAAGTCACCTGGCCGGGTCCGGTCGCGGTCGGCGGCGGCGGTCCGAAGAAGGCGGCGATCGACGTTGCCCTCGTCCCCGTGAAGCCCGGAGGCGGGACGACGGAGCTGGCCAGATTGACCTCCACCGTCTGTCCGGAGAGGGGGTGCCCGGTCTGCCCGAGAGTGGCCGGCCCCGGACACACCACCTTGATGACGGCCGGCTCGGGGCTTCCGAGGGAGCCGTCGACCGAGCCGACGAAGGCCTGGTCCGGTCCGACCTTGGTGTGCGTGGCGGCCACGCTCACGCCGGGGGCGACCAACCCGGCGGCGACGGCGATCAACGAGGCACTGATGAGCGTTCGGCGAATCATTGGACCCTCCCTGCGACTCCATCGTCGACGACCCGCTGGGGCTGCCGATCGACGCCGTGCCCCTCCGGTCGCACGGTATTCCTGGCCATCGACCGGGTCAACCCTCGTCGCGCGAAGTTCATCCGCGCCGTGTCGCATCGGTGTCGTCATCGTCGTCCCGGGAGCCGGGCAAGACCCGCGACGGCAGCGCCAACAGGACGAGGACGGCGCCGCCGGCGGCGACCAGGGCACCGACGGCGATGGCCAGCTGGTTGCCGTTCATGAACGCGACACGCGCGGCATGGGCCAGGAGCGCACCGGTCGCGCCGCCGACCCTGTCGGCGACGGCGAGCGCCCCTCCGAGCGACCCGAGGATGCTGTCCGCCACGGCCGACGGCACGCGGCGTCCGGCCAGGATCGTATGCATGCGGTCCTGATAGCGGGTCAGCATGAGGCTGCCGATCACGGCGACGCCCAGCGCGCCCCCGACCTGGAGCGCCACTCCGTTGGAGGCAGACCCGATCCCCGACTCACCCCGGGGCACCGACCCGACGACGGAGTTGGTGGCGGTCGGCAGCAACCATCCGGCCCCCAGGCCGATGAGCAGGTAGCTCGGTACGAACTGCGGATAGTTCGCGGCCGCGGTCGACACTACCGAGCTCCACCAGAGCCCGGCGGCGATGGCCACGAGCCCGCCGGCCACCGTGCACTTGATCCCCACGGTGCGGGCCACGATCGGGGAAGTCGGCGCACTGACGCAGATGACGGCGGCAATGGGCAGGATGCGCAGCCCTGCCTGCAGCGGCGAGTAGCCGAGGTCGAACTGGAGCAGCTGGGTCTGCAGGAACAGCGCCCCCAGGAGTCCGAAGATCCCGAGGCTCTGGGCGGCCAGCGCCACGGAGAACCGCCGCTCGGCGAAGAACCCCAGCTTCAACATGGGGTGCCGGCTCCGGGCCTCCCAGCCCACGAAGGCAGAGAGCACGACGACGCTGGCCAGGCCGACGGCCACCACGATGCCCGAGGTCCAGCCGCGGCTCGGGGCCTCGATGATCGCCCAGAGCAGAAGGCCCAGGCCCGCGACCGAGAGCAGCGCCCCGATCGGATCGGGCCGGTCGGCCGCCGGGTTCTTCGAGTCGGGGACCAGCAACAGGGCCCCGACGAGCCCGGCAAGCACGATGGGCACGTTTACGAAGAAGATCGAGCCCCACCAGAATCGCGACAGCAGCAGCCCACCGGCGATCGGTCCGATGGCGATGCCGAGGCCGCTCGTCCCGGCCCAGACACCGATGGCGCGTGCCCGTTCCGCCGGATCGCGGAACACGTCGTTGATGATCGACAGCGACGCGGGAACCATCAGCGCCGCGCCGGCTCCCATGAAGGCCCGGAAGGCCATCAACACGTGCACGGACCCCGACAGCGCCGCGCCGAGCGATCCGCAGGCGAAGACGCCGAGACCGAGCAGGAAGAACATCTTGCGCCCGAAGCGGTCGGCCAGGCTGCCCCCCACGAACAGCAGCCCGGCGAAGACCATGGCGTAGGTATCCACGATCCACTGCAGCTCGCTCGACGTCGCGTGCAGCTGGCGCACCAGCGTGGGGAGGGCCACGTTGAGGATCGTGTTGTCGACGTTGACCATCAGGATGGTGACGCAGAGCACCACGAGGGCGGCCCGACGGTGGAGACGGTGCATCCTGGGCCGGGCGGTCGATGGCTGCGTCAACGGGCCCACCGATCCACTCCACCCCGGCGGGAGGAGCCGAGGCAGAGGCGAAGGTCCCTATCGGCCCCGGCCCGCCCGGGCCCAATGGTGCAAGGAGGGCCCATGCTCGGACGCAAGACCTACACCCGCGAGGAGCTCGAGCACAGCAAGGAAGCGGTCGCCCGCCAGCTGGCCGACGACGGGGCGCTGGTCACGACGATCGGCGCTTCCACCGCGGACAAGACGGTGAAGGCCTCCCTCGACACGTTCGAGGTAAACTTCTTCAACAACATGGTGCTCATGCTCGACCGGTACTTCGTGCACCGGCTCCGGATGGTCACGGGAAAGGACGGCAACGCCCTCAACGAGGTCGAGATGCCGTGCGACTCGCTCATGCACAACGACGTGTCCTGCGGGCCAGCACGGTGATCAAGCTGGTTCCCGATCAGTCGGTCCTCAAGCTCGACTTCGGCGATCCCATCCGCATCACCGAGGACCAGTTCGAATGCCTGTCCGAGGCGTTCTTCGCCGAGATCGAACGACGGTTCCTGTGGGGCGCAGCGACCGTGC
>JBKQRT010000408.1:0-4270 GCA_052143895.1 Acidimicrobiales bacterium | reverse complement strand
GCTGACGCTCTTCGACACTGCCGAGGGCTTCCGTCACACCTGCTTCATCACCAACACCGAAGGCGCCGACATCGCCGCCCTCGAGCTGCGTCATCGGGGACACGCCCGGGTGGAGGACCGGATCAGGAACTGGAAGGACTGTGGTCTTTCCAACCTGCCCTTCGACTCCTTCGTGCGCAACGAGGCCTGGGTGGCAACCTCCCTGATTGCCGGAGCGCTCCTGGCCTGGAACCAGATGGTCTGCTTCGAGGGTGCGCTCGCCAAGGCCGAGCCGAAGACCATGCGCTACCGGGTCCTCCACGTGGCCGCCCTGCTCGTCCACAAGTCCAGGGGACTCGTCCTCCGCCTGGACGAGACCTGGCCGTGGGTCGACGACCTCGCCAACGCCTTCGCCAAGCTCCGGGCCGCCATCCCCTGACCGGCCGGGTCAGAACGCCCGACCCGAAAGCACTGCTGCAGGGCGTGACATCCGAAACCGAATGACAACACCGCGGCGCTTCACGCCCACGATGTGGTCCGGTCGACGAGATCTATCACGACCGTCAACTCGTCGACGACTCTGCCCTCGGCAGGGGGTCGGACGAATGATCGAGGTTAAGGACCTCCGGCCCTAGCGGTACCTGACGCGGGTGCATTAATTACAAAGAACCCTTGTGACCGTCTTGCGGGGAGTACAAAATCAGCCCGACAAACGAAGGAGTTTGCTATGCAAACCATAACTGCACCTCAGCGGCATCACAGGCGTCTCGCTACGAAATTCGCCATGTGCGCCAGCTTTGCAGGATTGTCGATGCTTGTGTTCGGATCGATGATCGTACTGGCGCCGCAGGCATATGCTGCAACACCACCGGGCATCGCCTACGTGGCCAACGCGAACCCCAACAACGTGAGCGTCCTCAACACCAACCCCCCGCCTTGTCTGACCGTCCCCCCTTGTCTGATCACGACGGTGGCGGTGAATGACGAACCAATCGGGGTGGCCATCACGCCGAACGGAAGCTACACCTACGTCACGAACAACGCCTCCAACAACGTGAGTGTCATAGACACCAGCAGTAACACCGTCGTCGCGACCGTGCCCGTGAGCGGCCTCCCAGACGGGGTGGCCATCACGCCGAACGGGAGCTACGCCTACGTGGTCAACAGTGGCTCCAACAACGTAAGCGTCATCAACACCGCCACCAACACCGTCGTCGCGACCGTGACCACGGGCATAGGCATCGATCCATTCTGGGTGGCCATCAGCCCGAACGGTGAATACGCCTACGTAACGAACGCCGGCGGCGGCTTCGGCAACACAGTGAGCGTCATCAAGACTGCCACCAACAAGGTCGTAAAGACGGTGAGAGTGGGCACGTGCCCATTAGGTGTGGCCATCACGCCGAACGGGAGCTACGCCTACGTGACCAACTTCTACTCGAACACCGTGAGCATCATCAAGCTGAACAGAAACCAGGCCCCAACTAAGGTCGTGAAGACGGTGGCAGTGGGTAATGAGCCGGTCGGGATTGCCATTACCCCGGACGGGAAAAATGCCCAGGTCGCCAACAACGGCTCTAGCAATGTCAGCGTGATCGCAATCCCGACCAACACGGTCGTGCAGACGGTGGCTGTCGCTACCGGCCCATGGGGAGTGGCCATTACCCCGGCCATCGCTCCCAACGAGTACCAGGTCTATGTGACCAACGCCGGCGACCTCGCCAACCTCCCGGTCGCCGGCAACGAGGTGAGCGTCCTCGACACCAACACCGTCACCAACACTGACACCCCCGTCGGGGCGGTGCCCGTGGGTCAAGCCCCAAACGGAGTGGCCATCACCGGGACGCCGGTGTATTAATTCCATTAGCCTCG
Organism: Acidimicrobiales bacterium; assembly: GCA_052143895.1. GTDB lineage: Bacteria > Actinomycetota > Acidimicrobiia > Acidimicrobiales > RAAP-2 > Bog-756. The sequence goes on along the minus strand of JBKQRT010000408.1, from coordinate 2,419 downwards.
ATCCACGCTCAATAAACCTCCCTGAGGTTCGGCTCACGGGAACCGGAATCGAAGGCAGCGCCCGCTGTTGAGCCAATAGAGGAAGCCTCCGGTTAGTTGCGCCGGAGGCTTTCTCTGTTCCCGTTGTGGCTTACCTGAGCCGTACCCGTACTGTCCGAAAACTCGAACCTCACCTCATGCCGCCAGCTCGTACTCATGGATCAGTCCGCCCAGGCGGTCATGTCGACGAATGCGTCGTGGTTGATGCCGGTGTCGACTGCAAGATGTGGGTAATACCTGCAGGGGAGCATCTTTCTCCGGCGCCGGGATCTCCTGAGCGATTCCCTGGTGCGGGCGATGCCCGTTGTAGTGGCGGGCGTAGCTGCGCAGGATGTGCTCCAGGTGGGCTTCGTTCACGACCAGCAAGTGGTCGAGGCACTCCGATCTGACGGTGCGAACGAACCGCTCCGCAAATGCATTCGCGTTCGGGGTCCGATAGGGCGTCTTCAGGATCTCGGCCCCCTCGGCCATGAACACTTCGTCGAAGCTCGCAACGTACTTGGTGTCACGATCGCGAACCAGAAACTTGGCATCGATGCCCGCGTCGGCAAGGTCGCCAGTGAGATTTCGGGCTTGCTGGGTGACCCATGCCGCGTTCGGATGAGCGGTGACCCCGGTCATCCAGATCCTCCGACGGCCGAGCTCGATGAAGAGCAAGACATAGAGGCGCTTGAACAAGACGGTGTCGACACGGAAGAAGTCAGTAGCGACGACACCCGACGCCTGGGCACGCAGGAACTGGCGCCAGGTGGGGTCGTTGCGCCGGGGAGCCGGACCAAGGCCGTGATCCTTGAGGATCTGGGCGATGGTGCTCGGCGCAAGACGTACTCCGAGCTTGACCATCTCACCCTGGATGCGTCGGTAGCCCCATCTTGGATTCTCCTCTGCCAAACGAACCACGAGTTCGGCTGTCTCGTCGTCGATCGATGGACGACCTGGTGAGCGGTGGGCATATGTCCAGCGTCTGGCCACCAGCCGACGGTGCCAGGCCAGCAACGTGCCCGGCGCAACACCGAAAGTTTGCCAGCGCGAACGAGGTAGGAATCGGCTGAGTGCCTGTGGGGTGCATGAACTCGAATCTGGGCTTGACCAGCCCTGATACCAGCGGCGATCCTTTCCGGCCGTGGCCCTCTCGTTCCTCTTCCGTATTGTCCGTCGTGTCGTCGAGCTGCTCCGTGTCCGGCATCTCAACGGACTCGAGAAGGACATCGAGATCATCGTGCTGCGTCACCAGCTCCAGGTCCTGCACCGGCGTACGCCTCGACCCCGCTTCACGTGGGCCGACCGGGCGTTCCTCGCACTGGCCGGGACGCTGCTCCCCCGCCAGCGGTGGTCGTCGCTGTTCGTCACACCGGCGACGTTGCTCGCCTGGCAACGCAAGATCGTCCGGAAGCGCTGGACCTACCCCCACCGGCAACCCGGGCGTCCTCCGTTGCCCGATGAACACGTCGAGCTGATCTGTCGCCTGGCCCGGGAGAACCCCCGCTGGGGCTACCTGCGGATCGCAGGAGAACTGGCGAAGCTCGGGGTCGTGGTCTCGGCCACCTCCGTCCGCAACGTCCTGCATCGACACGGCCTTTCCCCTGCACCCCGAAGAGAGGGACCGACCTGGTCGGAGTTCCTCCGCGCTCAGGCCCAGAGCATGCTGGCAACCGACTTCTTCCACGTCGACACCGTGGGAGCAAGGCGTTTCTACGCCCTGTTCGTCATCGAGATCGATCGCCGGGTCGTGCACCTTCTCGGCATCACGACGAACCCGAACGGCGGGTGGGTGACCCAGATGGCCCGGAACCTGGTCTTCGAGCGCACCGAGGCCAAGCGCACCATCCGCTTCTTGATCAGGGACCGTGACACCAAGTTCACGGCTGCCTTCGACGAGGTCCTCCGCACCGAGGGCATCGAGACCATCCGGACGCCCGTACGGGCACCGCGGGCGAACGCGTACGCCGAGCGCTGGGTGGGGACGGTGCGGAGGGAATGCCTCGACCACCTGCTGATCTTCTCGCACCACCAGCTGGAACGCACCCTTCGCACCTACGTCGAGCACTACAACGTGGCCCGCCCCCACCGTGGAATAGGGCTCGCGACACCACGACCAACTGTCCCAGGCGATCCATCGGTCCGCATCCAACGCAACGACATCCTCGGCGGGCTCATCCACGAGTACCAGCGGGCAGCCTGAGCCATTCGGCCTCCGCTCGTCGCAACCACGCCCTGCTGCGACTGCCACCGCGGCGATCGGGGATCAAGTTCGAGCATATTCCTGGCGCTGTCGGCGAACTGGCGCCGACCGACTGGCCGCCTCCTCTCGACCATCGCCGCCATGCCAATCATTGTCGCCGGACCGAAGCAACTCCTATTCGTATGAAATCGAGTTTGT
>JBKQRT010000407.1:0-2774 GCA_052143895.1 Acidimicrobiales bacterium | reverse complement strand
CTCAAAGCAAAGCACCGTTTGTTGGGTGTCGCCAGAGGGACAGAGGGCTGACATGGCTTGGGTACGGGTGCCCCGCAAGTGCCGGTCGGGGGCAGGCATATCCGGCGATCTGGGGCGGTCCCCCCGTTTCCTGCGTTGAGCCTTAACCGCTGTGAAGGTCAGTGACGACTTGTTCGGTCAGCGCCTTTACGACTGTGAGATCGGGCTTGTAGGTAACGACTTCTACAGAGACCACGGGGGTCTGCCAGAAACATTCACCAGCCGTACCGGTCGGAGTTTTGAGGCTGACGCACATGATCTCTCCACCGTAAATCGATCCCTGTACGGGAATGCTCGCGACGCTTGATCCGGGAGTCTTCGCTGCTGCAGCTTGAAACTGGCTGATGAGGCCGGAAGCTTGCGCAGGAAAGTTTCCGGTGCCTCCAGTCGGCCGGGCTCCCGCGGCCAAGAATGTTTGTGAAGTCGACCTCGATGTTGGAGGGTATGGCCCGTATACCGAAGTGAACGAAACGTTTGATAGCGATGCTACTTCTTTGGCGGCCTGCTGCCACGCGCTGTTCTCGGCTACCGCCCCGGGATTCACCGCCTGCCCGGCCAGTGTTGCAGGCGCCGATGATGGGATGGAGATCTGGTCAGCAGACGGAATAGTCGGGTTGTTTCTGGATAACTCACCGACTGCGTAGCCCGCGAGGCGGGCACCGAAATTCAGCACGACCAATGCGATTACCAGCCCGATAATGATCGCTCCAGGCCTGGCTCTCCGCTTGCGCTCCTCAGCAGGTGGCTGGAGGTTTGATTGATCGTCGGATTCGAACGTTCCGGTTGGCCCAACCTGTGCTTGGTTCGCACCCCAAGGATTTCCTGTCATTGTGGGCAGAGACGGAGAGGGACTTTGGGGTGCCGCTGGGTGGAGCTCCGGTGGATACCATCTGCCATCGCTCGCGATCCACCAGCCGATGCCCTGCGACGTGTCGCTCATGGCCTGACTTCAGATCGAGGACGCCGTCTCACCTAGGACAGCATCGGCACGCTGACACGTCTGCTGAAGGTAAAAGCACTGGCTATCCGCACACCCGGATGTGCCGGTCGGTGGCAGTTCGCTGGCAGCAAGCATTCGTCGATCGATAACCGCCGCCGACCCGGTGGTCAGGGGCAGGTGGCGTCCAGACTGGGCTGAGCATGATGGGGTACCTCGTACATCGTAGTCATCGGAGGCGCTCAGCTACCGGCTCAATCTAACTGTGGCGGCTGCTCACTCCACTCCCTGAACGGTACCGACCAACCTGCGGCCTTAAGCGCGTCAAAGTAGGCGGCCCTCGCTTGTTTCAGGGAGGCATGGAGAGTCTTTACATGCGCTTTCGTCTCGGCGGTGGGGGTGGCGTCATTCGCGAAGACCGGGTAGGTCGTATCAACATACGCACGCTCGGCATCCCGGTAGCGTTTCAAAGCCTCTGCGACGCTAGCTTCGTCCATGATTCGATCCTCCTCGCCTGCGTGTCTCGGTCGCCACAGAACTGATTCTCACGCTGCCTTGAGAACTCCTCGGGCGCCCGGCTCAAGCATGGCACCGTCGCAGTCGGGGCGCCATCGAAAGCGACGTCGGATCGCATCCGACCTCGCTCAGACTGTCTCACCTTTGCTCAGCACTCTCCTAGCGCAGGGCAAGCGGATTTCCAGCGATAATGCGCCCCCCTCCCGGTGTTCAGAGGCAGGTCCTACTTCTCGATGGCGAGGCTGCCATAGGTGGGCACGCCGGCGATCTCGTAGGTGAGGTGGAGCGTGCCGCTCGGGTAGGTGACCGATTCGGTGAGGTGCAGCGCCATGGGCACGGTCCCGGCGGCGAACACCTGCTTGCCGCTGCCGAGCAGCAGCGGGTACACCCACAGGTTCATCCGGTCGACGAGGCCGAAGCGCAGCAGAGACTGTAATAGGTCGAGACTGCCAATGACGTGGACTTCGTCATGGCACTCCTTGAGGGCAGTGATGTTCTCGGCGAGGTCGTCGGCGACGAGCGTCGACCCCTGCCAGGCGAGAGAGCCAGCGAGTGTGCGGCTGGCAACATACTTGGGGACGCCGTTGAGCAGGCGGGTGAACGGGATCTCCTGCGGAGCGCTTGGCCAGTAGCCGGCAAAGTTCTCGTAGGTCCTTCGCCCGAGAAGCAAGGCGTCCATGCTCCTAGCTTGCTCGAATATGACCTCACCCGACTCCTGGTCCGCCACTGGCGCCTGCCACCCGCCGTGCGCGAAGCCGCCGTCGCGGTCCTCGTCCGGCCCTCCAGGCGCCTGTGCCACTCCGTCGAGCGTTACGAACTCCGTCACGATGAGTTTGCCCATGGTGTGCTCCTTGCCTAGTTGCGATGCATTCCTGAGTAAGACGCTGCCGTCGTGTCGAACTCATCCCTGGCGCCGCGATCAACGGCCCGCGTAGCCACGGTGCTGGGCTCGGCCGGGCTGGACCATCGAGGCTTGCCGCTTCGTGCCGTCTGATTGAACGGTGGGTGGTAGGCCATGGGACCCCAACTTTTCCACACGCCCACACGTGCCGGTCGGCCACGCTCCGACCTGGGAATGGACACGGTAGCGTCGGCCCCGATGAGCGATGGGTCAACGCCTCCGAAGGCAGGCAAGGGCGAGGCGAGCGGCCCGACCATTCTCTCCAAACGAGACGTGCGCCGAGGGGCGGGCGGTCGTCGCCGGGCCTGGTGGCTGGCGCTCGCCGGGGTGGGTGTGGCGGTGGTAGGCGTGACCGCGGCCGTCCTGCTGACTCGGGGCGGC
>JBKQRT010000406.1:0-3471 GCA_052143895.1 Acidimicrobiales bacterium | reverse complement strand
GATGATTCGACCCCGCCAGGCCATTGAAACCTTGAAGAAGTATCGTCCTCCCCAGGAGGGCCGCGGTGGCAATCTCTCCACCGGCAGGATGTGCGTGCGGTGGTGCTCACCCACCTGCGACCCCGGATGGCCGGCGACGTCACCCGGGCGCTGCTCGACCGGGAGGGACTGGCGCCCTCCCAGGTGGTGGTCGTGGTGAACGGACCGGGAGGCCTCGACGACCCCGGGCTGGAGGCCAGGGTGCGGATGGTCCGGCTGCCCCGGAACACCGGACCGGCGGGCGGCTTCCGGGCCGGGATGGAGGCGGCGTTCTCCGATCCGTCGGTCCGGTGGGCCTACCTCTGCGAAGACGACATCGGGCTGTTCAGCCTTCCGTCCCCACGCCTGCCCGGGCTGCTCGACCGGCTGGGCCCGGACGGCCGCACCGGGCGGCCGGTGGGCGCGGTCGTGGCCTACGGACGGAAATTCGTCGGTCGGGGTGCCCATACCGTCAACGTGGTGCCCGCGGCCGGGCCCGACGACGCCTGGCCGTCGGTCGACGTCGCCTGCTGGGGGGCGACGCTCGTGTCGCGCCGGGTCTTCGACGCCGGCGTGCTCCCCGACCCGGAGTGGTTCTTCGGGCTCGAGGACTTCGACTTCTTCTGTCGGGTCCGTGAGGCGGGCTTCGACGTCGTGCTCGATGTCGAGGCGGCCCGCTCCGTGGCGTCGCAGCAGACGTCGGCCGGGCGGGAGGAGGCCATCAGCGCTGCCCGGCCCAACGACGCCGACGAGGCGTGGCGTGCCTACTACCACGCACGGAACTCGATCGAGCTGGCTCGTCGGCACGGAACGCCGAGCTGGCATGGCTGGCACCTCGCCTACTCGGCCCGCCACATCCAGAAGGCGAAGAGCGCGGCGGCGCGCCGGGCCATCCTCCACGGACTCTGGGACGGCGTCCGCGGCCGCCTCGGGGAGCACCCCGGCTACGTGCGAAGCACCGGCGAATTCGGGTCGCCGCCCGACCCGCCGCCGGAGGCGGCCGATCCGGCGGAGCCGGCCAGGTAGGAGAAGTTGGGCCACAGGGCCAGGTCGAGGCCGGGCACCTGCTCGACGAGGGCGACGACGTCCGGCTCGAAGATCGCCACCAGGCGTCCAATGACCTCAGGATCGAGCATCCCCGATCCGTCCGCCGGCGCCTCCTGTTGGCGGGCGGGCTGTTCCCCGTCGGTGGAGGCCGGGCCGGTGCGGTCCGGTCCGAGGTCGGTGCCGGTGTCGTCCAGTCCGAGGAAGGAGGTCGTGGTCCGAAGCTGGCCTGCAGGATCGGCGGCACACCGCTCGTACTGCAGGATGAGCAGCTGCTCCGGGTCGAAGGACGCCAGCCAGTGGCGTAGACAGCGGTGGTAGAACCCGCGCTGCACGGCGTCGGCGACCTCCAGCGTCCCCAACGGCTCGCCCATGCGCCGCCGGTGGGCGAGGCCCGACCGCAACCGGTCGACCGGGTCACGCAGCAGCAGCAGCAGCCGGGCGTCGGGGGCGGCCCGGCGCAGGAGGCCGGGCACCCACGGAAGGCTGAAGTAGTCCGGCGTCCATTCCCCGGCCGACATCCCGGCGGGTCGCGGGAACCATCCGGTGTAGTCGTCGATCGAGGAGGCCCCGAACGGCTCGGTGCCGAAGCGGTCGAAGAAGTGGCGCTCCTTGTGGAGGTCCGGGCGCGAGTGGACCTGCGGGTGGCGGGCGATCTGTTCGTACCACCACGTGGTGCCGGCCTTCTGCACGCCGATGCCGACGAACGTCGGCGGGCCGGCCACCTCGCCGGGTCGGGGGGTCGGCGGGGTGAAGTCGAACCCGGGCTCCCACGGTGCAAACCGTCCCAGCCGGTGGAGCATCTGGCGTCGGACGGTCGGCGGGATGCGCAGGAACTCCCGGCCGGCGCGGCTCCGCCAACTGTCGTTGTCCCCCCCGGCGGTCACCGCCGCACAATGCCACAGGAGCATCGGAGCCACAACCATCCCGGCCGCAGGACCCGCAGGCGACGGACGCGCCTCTCACTTGACGCCACCCGTCGTGACGCCGATGATCTCCCCATGGGCTGCGTCGGGGTTCGGTCGAGGACGACGACGCAGCCGGGCACCATCGTCGTCGGACGCTGACCGTGTGCGGCATCGCCGGCCTGCTGGACCCCGATCGACGCGCCGGAGCGGAGCGGCTCGGACACGACGCAGCTGCCATGGCCGCCACCCTGGCGCACCGGGGACCCGACGACCGCGGCCAGTGGGTCGACCCGGAGGGACAGGTGGCGTTCGGTCACCGGCGGCTCTCGGTCGTCGACCTCAGTCCCCACGGCCACCAGCCGATGTGCTCCGCCGACGCCCGCTGGGTGATCAGTTACAACGGGGAGATCTACAACTTCGTGGACCTGCGCCGCCGGCTGGTCGCCGAAGGCGTGGCCTTCCGGGGTGGATCCGACACCGAGGTCCTGCTCGGCGCGGTGCAGGCCTGGGGGGTGGACCGGGCGCTCGACGCCATCGAGGGCATGTTCGCCTTCGCCCTCTGGGACCGCCGGCACCGTCAGCTGCACCTGGCGCGTGACCGCTTCGGCGAGAAGCCGCTGTACTACGGATGGGTCGACGGCCAGCTGGCGTTCGCCTCCGAGCTGAAGGCCCTGCACGCCCTTCCGGCGTTCTCCCCCCGGCTGGACCGTGACGCCGTGGTGTCGTACCTGCGCCGCAACTGCGTCCCCGCACCCCGCACCGCCTACCGCGACGTGGCCAAGCTGGAGCCCGGCCAGTCGGCGGTGTTCGACGCCTCGGCCCGTCCCGGCTCGCCGCCCTCGTCACGGTCGTACTGGTCGGCCCGCGCCGCGGTCGAGGAGGCGCTGCGCCGACCGCTCGACGGGTCGACCGGGGCGTTGGTGGACCGGACGGAGGAGGTCCTGTCCCGTGCGGTGTCGGACCGGATGGTGGCCGACGTGCCGGTGGGGGCGTTCCTGTCGGGCGGGGTGGACTCGAGCCTGGTCGTGGCGCTGATGCAGCAGCAGAGCGATCGTCCGGTCCGTACCTTCACCATCGGCTTCGCCGACCGGGCCTTCGACGAGTCGGACGAGGCCGCCGCCGTCGCCCGGCACCTGGGCACCGACCACACGTCGCTGCTGGTGTCCGACCGGGACGCGGCCGACGTGATCCCCGAGCTCCCCGAGATCTGGGACGAACCGTTCGCCGACATCTCGCAGATCCCGGTGCTCCTGGTCAGCCGGCTTGCCCGGTCCGAGGTCACCGTTTCACTGTCGGGGGACGGGGGTGACGAGCTCTTCGCCGGCTACAACCGCCACGCCTGGCTCGCCGCGCTCTGGCGCCGCGCCTCCACCCTGCCCGTCCCGCTGCGGCACCTCGCCGGCTCGGCGCTGGAGCGGCTCCCCCCCGGACTGGTCGACGGGGCGGCCGGTGTCACCCGGGCCCTGCCGGTCCGCTGGCAGGTGCGCAACCCGGCCACCAA
>JBKQRT010000405.1:0-33082 GCA_052143895.1 Acidimicrobiales bacterium | reverse complement strand
CATCCACCCGCAGCCGACCGGGCCGCCGGTACCCGTGCCGGGGGGAAGGGGGCGGACGGCCCGCTCGGCGGCTTGGGTACGCTGGCCCTTCCGTGCTTCCCATCGACCGCATCCGCAACTTCTCCATCATCAGCCACGTCGACCACGGCAAGTCGACCCTGTCCGACCGGATCCTGGAGCTGACCGGCGCGGTGGACCCGCGCCTGATGCGGGAGCAGTATCTCGACTCGATGGACATCGAACGGGAGCGGGGGATCACCATCAAGGCCCAGAACGTGCGGGTGCCCTGGCGCCACCACACGCTCCACCTGATCGACACCCCGGGCCACGTCGACTTCGGCTACGAGGTCAGCCGGTCCCTGGCCGCCTGCGAAGGAGCGGTCCTGCTGGTGGACGCGTCCCAGGGCATCCAGGCCCAGACGCTCGCCAACTGCTATCAGGCCCTCGAGCACGACCTCGAGGTCGTCGCCGTGCTCAACAAGATCGACCTGCCCGCCGCCGACCCCGAGCGATGCGCGGCCGAGATCGAACAAGTGCTCGGGCTCGAGGCGACCGGCATCCTCCACATCTCGGCCAAGACCGGCGAGGGCGTCCCCGAGCTGCTCGACGCCATCGTGGAGCGCATCCCACCACCCACGGGTGACCCCGACGCGCCGCTGCAGGCGCTCATCTTCGACTCGGCCTACGACCAGTACCGCGGGGTGGTGAGCTCGATCCGGGTGATGCAGGGAACGCTGAGGGCTACCGACAGGCTCCGGTTCATGCAGGCGGGTAGCAACCACGAGGTCGAGGAGATCGGCGTCCGCACACCGGTCACCGTGCCGGTTGCCGACCTCGGCCCGGGCGAGGTCGGCTATCTCATCGCCGGGATCAAGGACGTGGGCAGCGCCCGCTCCGGTGAGACGGTGACCACCGCCGCCCGCCCGGCCGCCGCGCCCCTCGCCGGCTACCGCGATCCGAAGCCGATGGTGTTCTGTGGGCTCTTCCCCATCGACGGCGACGAGCTGCCCGACCTCCGCGACGCGCTGGAGAAGCTCCGTCTCAACGACGCCAGCTTCACCTACGAGCCCGAGTCGTCCCGGGCCCTCGGCTTCGGCTTCCGGTGCGGGTTCCTCGGCCTGCTCCACATGGAGATCGTGCGCGAGCGCCTCGAACGGGAGTTCGATCTCTCCCTCATCGCCACCGCCCCGTCGGTGGCCTACCGCGCCTATCTCGCCGACGGCACGGAGGTCGAAGTGGACAACCCGAGCGAGCTGCCCGATCCATCACACCTCGACCACGTCGACGAGCCCATGCTGCAGGCCACCATCCTCACCCCGGCGGAGTACACGGGCACGGTGATGGACCTGTGCCAGGGGCGCCGGGCGGAGATGGCGAAGATGGAGTACCTCTCGCCCGAACGGGTCGAGTTCGTGTACGCCATCCCGCTGGCAGAGGTCGTGGTGAACTTCTTCGACCAGCTGAAGAGCCGGACCAAGGGATACGCCAGCCTCGACTACGAGCCCGACGGGTACGCCACGGCCGACCTGGTCAAGGTCGACCTGCTGATCAACCACATCCCGGTGGACGCCTTCTCGACCATCGTCCACCGCTCGCAGGCCGACTTCTACGGCCGGCGGATGACCGAGAAGCTGCGGGAGCTGATCCCCCGGCAGATGTTCGACGTCCCCATCCAGGCCGCCATCGGCGGCCGGGTGCTGGCGCGGGAGACGGTGAAGGCCCGTCGCAAGGACGTGTTGGCCAAGTGCTACGGCGGTGACATCACCCGCAAGCGCAAGCTCCTCGAGAAGCAGAAGGAGGGAAAGAAGAAGATGAAGAACATCGGCCGGGTCGAGGTCCCCCAGGAGGCGTTCGTGTCCGCCCTCAAGCTGGACGACTGACCGGTCGATCCTCCAGACACCGTTCGTCCCCTGTGTTCTCCTGATCGAGGTCCCATCGGTGCTCCCGCAACTGGCGTCTAACGTAACCACGGTGTCCAGCGGGTCCTCCATCTCGGTCGCCAACGTGTCGAAGACCTATCGGATCTACCGGCGGGAGGAGATCCCGTCGTCGGCGGCCGAGGCGGTGATCAAGAAGGTCAAGGAGGGGAGGAAGCAGAAGGTGCGCGAGCACTTCGACGCCCTCCACGACGTGAGCTTCGAGGTCGGGTGGGGCGAGGTCGTCGGCATCATCGGGCGGAACGGCGCGGGCAAGAGCACCATGCTCAAGATCATCAACCGGATCACCGCGCCCACCAAGGGCCGGATCGAGCTGGGTGGTCGGGTCGGGAGCCTGCTCGAGGTGGGGACCGGGTTCCACCCCGAGCTGACCGGCCGGGAGAACGTGTACCTCAACGGGACCCTCCTCGGGATGCGTCGCAAGGAGATCCGCGAGCGGTTCGACGCCATCGTCGACTTCGCCGGCACGGAGAAGTTCCTCGACACCCAGGTCAAGCGGTACTCGACCGGCATGTACATACGGCTGGCCTTCGCGGTGGCGGCCCACCTGGACAGCGAGATCCTGGTGGTCGACGAGGTCCTGGCCGTGGGTGACTCCGACTTCCAGGCCAAGTGCCTCCGCAAGATGCGGGAAGTGGCCCGCGACGGCCGCACCGTGCTGCTGGTCAGCCACCAGCTCCAGACCGTGTCCGACCTGTGCACGTCGGCGATCTACCTCGACTCCGGCCACCTGGTCCTCCACGGCACGGTCGAGCAGGCCATGGAGGAGTACAAGCGGAGCTTCGCCCGGTCGGCACCGATCCTGCGCACCGCGTCCGCCAGGCCCGGCACCGGGGAGATCCGGTTCACCGAGGCCGCCGCCGCCGAGGACATCATCAAGCCGGGACAGGACGTGGTGGTGGACTTCGCCGTCGGCGCCAATCCGGGGTTCGGCAGCCGGTTCTACGTGTCGTGCTTCCTCAACAACGAGGACGGCATGCTCATCGCCCAGTGCGACTCGCGGGTGGTGGACTTCTGGCTCGACCCGGTCACCGACAACGAGGGGAGCCTGCGCATCCGGACCCCGTGGCTCAAGCCCGGCGCCTATACGGTCGATCTGTTCCTCCATGCCGGCGGCCGCGACACGGACATCTGGGAGCAGGCCTGCCACTTCCAGGTCCTTCCCGTCTCGCCCTACTCCCATGCTACGACGCCCGACGGCACCGACCACGGCGTGGTGTTCCCCGACTTCGACTACGTGCAGCGCTGAGGACCATGGCCAACATCGTCATCACCCCGCCCCGGAAGTTCGCCTTCCCCAAGGTCTCCGACCTGTGGGAGGCGCGCGAGGTCCTCTACCGCTTCGGCGCCCGCGACGTGACGCTGCGGTACCGCCAGACCGCCCTCGGCGTGGTGTGGGTGGTGCTCCAGCCGCTGATCACCGCCCTGGTGTTCGTCCTGGTCTTCGACAAGGTGGCCAAGCTGTCCTACGGCGGCGCGCCGGCCATCGTCTTCATCTTCGTGGGACTGCTGGCGTGGAACGTCTTCAGCGGGATCATCACCCGGGCCCAAGGGTCGCTGGTGTCCAACCGCGACCTGGTCTCGAAGGTCTTCTTCCCCCGCATGCTGGTGCCTCTGGCCGTCGTGTACTCGAGCATCGTCGACTTCCTCGTCTCCCTCGTCTTCCTGGTCGTGCTGATGATCACCAACGGTGTCAACCCGGGACTGCCCGTGGTGACCGTGCCGGTGTGGACGCTGATGGTCGTCCTTCTGGCCAGCGGCGTGGGGCTGGTCAGCTCGGCGCTCACCGTCCGCTACCGGGACATCAACTACTTCATCCCGTTCGCGCTGCAGTTCCTGCTCTACGCCAGCCCGATCGCCTACTCGATCGACAACGTCCCGGCCAAGTACCGCGTCGTCTACGACCTCAACCCGCTGACCTGGTTGCTCCAGGAGTTCCAGTGGGCCTTCGTGCGCCAGCCCGTCCCACCAACCTGGGAGATCGTCCTGTCCATCGTCGTGCCGGTGGCCGTCTTCTTCGGGGGGGCCATCCTGTTCGAGCAGATGGAGCGCGGCTTCGCCGATGTGATCTGATCCGGCGTCCAATCCCCGGCCCCTCCGAACGGTGCCATGTACCTTCTGTGAAGCCATGACCCGGACGCCGCCATCCCCATCGAGCCCGGCGGGAACGGGGGCGCCCGTGCCGCCGATCGGCCCGGCATGAGCCTCCCCACGGCGTCGGTGGTGGTGGTCACCTACGAGCGGCCCGACTACGTTGCCCGCTGCCTCGACCACCTCCTGGCACAGACGGTGCCGCCCCTGGAGATCGTCGTCGTCGACTCGTCGGACGGCGACGAGACGGCCGCGATGGTCCGCGAGCGCTACCCGGCCGTCTCCTACGTGGTCTGTCCGGCCGGCCGCGGGGCCACGGCCACCGCCCGCAACATCGGCTACTCCCGGACCTCGGGCGAGGTCTTGGCCTTCGTCGACGACGATGCCTTCGCCGCGCCGGACTGGCTCGAGCAGATCCTCCCGCTCTACCGGGACCCGCGTGTCGGGGGCGTGGGCGGCCGTCAGATCCGGGACCAACCGGGCGAGCTCACCGAGGGTCTCGACGCCATCGGCCTCCTCCGCCCCGACGGCACCCTCACGGGCAACTTCGCCGCCGATCCGGGCCGGACGCTCGACGTGGACCACCTGCTCGGCGCCAACATGTCGTTCCGCCGTTCCGCCATCGACCGGATCGGCGGGATCCGCGACGGCTACGCCGGTACCTGCGTCCGGGAGGAGACCGACCTCTGCCTGCGGATCGCCCACGCCGGCTACCGCCTCGTCTACACGCCGGACGCGGTGGTCGAGCACGTGGCCGCGCCCTATGCGAAGGGCCAGCGGTTCGATCTGCGCTACGCCTACTGGTCCCAGAAGAACCATCTCATCCTGCTGATCCGGAACTTCGGGCTGACCCGTCCGGTGGTCCGCGCCTACCTGGCCGCCTCGCTGCGCGACGCCGGTTCCGAGGCCACCACCCGGCTCGGCCGCTCGTGGACGCGGGCCCGGGGCCACGACGGCGGCGGCGCTGCCCGGGCGGCCGGTGCCGCCGTGTTGCGCGCCGCGGTGGTGGTGGGGGCGTCGGTCACCGGGCTGTGGGCCGGCGCCGCGCTGGCCGCCCTGGACCGCCGGTAACCGGTTCAGCCGAGGGCCGACCTCCAGAGCGCGGCGTGGGCGGAGGCGCTGGCCGCCCAGGTGAAGGTGGTCGCCCGCACCCGCCCGCGCTCGATCATGGCGGCGGTGTCGGGCCCCCCCTCGAGGGCGGCGATCAGCCCCTCGGCCAGGCCGGCACCGTCCGGCTCCACCAGATAGGCGGCGTCGCCGCACACCTCGGGCAGGGAGCTCCGGTCGGCGGCCACCACCGGCACGCCGGCGGCCATGGCCTCGAGCGCCGGCAGCCCGAACCCCTCGTAGGTGGACGGGACCACGACGGCCGAGGCCGCGGCCATCACCCCGGCCACGGCGGCGTCGTCCACCCGGCCGGTCAGCACGGTTCCGGCCAGCGGCCCGAACAGCCGGTCCCGCCGTTCGTCGGGCGGTCCCAAGAGCACCAGGCTGGCCCTGGGTCGGGCTTCCGCCACCCGCGTCCAGGCCGCGGCCAGGCCGGCGAGGTTCTTGCGCTCGGTGCACCCGCCGGCGTGCAGGACGAACGGAGCCCGGATGCCCAGCTCGCCGAGGCGGTCGGTGGCGAGCGGCGACGCGCCGAAGAATCGCTCGTCGACGCCATTGTGGACGACCACCGGCGCCGCCACCCCGAGCTCTGCCGCCACCTCGTCGGCCGAGAACTGCGACGGGCAGATGACCACTGCGGCCCGACGGGCGGATGCCGCCGCGTCGGAGGGCGGCCGGCCCTCGTCGGCGAAGCGCCAGGACACCACGTCGTGGACGGTCAGCACCTCGGGCCGCGGGGCGGGCGGCAGCCGGAGGTCGAACCGGTGGACGACGTCGTGGCCGCGGTAGACTACCCGGCCGGCGGCGCGACGGAGACCGGGTGACGCGTCGATCAACAGGCGGGACGGGAGGCGCACCGTGCCCGGCAGCGGTGAGCGCAGCGTCCGGACGGCGATGCGGTCCACCTGCCAGCCCGGCCCGAGCTCGGCGTCGGCCCGACGTGACACCTCGTGCTCGTAGACCTGCTGGCCCATGGGCTGGCCGACGGCCATGGTGACGAGGGCGAGGCGGGTGGTCATCCGCCGTCCGAGTGCGCCGGACCGGCGCGGTCGGACCGGTCGGGCGGCATGGTCAACGTTAGCGTCCCCGCTGGGTGGCCGACCGTGTGCGGACGCCGGCCGGTAGCCTGGACGTGGTGATCCCGGTTGACCCTGTCGGCGTCGGCCCGGCGCAGGCCGTCTCCGGCGGCCCGGCGTTCGGAGCTTCCGTCCGCCGGGCCCCGGACCGCGACCGGCACTCGTCCACCGAGGTGCTGGTGGGTGGCATCCTCCTCGCCCTGACGGCGATGGCCGGGGTGTACTTCGCCTTCCGCCCGGCGTCGGGAACGGTGGACGGCTGGTTCCTCACCGTGGTGGCCGGCAGCAACAGCCGGGTGTTCACCTCGGTCACGTCGTTGCGGTACCCGGTCGTCATCGTGGTGGGGGCCGGCCTGGTGGCCGCCCTCGCCGTCCCCTGCGACCGGCCCCGCGCCGTCGCCTGTCTCGTCGGGCCACCGCTGGCCCTGGCCCTCTGCGAGCTGGTGGCCAAGCCCCTCGTGGGGCGCACGCTCGGCGGCGTCCTCTCCTATCCGTCGGGATCGACGGTGGGGGCGGCGGCCCTGGCGACCGCCGTGGTGCTCGCCACCCCGGCCCGGTGGCGACCGGTGGCCGTCGTCGTGGCCGGCGGGTACGCGGTGTGGATGGCGGTGGGGGTGGTGGCACTGCGCTGGCACTACCCGACGGACGCGCTGGCCGGGTTGGCCTTCGGCGCTGGCGTGGTCCTGCTGGTGGACGGGGCGGCGTGGAAGGTCGCCGTCCGATTGCGCCAGGGGCGTCCTGCCGTCCGCCGTCCGCCGGACGTTCAGGGCGGCGGCTGACTCCCGCCCGGGTCCGGATCGGCGGGACGCCGGATGACGGCGACGGTGTCGGCCGGGCTGTCCGGGTCGAACCGGAGCTCGATCGGTCCGTCCGGGTCGTCCGGGTCGTCCCTCGCCTGGATGACGATGGCCGATTCCTTCCTCGGTGGCTCCAGGGCCTGGTGGAGGCCCCGGGCGATACCGGTGAGGACGGCACCCGCGGCCGATCGCCGCCTCCAGTTGTCGAAGCGGAGCGGGTCACGACCCTCGTCCGGCGGTCGCTGGTCCCCGGCGGGATGGCCGGCACCCGGCCCGGTTGGGCCCTCCGGTCCCTTCGGCGGCTCTTCCGGCTCCGCTTCCGCTCCCGGGCTAGTCTCCACGCACTCCACGGTACCGCCCGGACCGCGTCCGACCGGTCGTGCTGGCGGATGCGTCGACGGCCGGGCCGGTCGAAAGGGGATCACCAGGATGAGTGGAGCCGACCGCCGCGTCGACGTGGTCGTCGTCGGCGCCGGGTACGCGGGCCTGACCACCGCACGGTCGCTCGTAGCCGCCGGTCTCGAGGTCCTCGTGCTCGAGGCGCGGGATCGGGTGGGTGGCCGGGTGTGGACCGAGGTCACCCCGGGCGGCGCGGTGATCGACCGCGGCGGGCAGTGGATCGGGCCTACCCAGGTGCACCTGCAGGCGCTGGCCGACGAGTTCGGGGTGGCCACCTTTCCCACCTACGTCTCCGGTGCGAACGTCGAGCGGAGGGACGGTGCCCGGTTCGAGTTCAAGGGGCTGGTCCCGACGTCGGATGCCGACGCCAGCGCCGAAACGGTGGCCGCCCTGCTCGAGCTCGACCTGCTCGCCCAGGAGGTCCCGCCGGCCGACCCCTGGTCCCATCCCGACGCCGACCGGCTCGACCAGCGCACGCTGGCGGACTGGGTGGCGTCGACCACGGACTCGCCCATCGCCCGGAACCTCATGGACACCGCCGCCCTGGCCGTGTTCGGCTGTGAGCCCGTCGAGCTCTCACTGCTGTTCGCGCTCGCGTACGCCCACAGTGGCGGGAGCATGTCCTCGCTCATCCGGACCACCGGGGGGGCCCAGGAGCGCCGGTTCGCCGGCGGCGCCCAGCAGCTCGCCGTCCGACTGGCCGAGGAGCTGGGTGACCGGGTGGTGCTCGCCGCACCGGTGGTGGGCGTGGCCTGCGCCGCCGACGGCGCCACGGTCACCGCCTGGCGGGCCGGCCCGGACGGGGAGCGCGGCGCGTGGCAGGTTGCCGCCCGGCGGGTGGTGGTGGCAACCCCGCCCGCCGTGCAGGCCCGCATCGCCTTCGACCCGCCGCTACCCGGCGCCCGCGATCAGCTGGCCCAGCACGCCCCGATGGGTTCGGTCACCAAGGTCCACGCCGTCTACGACCGACCGTTCTGGCGGGATGACGGGCTGACCGGGCAGCTGGTGGCCGACGGCGGTGCCCTGCGGGCGACCTTCGACGACTCCCCGGAGGACGGCGGGCACGGGATCATCGTGGGCTTCGTCGCCGGCCGTGCCGACCGCTCGCTCGAGCGCCGGGGCCCTGACGGCCGTCGGGAGGTCGCCCTGGCCGAGCTGGCCGCGGCCTTCGGCCCCCGCGCCGCCTCGCCCGCCGAGTTCGTCGAACAGCGGTGGTCGGCCGAGCCGTTCACCCGGGGCGGACCGGTGGCCTGCTTCGGCCCGGGGTTGCTGACCGGGTGCGGCCCCGCGCTCCGGACGCCGGTCGGGCCGGTCCACTGGTCCGGCACGGAGACGGCCGAGGAGTGGACGGGGTACATCGACGGCGCGCTGTCGTCGGGGAAGCGGGCGGCGGCCGAGGTCATCGCCGCCCTCGGGAACGGCTGAGGGCGGCGGGACCCGGTGGCCACCGCCCAGGAGATCGCCGACGCCTACGCCGACTGGCAGGTCCGGTGCAACGACAACCCGCGGCTGGCCAAGATGCTCCGGGGCTGGAACCGCACAGTGCACCTGGTCGCCTCCGACACCGGGGACGGCTTCACCGTCGTGGTCACCGACTCGGTCCTGGCCGATCTGCAGCACGGTCTGGTCGACCGTCCCGACCTCGTGGTGACGGCCACCAGCGAGGACTTCGCCGACCTGTTCTGGGGTGACCTCAACCCGTCGGAGCAGTACCTCAGCGGCGAGATCGTCCTGGCCGGGCAGGCCGAGGACGTGATGCGCCTCGACGCCATGTCGATGGTGGTCTTCCTCGACAAGTGACGATGTCCCGATGACCACCGCCGTCCGTCTGCGTCGGGCCATGGGGCTGCGCACGGCGGTGTCCACGTCGACCGGGTTGGCGTTCGCCGCGCTGCAGTACCTGGCCGCCGCTGGGCTGGTGACCTACGTCGCCGGTGACTCGGCGTGGGTCTCGATCGGCGTGGCGGGGCTGCTCGCCCTGATGGCCTGGGGTTTCTTCGGCGAGCTCAACGGCATGTTCCCGACGGCGGCGGCCATCCGTCGCTACATGTCGAACGCCATGGACGACCGGGTGGCCCTCACTGTGACCTTTACCTACCTCTCGACCATCGTGCTGGTGGTGGCGGCCGACGCCTTCGTGGTGAGCGCGGCGCTCACCCACGTGCTCCACGTGCCGGCGGTGCTCACCGTGGTGTGGACCCTGGCGCTCCTGGCCACCGCGGTCACCTCCAACCTCCGGGGCGTGAAGGTCGCCGGCTGGCTCCAGGACGTCGCCACCTCGGTGGTGCTGGTCCTCACCCTGATCGTGGCCGGCACGGCCCTCGCCCGCTCGGCCACGCCGCTGCACCAGCCCCTCGACCCGTTCCGCCATCACGGGGCGGCCGGGTTCATCGAGTCGGTGGCGCTCGGCATCTTCCTCTACAGCGCCTTCGAGTGGGTGACCACCAGCGCCGAGGAGGTCCGAGACCCGCGTCACATCCACCGGGCCATGCTGATCGCCGTCGGCATCCTGTTCGTGGTCTGCGCGGTCATGGCCACGGCCATGAGCCACCTGCTCACCCACGGCCAACTGGTCTCGGCCTACCCGCAGCTCTATCTCGGGGCCCGGGCCTTCGGGGGTGCGGGGGTCTGGCTGATGGCGGCGGTCACCGCCGTGACCGCCCTCAACACGTTCAACGGGGGGTTCATCACCGCGTCCCGGTTCATCTACGCCACGGCCAGGGAGGGGAGCCTGCCGCCGGCCCTGGCCCGGCTCAACGACCGGGCCGTCCCCTGGGTGCCGGTGGTGGCCCTCGGCGGTGTGTCCTTCGTGGTGTCGGTGGTGGTCGAGGTGGTGGGCGGCGCCGGCTGGGAGGTCCTGGTGGCGGTGGGCGCCGCCCTCGAGGGCATGATCTACGCCGTCGCCGCCTTCTGCGTGCTGCGCCTGCGCGGCCGCCTCCCCGACCACCACCGGCCGTTCCGGATCCCGCTGGTCCGGCTGGTGGCCTTGGTCGGGCTGGTCGTCTTCGGGGTGATGGCCCTGGTGGCCTCGGTGTCGGTCTCGAACCGGTTCGACCCGCTCCCCCTCGTCATCATCGCCGTGCTGGCGGCGGCATCCGCGCTGTACACGGTCCGCGTCGTGCCGAAGCTGCGGGCGGCGGAGGAGGCCCGGCGTGCGGCCCGCCCCACCCGGCGCCGGCCGCCCCGGGACGCGACCCCCGGCGAACCGCAGGAGCCGGCCATATCGTAGGATCGGGTTCGTGCTTGACCGCTTCCATCCACCGGTCGAGGAGTACCTCGAGACGATCTTCGCCCTCGAGGAAGAGGGCATCCCGGTCATCCAGGCCCGACTGGCGGAGCGGCTGGGGAAGGCCGCCCCCTCGGTGTCGGAGATGCTCGACCGCCTCGAGGCCGACGGGCTGATCGAGCGGAGCTCGCGCCAGATCACCATGACCCGGACGGGTGTCGCCCTGGCCGAGGGCGTGGTCCGCAAGCACCGGCTCGCCGAACGCCTTCTGGTCGACATCATCGGGCTCGACTGGGACAAGGCCCATCTCGAGGCGGGTCGCTGGGAGCACGTGATCTCCGACGACGTCGAGGCGCGCCTGGTCGTCCTCCTGGGGAACCCGACCACCTGCCCGCACGGGAACCCGATCCCGGGGGCCGAAGGGGGCGTCCCCGTGCAGACCCGCCTGGCCGAGGCTCAGCCCGGCGACCGGGTGCGCCTCGAACGGATCACCGAGAGCGTGGAGCA
This sequence comes from Acidimicrobiales bacterium, assembly GCA_052143895.1. Lineage (GTDB taxonomy): Bacteria > Actinomycetota > Acidimicrobiia > Acidimicrobiales > RAAP-2 > Bog-756. Next base: position 21,942 of record JBKQRT010000405.1, on the reverse strand, counting down.
CGAGACCGCCTCCCTCTCCTACCTGGGCGACCACGGACTCACGCCGGGGACCACCGCCGTCATCGGCTCCCGGGCCCCCGACGGCACCCTCACCCTGGTGGTCGGTGACGCCACCGTCGCCCTCGGGCCGGCCATGACCGAGCGGATGTTCGTGGCCTCGGCCTGAGCCCGGGCGGGCCTCGCAGCCCGAACCGCGTCAGCACTCACTAGAGTGGAGTGCCAAGTACACCCGGCAGGGCCACCTCCGGCGGCCCACCGAGCCGGGGCGACCCTCGAGAACGCCATGCCCACGACCGACGACCACCGACCGGATGCCGACACCGGGGACATCGACGCCCGCAAGGCGGCGATCCTCAACGCGGTGGTCAGTGAGTACATCGGCAGCGCCCAGCCGGTCGGTTCCCAGCACGTGGTCGACGCACCGGGTGTCAGCGTCTCCTCGGCCACCGTGCGGTCGGACATGGCCGCCCTCGAGCGAGAGGGGTACCTGACCCAGCCGCACACCAGCGCCGGACGGATCCCCACCGACAAGGGGTACCGGTTCTTCGTGGACCACCTGACGGGCCCCGGTTCGCTCGACCCGGTCGGCCGTCACCAGGTCCGCCAGTTCTTCAACCACGCCCACGGCGAGATCGAACTGATGCTCGAGCGCACCTCGGGCCTGCTGGCCGATCTGACCGACTGCACCGCCATGGTGGTCGGTCCCTCCCACGACTCGGTGGCCATCCGCTCGATCCAGCTGGTGGGGCTCGGCCCGCGCCTGGCCCTGCTGGTCGTGGTGCTGGCCGACGGGGCCGTCCAGAAGCAGACCATCGAGTTCGCCGAGGAGGTCGACGACGCCCGCCTCGCCGACGCGTCCGGCCGCCTCGCCGCGCACTCGCTCGGCGTGCCGCTGACCCAGATGGACCCCGTCGTGCCACCTTCCGGCGACCGGACCACCGACGCGGTGGCCGCTGCGGCCGCCCAGGCCCTGCGCGCCCTCGGTCACGCGGAGGGCAGCGACCAGCTGTTCGTCGGCGGCTCGTCGCGGATGGCGGCGGCGTTCGACGCCGTCGACACCGTGCGCTCCGTCCTCGGCATCCTCGAGCAGCAGCTGGTCGTGGTCACGCTGCTGCGCGACATCCTGGACACCGGGCTGTCGGTGGCCATCGGTGCCGAGCACGGGGTCGAGCCCTTGGCGTCGTGCGCCATCGTGGTCATGCCGGTGTCGGTCGACGGGGCGGAGGCGGGCACCATCGGCCTCCTCGGCCCCACCCGGATGAACTACCCGCTGGCGCTGGCCGCGGCCCGGGTGGTCGGCGACCGCCTGGGCAAGCGGCTGAGCGAGGCGGGCCGGTGACCACCCCGGACCTCTACGAGGTGCTCGGGGTCGGTCGGGACGCATCCGACGAGGAGCTGAAGCGCGCCTACCGGGCCAAGGCCCGCGAGTACCATCCCGACGCCAACCAGGACGACGCCGACACCGCTGAGCGGTTCAAGGAGATCAGCCTGGCCTACGAGGTCCTGAAGGATCCCGAACGCCGTGCCCGCTACGACCGGTTCGGGGCCGAAGGCGTCTTCGGCCCCGGTGCCGGCGGCGGCGCACCCGGTGACCCCTTCGCCGGCGGTCTGGGCGACCTGTTCGACGCCTTCTTCGGCGGGATGGGAGGAGCGGCGGCCGGCGGTCGGAGCCGCCGGAGCGGTCCCACGCCCGGTCCGGACGCGGAGATGGTCCTGCGGCTCACCTTCCGCGAGGCCGTCTTCGGCGTCCAGCACGAGGTGGAGGTCGACACCCCGGTGCACTGCGCGACCTGTGAGGGCTCGGGTGCCCGAGCCGGCACGACCGCGGTGCGCTGTCCGGAGTGCCAGGGTGCCGGCGAGCTGCGGCGGGTCCGCCAGTCGATCCTGGGCCAGGTCATCACCGCCGTGCCCTGCTCCCGGTGCCAGGGCACCGGCCAGGCCATCGAGGACCCCTGCCCGGTCTGCCGGGGGGAGGGGCGCAGGACCGAGCACCGCACGCTGACTGTCGACATCCCGGCCGGGGTGGACGACGGCTCCACCCTGCGCCTGGCCGGCCACGGCCCGGCGGGCTTCCGGGGCGGCCCGAACGGCGCCCTGTTCGTGCACCTCTCGGTGGAGCCCGACGACGCGTTCGAGCGCTCGGGCGTCGACCTGCACGCGTCGGTCCACGTGCCGGTGGCCCTGGCGGCGCTCGGCGGGAGTGTCGGCTTCGACACGCTCGACGACCGGCGCGAGCTGGCCATCGCCGCCGGCACCCAGACGGGAGCGGTGCTGCAATTGAAAGGTCTCGGCGTGCCGCGGCTGCGCGGGCGCGGGCGTGGCGACCTGCTCGTCCATGTCCAGGTGGACACGCCCACCGGGCTCGACGACCGTCAGCGCGAGCTCCTGGCCGCCCTGGCCGAGGCCCGCGGCGAGGACCTGGGGACCACGCCGCACGGCGAGGGCATCTTCTCGAAGCTGCGCTCGGCGCTCAGCTGAGCATGCCGGCGGGCCCGTGGCCGGCGGCCCCGGAACCCGCCCTGCTCTCCGCCGCGGCCATGGTGTTCGTGGAGAACCCGGATGCCCCGGTGGTCACCGCCGCCGACGCCCATCACCTGGTCGACGTGCTGCGCCTTCGACCCGGCGACCCGGTGATCGCCTCGGACGGCGCCGGCCGGTGGGTCCCGTGCCGGCTCGGGGCGGCGGCCGCCGGCCGCGGCGCCCGTGGCGTCGATCCGGCCGCCCTGCTCGCGCCCGGGGGCCCGGGCGGTCGCCAGGAGCGACCGGCGCCGCCGGTCACGGTCGCGTTCGTCCCGACCAAGGGCGACCGGCCCGAGTGGGCGGCCCAGAAGCTCACCGAGCTCGGCGTGGACCGGATCGTGCCGCTGCGGTCGCACCGCTCGGTGGTCCGGTGGGACGGGGAGCGGGGCGTCCGGGCCGTCGAGCGACTGCGCCGGGTGGCGCGGGAGGCCGCCGCCCAGTGCCGGCGCACCTGGCTGCCGGAGGTGACCGCGGTGTGCTCGCTCGACGAGCTCGCCTCGCTGGCCGGCGGCCCCGTGTGCCTTGCCCGCCCGGGGGCCGGGCCCCCGCGGCTCGACCGTCCGGTGGTCGCCGTCGGCCCCGAGGGCGGCTGGGACGACGAGGAGCAGGCGCGGTTCCCGGAAGGTATCGGGCTCGGTCCCACCGTGCTGCGGGCCGAGACGGCCGCTGTGGTCGCGGGCACCGTCCTGTGCGGTCTCCGCAACGCCGTGGTGGCGCCCCTTGCGTAACCACGCTCCGTGAGCGAAACTACACAGAGAGGCAGGGTTCCTGGTGAGGGGGATGATCGAGGGTGTCACGGCGATCCATGTCAGACAGTGGCCTGCGTAAGAGAGGCAGCACCGGGGCTCTGGGGCTCCCGGTGGAGACCAGCGGAGGTGCACATGTCGGTGATTGACAAGGGCGTCGAGATGCTCGACGACGACGAACGGGAAGAGGCGGCGAGGATCGCGTATGCCCGGGCCGTCGGGGCCCGGCTCCGGACCATGCGCAAGCAGATGCGCCTCTCGTTGCAGGCGGTGGAGGCCATGTCCGAGCAGGAGTTCAAGGCGTCGGTGCTCGGCGCCTACGAGCGGGGCGAGCGGGCCATCTCGGTGCCGCGGCTCCAGCGTCTGGCCAAGCTGTACGACGTCCCGGTGGACCAACTCCTCCCGGCCGACGACGCCGCCATGACCCGCTGGGGAGCGGGGGGCACCACTGAGGAGATCGTGCCGCTTCGCGCCCGGCGCGCCATCCAGGCCGGATCGGGGACCGACAAGGTGGCTATCGACCTGACCAAGCTCCACACCGTGAGCGGTCCCGAACGCGACCTGCTCCGGCGCTTCCTCAGCATGATCCAGGTGCACCGGCAGGACTTCAACGGGCGGATGATCACCATCCGGGCCGAGGACGTGCGGGCCATCGCCTGCCTGTTCGGCGTGACCCCCGACAGCATGGGCTCCCGCCTGGACGAGCTCGGACTCCTCGTCGACGTCTGATGGGAGCCGGGGTAGGACGATGAACGAACAGATCCGCTGGCTCAGCACCAAGGAGGCGTCCGAGCGCCTCGGCGTCACCCTGCGCAGCCTCTACCGGTTCATCGACGAGGGCGACCTGGTGGCCTACAAATTCGGTCGGGTCATCCGCATCCAGGAGGCCGACGTGGAGCGGTTCATCGAGGCCAGCCGTATCGCGCCCGGCAGCCTCGAGCACCTCTACCCCGAGGTGAAGCGCAACGGCCGTGACCCGGTGGCCCCCGGCGGGATCGCCGCCGCCGGCGGTTGAGGGACCCGTTGGCCGACTGCCTGTTCTGTGGCATCGTGGCCGGTGAGGTACCTGCCGATGTGGTGCGCACCGACGATCACACCGTGGCCTTCCGGGACATCAGCCCGCAGGCGCCCGTGCACGTCCTGGTCGTGCCCCGGCGCCACATCGTCAGCGCCGCCGGGGTGACCGAGGCCGAGGGCGCCGAGGTCGCCGCCCTGTTCGCGGCGGCGAAGGCGGTGGCCGACGCCGAGGGCATCGGCGGGGAGGACCGTGGCTACCGGCTCGTGTGCAACGTGGGTCCCGACGCCCTCAACTCCGTGCCCCACCTCCACTTCCACCTGCTCGGCGGGCGGACCTTCGAGTGGCCCCCGGGCTGATCGGAGGATCGGGCCCGGCCCACTGGTAGGGTCGGGACCAGAGCGCACGTGGCAGGCACCCAGGTCAAGATTCTCGTTCCCGGCAACCACCTCATGGCCGGCCTGCTCGGCCAGCGAGACGAGTTGCTGCGCCTGGTGGAGGGAGCGTTCGACGACGCCCACATCTCGGTGCGTGGCAACGAGATCTCGATCGAGGGGGAGGGGGCCGAGCGGGTCGGCGCCCTGTTCGAGGAGTTGATCATCCTGCTCGAGTCGGGCCAGGGGCTCGACGCCGTGCAGGTGCACCGGACCATCGACATGATGCACGACGACGTGCGTCCCTCCGAGGTCCTCACGTCGGAGCTGCTCCGCTCCTCGCGTGGCCGGGCGGTGCGCCCGAAGACGGGTGGCCAGAAGCAGTACGCCGATGCCATCGCCTCCCATATCGTCACCTTCGGGATCGGGCCCGCCGGCACCGGCAAGTCCTACCTGGCGGTGGCGCTGGCCGTCCAGGCGCTTCAGGCGCGTCAGGTCAACCGGATCATCCTCACCCGCCCGGCCGTGGAGGCGGGCGAGCGCCTCGGCTTCCTCCCCGGCGACATGATGGCCAAGGTCGATCCGTACCTGCGGCCGCTCTACGACGCCCTGCACGATCTGCTGGAGCCGGAGGGGGCCCAGCGCCTCATCGACCGGGGCGCCGTCGAGGTCGCCCCCCTCGCCTTCATGCGGGGACGTACGCTGAACAACAGCTTCATCATCCTGGACGAGGCGCAGAACACGAGCCCCGAGCAGATGAAGATGTTCCTCACTCGCATCGGCTTCGGCTCCAAGGCGGTGGTCACCGGCGACATCACCCAGATCGACGTGCCCGGCGGCCGTTCCGGCCTCGTCGGCCTGCAGTCGGTGCTGTCGGGGGTCCCCGACCTCGCCTTCGTCCACCTCGACCAGCGCGACGTGGTCCGGCACCGCATCGTGGCCGACATCGTCGCCGCCTACGAGCGGTCCACCCCGGCGGACGGCGCCCGTGAGCCTTGACATCTACGCCGCCGACGAGCAGGCCGACCATCCGGTCGACGTCGGACGCTGGTCGGCACTGGCGCGGAACGTCCTCGGCGCCGAGGGGATCGTGAGCGACACCGAGGTCTCGCTGCTCTTCGTGGACGAGACGACCATCGCCGGCCTGAACGAGCGCTTCCTCGACAAGCAGGGGCCCACCGACGTCCTTTCCTTCCCGATCGAGGACGAGGTCGCCCGCAGCGGACGGTCCCCGGACCAAGGGGGGACGGGCCCCGGGTCGATCGAGGCCGAGACGGGCCGGCTCCTGCTGCTCGGCGACGTGGTGATCTGCCCGTCGGTGGCCGCCCGCAACGCCGCCGAGCACGGCGTGACCGTCGACGACGAGCTCGCGCTGCTGGTGGTGCACGGGATCCTCCACCTCCTGGGCATGGACCACGAGGCCGACGCGGACGCGGAACGGATGGAGCGGCGCGAGCAGCAGCTGCTCGACCGCTTCCACCGCGTGACGACGTGACCGGGACGACCGGCGAGCTCGTCGCCGCCGGTTCGGTGACGCCGACCGACGTGGTCCTGCTGGCGGTGGTGCTCCTCCTGCTGGCCGCCTCGGCCCTGCTGGCCCTGGCCGAGACCAGCCTGGTCCGGATGAGCCGGGCCAAGGCGATGGCCCTGGTCGACGACGGCCGCCGGGGCGCCAGGGTGCTGGTCCGTCTCACTGAGAACCCGCAGGGGTTCCTCAACCCGGTCCTCCTGCTGGTCCTGGTGTGCCAGCTGGTGGTGGCGACGCTCGTCGGGATCCTGGCCGCCCACTGGTTCGGCGCCTGGGGCGTGGTGGCGGCGACCGTGTTCGAGATCGTGGTCATCTTCGTGCTGGGCGAGGCCGTCCCGAAGAACTGGGCCGTGCACCACCCGGAGCGGGCCGCGCTGTTCAGCGCCCCCTTCGTGTCGGCCCTGGTCAACTTCCGGCCGGTGCGCATGGTGTCGGGCGGCCTCATCGGACTGGCCAACCTGCTGATCGGCGAGAAGGGGCAGTACCTCGGCTCCGACGTGACCGAGTCCGAGCTGCTGGCCATGGCGGACGTGGCGGTCGAGGAGGACGTGATCGAGACGGAGGAGCGGGCGCTCATCCACTCGATCATCGAGTTCGGCGACACCGTGGTGAGAGAGGTCATGGTGCCCCGCCCTGGCATGGTCACCATCGGGGCCGACGAGACGGTCGAGGCGGCCCTCGAGCGCGCCCTCGAGGAGGGCTACAGCCGGATGCCCGCGGTCGAGCAGCAGGTCGACGACGTGGCTGGGATCGCCTACACCAAGGACATGATCCGTGCCGTCCGGTCGGGCGAGGGTGGCGAGCCGGTGCGCACGCACCTCCGGGCGGCGCACTTCGTGCCCGAGACCAAGCGGGTCTCCGACCTCATGCGGGAGATGCAGGCCGAGAAGTTTCACCAGGCCGTGGTGGTGAACGAGTACGGCGGCACCGCCGGGCTCGTCACCCTGGAGGACCTCATCGAGGAGCTCGTCGGCGAGATCGTTGACGAGTTCGACGTCGAGGAGGCGCCGGTCGAGGAGCTCGGTGCCGGGGAGTTGCGGGTGAGCGCCCGGCTGCCCGTGGACGAGGTCAACGAGCTGATCGGCGCCACGCTTCCCACTGGTGCCTGGGACACGGTCGGGGGCCTGGTCTTCGACCTCCTGGGCCACGTGCCGGCGGCCGGCGAGTCGGTCACCGTGGACGGGATGCGGCTGGTGGCCGACCGGGTCAACGGACGGCGGATCGAACGGGTGCGGATCGTCCCCCTCGCACCGGCCGGGACCGTCGACCGCGGCGAAGAAGGATGAGCCCCTTCCGTTCCGGGTTCGCCGCCGTCGTGGGCCGGCCCAACGTGGGCAAGTCCACACTGGTCAACGCCATGGTCGGCACCAAGGTCACCATCACGTCGCCGCGACCGAACACCACCCGGGCCCAGGTCCGGGGCGTCCTCACCCGTCCCGACGCCCAGGTCGTCTTCGTCGACACGCCGGGCATGCACAAGCCCCGCACCGTCCTGGGCGAGCGCATGAACGAGTCGGCCACGTCCTCGCTGGACGACGTCGACGTGGTGCTGGCACTGGTGGAGGCCACCGGTGCGGTCGGGCCCGGTGACCGCATGGTCCTGGCCCAGGCGGCCCAGCGGGTGCGGTCGATGGCCCGGGCCGCCGCCCTCGAGGAGGGGCTCGTCGCCGACGGCGGGGCTCGGGGCGAGCCCACGCTGCTGGTGGTGGTCAACAAGATCGACCGGGTCGGGAGGGACGGGGTGCTCGGCCACCTGGCGGCGGTGTCGACCGAGGTCGCCGCGCTCGACGGGCAGGGTGGCGGGATCGCCGTGCCGGTGGAGTACTTCCCGGTGTCGGCAGTGACCGGGCAGGGGGTCGCCGCCCTGGTCGACGCCATCGTCGAGCGGATGCCCGAGGGACCGCACTACTACCCCGAGGGGATGGTGACCGACGTGGCCGAGGCCTCCTGGGTCGCCGACCTGGTCCGCGAGGAACTGCTCCACCGGGTGGAGGACGAGCTTCCCCACAGCATCGCCTGCCGGGTCACCGAGTGGGAGTGGCCCCGCGTGCGCTGCGAGATCCTCGTCGAGCGGGACTCGCAGAAGGGCATCGTGATCGGGCGGGGCGGTGCCACGCTGAAGGAGGTGGGGAGTGCGGTGCGGGCGCAGATGCCGCCCGGCGCGTTCCTCGAGCTCTTCGTCCGGGTGGAGAAGCACTGGCAGCAGCGGGACGACGCCCTCGACCGACTGGGTCTCTGAGCCGGGCGCCGTCGCTCCCGCTCAACGACGGACGGCGTCGGCTAGCGCTCCTTCGACGCCGTCGACCATGCCGCGGAGGGTGAATTTGCCCACGACGTGCTCCGTGCAGATCCCGGCCAGTGCCGGCTCGTGCGTCCGCCAGTCCAGGACCCGGTCCACCGCCGCGGCCAGGGACGGGACGTCGCCGGGCGGGACGAGGAAGCGGGCCAGCGGGCCGGTCAGGATCTCGGGGGTCCCGCCGATGTGGGAGGCGATCACCGGCCGCCCGGTGGCGAGGGCCTCGATGACCGTGCGGCCGAACGCCTCCTCGCACACCGAGGGGACCACGACCACGTCGGCGGCATGGAGCGGGGTGACCACGTCCGTGCGCATGGGTAGCCGGTGCGCGGGCACCGGCGACGCCGCCAGGGTGTCCGACGCCCACGCCTCGTCGAAGGCCGACCCCACCACCAGGAGCTCGACCGGGCGCGCGGCGGTGTCCAGTCGACCGAGCGCCCGGGTGAGCACGTCTACGCCCTTGGTCGGGTCGATGCGCCCGAAGTACAGGACGAGCAGGGGAGCGTCGGGCAGCCCCAGCTCGCGCCGGGCCGCCCGACGCTCTTCGGGACCGCCGGGCGGGTAGGCGGCCGGATCGATCCTGTTGTGCACCACGTCGGTGCGGCTGGGATCGCCACCGAGGTCGACGAACCGGTCCCGGACGAACCTCGAGACGCAGAGGAAGCGGGCGGTGCGGTGCCCGAGGGCCCGGTTGGCCACTGCGTGCTCGATGCCGATCAGCCCGTGCAGGTGGCACACCACCGGCGCGCGGGACACGGCGCCGGTGGCCAGCGCCCACGGTAGCGGCCGGAATCGGTTCACGTAGACCACGTCGGGCCGGGCCCGGCGCCCGGCGCGGACGGCCGGGAGCAGTCGCGGTGCGTCCCGGAGGGCGTGGTGGAGGCCGAGGTCGAACGCGGTCACAGCCTCCATGGAGTGGCAGAACGCCCCGTACCGCTCGCGGTAGGGACCGTCCTGCAGGTACAGCAGGTCGACCCGGTGGCCTCGACCGGCCAGCTCCTCGGTCGCCTCCAGCGTGTGGACGGAGATGCCGGTGTTGGGGGAGAGGTGGTCCGTGTTGACCAGGATGCGCATGGACTCCCACCTCGCCGATTGCGCCGGATCCCCCGGTCAAGATCGATGGTAAATTCGCCGATGTTGCAGTGATGAGCATGCCATGGCGGCGGCTCCCCTGCCCGACGGCACGACCCGGCTCGACGAGCGGTGGAGCGCAGCACCAGGACCAATCGGAATCGAGGCCGGAGCAATGAGGCGAGGCAGCATGCAAGCCTGGCCGGGGGCGCCCGGCGACCGGACGACCGCCCGGCGGCGCCCGGCGGTCCTCGGGTGACCTCGCTGCCGACCTGGTTCGGACCCGCCGACCGACCGCTCTTCGGGTGGCTGCACCTCCCCGGCGGGGAGCAGGCGCGGGGCGGCGTGGTCCTGTGCCCACCGCTCGGTGACGAGGAACGACGTGTGTACCGCACCTACCGGGCGCTGGCCGAGTCATTGGCCGACCGGGGCCTGGCCGTGCTGCGGTTCTGCTACGACGGCACGGGCGACTCGGCCGGCACGCTCGACGATCCCGGACGGGTGGCGGCCTGGACGGCCAGCATCGCCGACGCCGTGGCGGAGATGCGGGTGACCGGCGTCACCCGGGTGGCGGCCGTGGGCATGCGGGTAGGCGCCACCCTGCTGACGCACGCGGTAGCCGACATCGACGAGCCGCTGGACGCCGTCGTGCTGTGGGACCCGTGCGCCACCGGACGGGAGTTCGTGCGCTACCAGCAGGCGCTCATGGCCACCCTTCCCGGCCGGCCCGCGGGCAACCTGGTGGGCGTGGACACGCCGGGCTACGTGTTCCCCGTCCCGGTGGTCGAGGACCTGCGCAGCCTCGAGATCCGACCGGTGGAGGCACCAGGGACGGAGGTGCTCGTGCTGTCCCGGGTCGACCGACCCGCCCCCCACCGGCTCGAGCGCGGCCTCGGCGAGCGGGCCGTCTCGCGGGCCGTCGCCGTCGGCCAGGAGGAGCTCCTCGACGTCCCGCCGCTAAGCGCCGTGGTTCCCCGGTCCGCCCTCGCCACCATCTGCGGGTGGCTCGACCGACGTCTGGACGGCGACGACGTACCGCTCGCCGTCACCGCCCGGACCGAGGCCACGGTGGCCACCGACCGACAGGGCCGTCCGGTCACGGAACGGGCCGTGCGGCTCGGCCCGCTCGGGCTCTTCGCCGTCGTGACCGAGCCGGTGGCCGGCGGCCACGGTCCGTGGATGATGTTCTTCAACGTGGCCACCGAGCACCACATCGGCCCGGGGCGCCAATGGGTCGAGCTCGCCCGCCGGTGGGCCGGCTACGGCCTCCGCTCGGTCCGCTTCGACCTGAGCGGCGTGGGGGACAGTCCCGTCCACCCCGGCCAGGAGGAGAACGTCACCTATGCGCCGGAGTGGTTGGACGACGCACCCGCCATTGCCGCCGCCGTGTCACCCGAGGACCCGTCCGACACCGTGTGGATCGGCCTGTGCTCCGGCGGATACGGCGCCCTCGAGACCGGGCTGGCCCTCGAGGCCCGCGGTGCCTACGTCTTCAACCCGGCGCTGTCGTCGGCCAGCATGAACAAGGCGTCGGCGCAGGCGGACCCCCGGCGACGGGCGTTCCGTCCCCTGCCGGTCCCGCTGGTCCGGCTGTCGGTCGAGCACGGGCGCACGGCGTCGTGGATCTGGCGCGCCTACCGGCAGGTCGTGGTCGGCCAGGCACCGATGTCGGTGCCGGCCGCCCTGGTCGATGCCGGCATCGACGTGCTGATGATCTGCGGTCCCGACGACACCGGTCCCCTGCGGGAGGTGCGCTACTGGCGCTGGTTCGGCGAGCGCCGCCTACGCCGTACCGGCCGCTTCGAACTCGCCGTGGTTCCCTCGATGGATCATGTGCTCCTGTTCGGCGAGGGTCGGCGCACCGGCGTCGAGGTCCTCACCGAGCACGTGCTGCGTCGCTACGGCGACCCGGTGGGGACCACGCCGCCCACCCCGGCTGCGGAGGAGCCAGCAGCCGGGGTCACGGCCGCGGCCGGGCGCAACGGGTCGTCCGCGGTCAAGTGTGCCCGTTCCGGCGGCGACGCACGTCGGCCCGATGTTCGATCCGCCAGGTGATCTGGGGCGGCAGCAGGGCGTAGGTCTTGTCCTTGGCCCGGGGGAGCAGCGGCAGTCCCTGGCGAAGGGTGTCGAGGGCGATGGAGAACTGGCCGCGCCGGATCGAGCTCCACACCGCGTTCTGGAGGGTCCACCGGTAGTCGGCTCCGTACTCGGCGAGGGGTCGATGGGCGGGCACGGGGCGCGACTGCTCCGACCACGCCTCCCGGATCGCCCGGACGGTGACCAGCCCGTTGGTGGGGTTGGCGCTGGTGTTGTTGCCGGCGTGCTTGCGCACGAAGGACAGCCGGGCGTCGAGGAAGCACCACTCGGTGTACCGGGCAACATTGATGAACATGAGCCAGTCGGCGGCGCAGGTGTAGCCGGACGGGAAGCCCCCGGCTTGCTGGAGCACGTCCCGCCGGACCGTCGCACCGCTGATGTTGCCCCGGTTCCGCTCGAGCAGGAGCTCGAAGCTGCGGCCGGTGATGTCGAGGTAGGACATGTCGGTCACCGGCTCCACCCGCCCGGCCGCCTCGAGGCATCCCGCCAGGTCGTCGGCCATGAAGTCGATCCCGCCGACCGGCTCGGACGAGAACCACCACGACGACGTGGTGAGGGCGCGGCAGTCGCGGTGCGCCTCGAGGTGGTCCGCCGCCCGCGCCAGCCGGTCCGGGTGCCAGAGGTCGTCATCGTCGAGGAAGCACACCCACTCGGCCGTCGTCGCCGCCACCCCGGTGTTGCGGGCGACCGCCTCGCCACCGTGGGGCTGCTCGACGACCTGGACCGGTGCCCGGCGGATCTCGTCGGGGATGGTCGTCCCCGGCCCGTCGCAGACCACCACGACCTCGGCGGCAGGATGGCGCTGGCGGAGGACGCTCTCGACGGCCTCGGCCAGGTAGGCGGGTCGCCGGAAAGTCGGGATCACCACCGCGAAGTCGGTCACCCGGGCAGGCTATCCCGGAGGCCCCCGTCAACCGGCCGTGCCCGGGGGCTCACTGCGCTCCGGTCACCTGCCGGAGGAAGCCCTCGACCTCGGCGCGGTCCACGGTCCGGCGCATCGGTGGTACCCGGGCGAGCAGCGTCCGCCGGTAGCTGGCGGAGGCCAGCCGGCTGTCCAGCACGGCGACCACTCCACGGTCCTCGGCCGACCGGATCAACCGCCCGGCGCCCTGGGCCAGCAGGGTGCCGGCCCTCGGCAGGTCGACCAGGCTGAACGCCCGGGGGCCGGCCCGGTCGCGCCGGGCCTGCAGGACAGGATCGTCCGGGCGCGGGAACGGGATGCGGTCGATGGTCACCAGGCTCAGGGTGCGGCCGGGGACGTCGACACCCTGCCAGAAGCCGAGCGTGGCGAACAGGCACGTCGGTTCGCTCTCCGTGAACTTCTCGACCAGCAGCGGCTTCGGGAGGTCGGACTGGGCCAGGAGGGGGAAATCGAGTCGCTCCCGCAGCACTCCCACCGCCGCGTTCATGGCCCGCCAGCTGGTGAACAGGGCCAGCGTGCGGCCGCCCGCCGCGGTGATCAGCGCCTCGAGCTCGTCGTGGAGCGCCGGTTCCGACTCGGGCCGACGCCGGTCGGGCAGGGACTGGGCCACGAACAGGTAGGCGTGCTCCCGGTAGTCGAACGGGCTCCCGACGTCGAGCTCGTCGGTGCGGCCCGCGGGCAGCCCGAGGAGGTCGGCCACGCCGACCGGGACGGTGGCCGACGTCAGCACGCCGGTCACCGTCCCCCACAGCTGCTCCGACAGGATGGGGCCCACGTCGATGGGGGAGACCCGGAGGCTCGGGGACCGTGCGCCGCCGTCCACCCACAGCACGTCGTCGTCGGTGAGGGAGGCCAGCCGGGCGAGGTCGGCGGCCAGGTGCCCGGCGGCCAGCAGCACCCGGTCACGCCGGGCCCGAGTGGCGCCCGCCTCGTCGGGGCCAGCCTCCCGCTCCTCCTGGCGCAGGAGGTCGACGAGGCGACCCACCCGTCCGGCGGCGAGGGAGAGCACCTGGGCGAGGTCCGGATCACCGGCAGGGGTGGCGGCGTCCCCCCGGCCCGGACCCGCGGCGGGCGACGCCGCCGGCGGCGGCTCCAGACCGAGCTCCAGCCCCGGGGGATCCGCCACCGGACCGGGCGCCGCCGGCGGCGTGTCGGACCCAGCCGCCACGGCGGTCGAGTGCGGCACGCGTTGGCCGGCCAGCGGGCGAAGGAAGCGTTGGAGGAGGTCTCCGGCCTCGGACACCAGGTCGGTGACCGTCACCGCCGAGGTCGACCCCGGGGTGAGCACGGGACGGGCGGTCGTAGCCAGTGCCCGGAAGCGGCCGGGCCCGATCTCGACACCCAGGCTGTCGGTCATCACCGACTCGACCTCGTGTACCTCGTCGAAGACCACCACCTCGTGCGGCGGGAGCACAGCGCCGCCGCTGGCCAGATGGGCGCCGTACAGGTGGATGTTGACCACGACGACGTCGGCGTCGGCGGCCCGGGCCCTGGCCGCCTCGGCGAAGCAGTCCCGTCCCGACGGGCAGCGGAAGGCGCCAGGGCACTCGCGGGCCGTGGTCGAGACCGTGGCCCAGGCGCGGAAGTGCGGCTCGAACTCGAGCTCCGCCCGGTCGCCGGTCTCGGTCTCGTCCGCCCACCGGACCAGCCGCCGGACCTGCTCGCCGAGCCGGCCGAGCTCGACCGGGTCGTCGGCGCCGCGCCCGTCCGTCGGTGCCGACCGGGCGAGCGGGTCGTCAGCGTCGGGAGGATCGGCCGAGGGGGAGTCGAGGGTGAGCTGCTCGCCTCGCCCGCCGACCTCCGCCACCCGCTGCCGGCACAGGTAGTTGCTCCGACCCTTGAGCACGGCGAACGAGAGCTCGCGGTCGAGGGCCCGCGCCACCAGGGGGAGGTCGCTGCCGGCCAGCTGGTCCTGCAGCGCCTTGGTGGCGGTGGCGACCACCACCCGCCGGCCGGACAGCGCGGCGGGGATCAGGTAGGCGAGCGACTTGCCGGTGCCCGTCCCGGCCTGGACCACCAGGTGCCGGTCCCCGGCGATCGAGCGGGCCACCGCCCCCGCCATCTCGCGCTGGCCCTCACGCGACTCGCCGCCGCCGGGTAGCGCTGCCGCCGCCGCCGCCAGGGTGGTGGCCACGTCGTCGGTCATCCGCCGACCCTACCGGCCGCTCCGGACCGGTTCAGTGCCACTCGACGGCGAGCCCCACCGCCACCCCGAAGGCGACGACCACGATGACCCCGCGCAGGATCTGGGCGGGCAGGCGCCGGGCATACCGCCCGCCGATCTGGCCCCCGACGATCGACCCGGCGGCGATGAGGCCGGCCGCCGACCACGAGACGTGGGTGGAGGCGATGAAGAACAGCCCGGCGACGGCGTTGACCAGCAGGGCGAGGACGTTCTTGGTCCCGTTGAGCCGCTGGAGGTCGTCGTCGATGAAGGTGGCCAGCAGGGCCACGAGGATGATGCCCTGGGCCGCGCCGAAGTAGCCGCCGTAGACACCGGTGAGGAAGACGCCGACCAGCAGGCCGGTCCCCCCGTGGACGTGCCGGTCCCCGCGCCGCTCGAGCCAGGCACTCACCCGCGGCTGGACCGCCATGAGGAGGGCGGCCACCGCGATGAGCACCGGCACCACCGCCTTGAACACGCTGGAGGGCAGCGCCAGGAGGAGTGCAGCGCCGGACAGGCCACCGAGCACGGAGGCGGTTCCGAGACGCAGGATGCGGCGTCCCTGCCCCTCGAGCTCGCGGCGGTACGCCACCGCACCGCTGACGCTGCCGGGCACCAGGCCCACCGTGTTGGACACGTTGGCGAGCACCGGCGGGTAGCCGAGGGCCAGCAGGGTCGGGAAGGTGATGAGCGAGCCCGAGCCCACGATGACGTTCACCGTCCCGGCTGCCAGACCAGCGGCGAAGATCGCCAGCGCATCCAGTGGGGACATGGGCAGGGTCTAGTGCCCACGGGCCGGCACCTCAACACGGGGTGCTGCGGCGGGCGCCGCCGGCGGCACGCCGGCGGCGCTCAGGTACCGTCCCCCGCCAGCGAGACGATAGGTTCGCAGGGTGCAATCGGAAGCGAGCGAGGGAGGCGTCGGCGGGCCGACCCGCCCCGCCGTGACGGCGTCCGACGTCGTCGGCGGGCCCATCCCCGCACACGTGGCCTGCGTGATGGACGGCAACGGCCGCTGGGCGGCCCGGCGGGGCTTGCCGCGGACCGAGGGCCACGCCGCCGGCGAGGCGGCCCTCCTCGATGCGGTGGAGGGCGCCCTCGACCTCGGCATCCCCTGGATCACCATGTACGCGTTCTCCACCGAGAACTGGCGCCGCCCGGCCGACGAGGTCCGCTACCTGATGGGATTCAACGAGAGCCTGCTGGTCCGCAGGCGGGACGAGCTCCACGAGAAGGGGGTGCGCATCCGGTTCGCCGGCCGACGCGACTGGCGGGTCCCCAAGCGGGTCCTGCGACGGATGGACGAGTCGATCGAGCTCACCGCGCGCAACCGCCGCTGCACGCTGACCATGGCCTTCAACTACGGCGGCCGGGCCGAGATCGTGGATGCGGTGCGCCGGCTGGTCGCCGACGGCGTTCCCCCCGAGAAGGTCGACGAACGGGCGGTCCGGTCCCGCCTGTACTTCCCCGACCAACCCGACCCCGACCTGGTCATCCGGACCTCCGGCGAGCACCGGATCTCGAACTTCCTCCTGTGGCAGCTCGCCTACAGCGAGCTGGTCTTCGACGACGTGCTGTGGCCCGACTTCCGGCGCACCCACCTCTTCGGGGCGGTACGCGACTTCCAGCAGCGGCAGCGCCGTTACGGCGGTGTCACCTGATGGCGTCAACCGGCTCCCGGGCCTCGGACCGGTCGGACCGCACGGACGACGGCGGCGTGTGGATCGTGACCGGCATCGTCCTCGGCATCATCGTCTACGGCGGCCTCGTGCTGATGGTGGTGGCCGGGTTCGACGCGGTCGTTCCGTTGGTCGTGGTCCCGCCGGTGCTCGGTGGTCTCATCGCGGCCACCAACCTCCTCGGCGGAGGGCGCAGCCACGGCCGGCCGGCGGTGCGGCCCGACGCCGGCGCGACGCCGGGCGCCCGCACCGAGGAGGCCCACCCGCCGACATGACCCTCTTCCGCGACCGGGGGGTGGTCCTCCGCACCATCCGCCTTGGTGAGGCGGACCGGATCGTGACCCTCATGTGCGAGCAGCACGGCAAGGTACGGGCGGTGGCCAAGGGCGTGCGCCGGACGACCTCGAGGTTCGGCTCCCGGCTGGAGCCGCTCAGCCACGTCGCCCTGCTCGGCTGGCAGGGTCGGGGCGACCTCGACACGATCAACCAGGTCGAGGTGGTCGACACGTTCCGCGCCGTCCGCGAAGACCTCGACCGGATGGCGGCCGCCCTGTCCATGCTCGAGGTGGTCGACCAGATCGGTCAGGAGCGCCACGGTAACCCCCGCCTCTACGAGATGCTGGTCGGCGCCCTCACCGCACTGGCCGAACGGGACTCGCCGATGGTGGCCCCGGCGTTCTTCCTCAAGGTCCTGGCCCTCGAGGGGTCGGCGCCGGTGCTCGACGTCTGCGTGTCGTGCGGGGAGGAGGACCCCGCCCTGCTGGTGGCCTTCGACCTCACCGAGGGCGGCGTGCTGTGCCGCAGCTGCCGACGGGGCCGACCGCTGTCGCCGGCGGGCCTGGCCCTGCTGCGCCGCACCCTGGGCGGCGGCCTGACCGGCGTCCTGGCCGAACCGCGGTCGGCGGTGACCGACGAGGTCACCGCGCTGGCCACCGAGGCCATGGAGGCCCATCTCGACCGGCGGCTCCGCTCGGTCCGGTCGGGCCACGTCTCGTGACCGGAGGTGCCCCGCCCGCCCCCACGGTCGTGTGGTTCCGGCGCGACCTGCGGACCACCGACCAACCCGCCCTCCTCGCCGCCGTCGAGGATGCGACCGGTGGCCCGGTCGCTCCGCTGTTCGTTGTCGACGACGCGCTCCTCGCCTCCTCCGGGGCCAACCACCGGGTGTTCAACCCGGCCGTCCAGGCCAGCCGCTGCCATCCGGAGGGCGCCTACGTGGACCGCTACGTGCCCGAGGCCGGCGGCCCGGACTATCCGCCACCCCTCGTGGACCATGCCGAGGAACGGCTCGAGGCGCTGCGCCGGTGGGACGAGGCCACGCTGTCTCTGGCCGACCGCGGGCACAGTGGGGCCGGCCGGTGACCGGCCCGCCGCCCTTCGGCGTCTACGTGCACGTGCCGTTCTGCCGGACGCGTTGCGACTACTGCGCCTTCGCCACCTACACCGACCGCGACCATCTCATGGAGGAGTACGTGGCCGCCTGCCTCGCCGAGCTCGGACGGTCCCGGGCCGACGGTGAGCTGCCCGAGGCGACCTCGGTGTTCTTCGGCGGGGGCACTCCGTCCCGCCTCCCGGCCGACCTGCTGGTCGAGATCGTGCGCGCCGTCCCGCTGGCCCCCGGCGCCGAGGTCACCGTCGAGTGCAACCCGGAGGACGCCGACCCGCTCCGTCTGGCCACCTACCGGCAGGGTGGCGTGACCCGCATCTCCCTCGGCGTGCAGTCGACGGTGCCCCACGTGCTGGCCGGGCTCGGCCGGCGGCACGGTGCCGACCAGGTGGCCGACGCCGCCGCTGCCGTGGCCGGCGCCGGGTTCGAGTCGTGGAGCATGGACCTCATCATCGGCGGCGCCGGTGAGTCCGACGCCGACTGGGAGCGGAGCCTCCTCGACGTGCTCGGCCTAGAACCGGCCCCGCCGCACCTGAGCGCCTACTCGCTCACGGTCGAGCCAGGCACGCCGCTGGCCGCCCGCCCCGATCGCCACCCCGACGACGACGTGCAGGCCCGGCGGTACGAGCGGGCCGACCGGATCCTCACCGGGGCCGGGTACCGCTGGGAGGAGATCTCCAACTGGGCCCGGCGCGGCCACGAGTGCGCCCACAACCGCCTCTACTGGGACCAGGGCGACTACCGCGGTATCGGGTCGGCGGCCCACTCCCACCGGGCCGGCCGTAGGTGGTGGAACGTGCGGACGCCCGACCGGTACGTGGCGCTGGTGGGGGCCGGGCGTGCCGCCCTGGCCGGCGAGGAGTGGCTCACCGACGAGCAGCGGCGGTTCGAGAGGTTGGTGCTGGCGCTGCGGACCCCTCGGGGCGTGCCCTCGGCCGCCCTGCCCGACGACCCCGACCTCGAGGGACTGGTCGAGCGGCGGGACGGTCGTGCTGTGCTCACCGTGCGGGGGAGGCTGCTGGCCAACGCGGTGACCGCCCGGTTGGCGGTCGGGGCGGAGCCGGCCGTCCCAGCCGGTACCATGCCTCCCTATGCCTGACCCGGATACCACTGCCGACGCGCCCCAGGACGGGACGGGGGAGTCGGACCTCATGGAGAAGGTGGTCGGCCTGTGCAAGCGGCGCGGCTTCATCTTCCAGTCCGCCGAGATCTACGGCGGGTTCCGGTCGACGTACGACTACGGACCGCTCGGCGTCAATCTGCTGCGCAACGTCAAGAACGCGTGGTGGGAGGCGATGGTCCAGCGGCGGGAGGACGTCGTGGGCCTCGACGCCGCCATCCTCTCGCCGCCGGCCGTGTGGGAGGCGTCCGGCCACCTGTCCAACTTCACCGATCCGCTCGTGGACTGCCGCCACTGTCACCAGCGCTGGCGCGAGGACAAGATCGACGGGGTATGCCCGAATTGCGGCTCGACCGAGTTCACCGAGGCGCGCGCCTTCAACCTCATGTTCAAGTCCCACGCCGGACCCATCGAGGACGAGGGCGCGGTGGCCTACCTCCGTCCCGAGACGGCGCAGGGTATGTTCATCAACTTCGCCAACGTGCTCCAGACCACCCGGAAGAAGCCGCCGTTCGGCATCGCCCAGGTCGGGAAGTCGTTCCGCAACGAGATCACCCCGCAGAACTTCGTGTTCCGCACCCGGGAGTTCGAGCAGATGGAGATGGAGTACTTCGTGCCGCCCGAGGAGGCCCAGCACTGGTTCGAGTACTGGCTGGCCGAGCGCGAGCGGTGGTACATCGACCTCGGCATCCCGCGCTCGGAACTTCGACTGCGCCACCACGAACCCGACGAGCTCTCGCACTACTCGGCGGCGACCGCCGACGTCGAGTTCCTCTTCCCCTGGGGCTGGGACGAGCTGGAGGGCATCGCCAACCGCACCGACTTCGACCTCAAGGCCCACGCCCGGGCCTCCGGGGAGCGCCTCGAGTACTTCGACCAGCCGACGGGCCAGCGGTATGTGCCCTATGTGATCGAGCCGGCGGCCGGTGCCACCAGGACGATGATGGCCTTCCTGCTCGCCGCCTACCACGAGGACGAGGTCGGCGGCGAGGCCCGCACCGTGTTGCGGCTGCACCCGAGGCTGGCCCCCTACCAGGTCGGGGTGCTCCCCTTGTCGAAGAAGGAGACCCTGGAGCCGCTGGCCCGCTCGGTGCTCGCCTCGCTGCAGCCCCATTTCATGTGCGACTACGACGCGACCCAGTCGATCGGCAAGCGCTACCGCCGACAGGACGAGGTGGGGACCCCGTGGTGCGTGACCGTCGACTTCGACTCGCTCGTGGACGGCGGGGTCACGGTGCGGGACCGCGACACCACCGAGCAGGTCCGGGTGCCCGTCGACGGGCTGGTGGGCGAGCTCCGCCGGAGGATGGACGGGGCCTGACCAGCGCCGGGCGCACTCCGGCCGGTGCCCGACCATGACCGCCGCGTGGGCTGCGCGATGCGAGCATCGACCGGTGCGTCGGCGACCCCGGGGCCGGCGGCCTCGGCGGTGTCGGTCGGACCCGATCCGGTACGGTCGGTGGGGGACTGGCTCCTGCTGTCGCTCTGGGCCGTGGCCTTCGTCGGTGTGGTCGTGGTCGCCGGTGTGCTCCGGCGGACCCGGCGGGGAGCTGGCGGTGGCTGGCCCCGTTGCTCGCCGTGCTGCCGGCCACCGTGACGTTGTGCTTCCTCTTCGGCGCCGTCAACGCGCTGCTGGCTGAACACATCTGATCCTCGCCGGCACTGGACCATTCCGGCCACGCACGGCCGGAAGGTAGGCTCTGGCATCCGCGCGCCCGCGGTGCGGCGACCCCATCTCGTCACGAACACCTGTCAGGAGACCCTGTCCCGATGCCATTCGTCTTCGACTTCGACCACGCCCACCGGAAGCCACCGATGGAGATGAAGGACCTGCTCGGCGGCAAGGGCGCCAACCTGGCCGAAATGACCTCGGTGCTCGAGCTGCCGGTGCCCCCGGGGTTCACCATCGCCACCACCGCCTGCCGGGCCTACATGGAGTCGGGCTGGCCCGACGCCCTCGCCGGCGAGGTCGCCAAGGCGCGGGCGCGGCTGGAGAAGCGGATGGGGAAGCGGATCGGTGACCCGAGCGATCCGCTGCTGGTGTCGGTGCGTTCCGGGGCCAAGTTCTCCATGCCGGGGATGATGGACACGGTCCTCAACCTCGGCCTCAACGACCAGTCGGTGGAGGGCCTGGCCAAGCAGACCGACGACGAACGGTTCGCCTACGACTCCTACCGGCGGTTCGTCGCCATGTACGGGCGGATCGTGCTCGGCATCCCCGGGGACGAGTTCGACTCGTTGCTCGAGGCGGCCAAGGAGCTGGCCGGCACCACCTCGGACGCCGGTGTGCCCATCGCGCTGCTGCGCTATCTGGTCGACGCCTACCAGCAGATCGTGGAACGCCACACCGGCTCCCCCTTCCCCCAGGATCCCGACGAGCAGCTCCGGGGGGCCATCGAGGCGGTCTTCGCCTCCTGGAACGGCCCGCGGGCCGTCGCCTACCGGGTGCGTGAGCGGATCGCCCACGACCTGGGCACCGCGGTCAACGTCCAGGCCATGGTGTTCGGCAACCGTGACGACGACTCCGGGACCGGGGTCGGGTTCACCCGCGACCCCGCCACCGGGGCGGTGGGCGAGTACGGGGACTTCCTGGTCAACGCCCAGGGCGAGGACGTGGTCGCCGGCATCCGGAACACCGAGCCGCTGTCCGCGCTGAAGGACCGGTTCCCGAAGATCCACCGCGAGCTCCTCGCCATCTTCGCCCGACTCGAGTCCCACTACCGGGACATGTGTGACACCGAGTTCACCATCGAGCAGGGCAAGCTGTGGATGCTGCAGACCCGGGTGGGCAAGCGCACCGGCGCGGCGGCACTGAAGATGGCGGTGGACATGGTGCGCCCCAGCGATCTGGGCATCTCCAAGGCCGAGGCCGTGTCGCGGATCACCGAGGACCACCTCGACTCCGTCCTGCACCCGCAGTTCTCCGGTTCCGGCTACACCGTCTGGGCCAAGGGGCTCGGCGCCAGCCCCGGTGCCGCCGTGGGGCGGATCTACTTCACGGCGGACGATGCCGCGGCGGCGGC
>JBKQRT010000404.1:0-2558 GCA_052143895.1 Acidimicrobiales bacterium | reverse complement strand
TGCTCGGGCGTGTGCCGGCGTCGTTTCATGTTGTGTAGTCCTCCTTCCCCCATGATGGGGATTGGACTCGCACAACGGGTGGATCAGCTCACGGGGACTCGGCCACAACGAACCCACGGACGTGATTACGAGGTCGTGCTCGATGCGCCGGCTGCGATCAATCCTCCAGAAGACCGCGGGATGCCAGTGGAGGTAGCAAGATGGGGCGGACTCTTGCATCTCTCCGTCGATGATCGGTCGTCTCGCCTCATGATCCCAGGTCCCTTGCATCGACGTCGATCAGCTCAGGGCATCCTCCTCGTTGCGAGCCTCGCGTCGTCCGTGGTGTTCAGCGCCTGCTCGACGGCCCGACCGGCGAGCGTCCAGCCGAAGCACCGAGTCGAGCCCGCAACCTTCCTCTCCTCGTACGGGGTGGTGTCGAGGGCCATGGTTGCCGAGAACATGAAGAAGGGGACACCGTCCTGGGAGATCCCTGCCACGAACCAGCCGGGGGTGATCCAAGGGTTCTCCAGCACCACCTACGCTGCCGAAGGCGATGCCGTCGACCTCTACGTCTCGACGGCTGCGCCGAGCTACTCCGTGGTCGCATACCGCATGGGCTACTATCGGGGGGCGGGAGGCCGAGCGGTCTGGGGATCGAAGCAGCTCCCCGGCGTCATCCAGCCGGCCTGCCGGTTCGCTGCGGGGATCAACATGGTCAGCTGCGCCAACTGGTCGTTGTCGACCACCATCGACATCACGAAGGCGTTCGTTCCCGGTGACTATCTACTGAAGCTGACCACCTCAACCGGTCAGTCCTCGTACGTCCTGCTCACGATCTGGGATCCAGCCAGCACCGCAACCTACCTCGTCGTGGGACGCTCACTTACCGAGGCGGGCTGGAACACCTATGGCGGCTACTCCTTCTACCAGGGTCTCGGTCCCTGCACGCTCGGATCGGGCTCGTATCCGGTGTGCAACCGTGCTCGGGTGGCGTCCCTCGATCGACCCTTCGATTCGGGAGACGGATCATCGGACTTCTTGTCGAACGAGTACCCGCTCGTCCGCTTCGCCGAGCAGCATGGCCTCGATGTGACCTACGTCACCGATATCACGATCAACGCACGTCCCGCGACGGTGCTGCAGCACAGGGCGATCCTGTCCCTCGGCCACGACGAGACGTGGACCTACAACGAGCGTGCTGCCGTCCAGAGCGCCATGAATGCCGGCGTCAACGTGATCTACTTCGGCGCCGCCTCGGTGCTGCGCCACGCGCGGCTCGAGCCCTCGCCGTTGGGGGTCGACCGACTGGTCGTCGACTACCGCGATCCGACCGAGGACCCGCTCAAGGGCGATCTCGACAACATCACGGGCAACACCTTCGACTCACCCCCGACCGACCTGCCGCCCGCGGCGATGACCGGAGAGGTCTACGCCGGTTACATCCCGCCCGGCGGCACGGCACAGCCCTTCGCCGTCGCTAACTCCGGCTCGTGGTTCTTCAAGGGAACCGGACTGCTGAACGGCTCCGAGGTCCCCGGTGTCATCCAGTCGGACATCGATCACCAGATCACCGGACCGCTGGACCCGCCAACTCTGCAGATCCTCGGGCATTCCCCAGTCCCGTTGGGCGACGTCTACACCAATCAGGGGAAGTGGAGCGGCTTCACCTATGCCGACACCGTCTACTGGACGGCGCCCACGTCCGAGGCAGGTGTCTTCGACAGCGGGACGGTGAACTGGATCAACATGCTCGCACCTTGCTCTGGTCAGTCGTCCTGCGCGACACCGCTCATGGACAGGATGACAGGCAACCTCCTCTGGCTCTTCGGGCAGGGTGCTGCAGGGAAGATCATCCCCGCTGTTCCGAACGCATCAACCATCACCCCTGTGGGCTCATAGGCAGGGCGCGGGCGCTGGGAGAGCACTGCTCCATTGAGCGAGGCCGACCCACGAGACGCTCCGAATGTTACCTGGGCAGTGCTGTCGTCGGGATGACTTCACGAAGGCTTTGAATGTGCGCAATGGCACACCTTGAACTGGCCTGGGCTTGGCGAGGCTCGCCCATGTGTCTCAGTTCGTCCTCATCGACATCGATCCGCCAGTGCCCTTCCAATCCGGCTCCGCCCGTGGCGCCCTGCGGGATGAGCACTGGATTGCTGATTTGAGCCGGTGACCTGCATGTTCAGTATTGATAGAGCCGGAAAGTTCGCTCGCCGGGAGACCTGAGTTAACTGAATGCTCACCAAGGCGGGCGATGCCCGACGGCCGGTGGCGTGTCCGGCGCAGTGTGTGCCCTCTCGTCTCTGAGCGGAGACTCGGAGTAGGGAGCGCAAAGCCAAGGACTCCTTCGAGACGTTCGTGGCTTTCCGCCCGCTCTCGCGAAAGTGCAGGTCAGCGGCTCTTTGGACATCTGGTCGGCGTGGTCCTGCAAAACACATGGCAACGACTAAGAGCGCGCGCCATTAGGCGATGGCCAGTGACCCCCACCGTTTCGACCACTTGACCAGTTTGACGGTGATGATCAGGGCGACGGCCAGGGCGAACTGGGCGAGGCGGTGGGCGGTGAACCTGTCGGT
>JBKQRT010000403.1:0-16103 GCA_052143895.1 Acidimicrobiales bacterium | reverse complement strand
GGCACTTCGATGCGCTCCGGGAACTCCATCTGCGGTCGATCTTCGACGAGGACCCCGGGCGCGGCACCGAGCTGACCGCCACCGCCGGTGACCTGTACCTCGACTACTCCAAGCACCGGGTCACCCGTGAGACCCTCAGCCTCCTGACCGCTGTCGCCCGCCGGGCCGGTGTGGAGGAGCGCCGGGACGCCATGTTCGCCGGCCGGCACATCAACACCACCGAGGAACGGGCCGTACTCCACGTGGCCCTCCGGATGCCCCGAGGTACCCGGCTCGAGGTCGACGGCCTGGACGTGGTGGCCGACGTGCACGAGGTGCTCGACCGGATGGGCACGGTGGCCACTGCCATCCGTTCGGGGGGGTGGACCGGGCACACCGGTCAGCGCATCACCGCCGTGGTCAACATCGGCATCGGTGGCTCCGACCTCGGACCGGCCATGGCCTACGAGGCACTGTGCGACTACGCCTCCCCGGACATCGAATGCCGCTTCGTGTCCAACATCGACCCGGTCGACCTCTACCACAAGACCCACGACCTCGATCCGGCCGGGACGCTCTTCGTGGTGAGCTCGAAGACCTTCATCACGCTCGAGACGCTCACCAACGCGTCGGCCGCGCGCCAGTGGCTCCTCGAACGCCTCGGGTGCGGGGAGGAGGCAGTGGCCCGGCACTTCGTGGCCGTCTCCACCAACGAGGGGGCGGTACGCTCCTTCGGCATCGACCCGGCCAACATGTTCGGCTTCTGGGACTGGGTGGGCGGCCGCTACTCCTACGACTCGGCCATCGGTTTCTCGCTCATGGTGGCCATCGGCCCCGAGGCGTTCGCGGACATGCTGGGCGGCTTCCACGCCGTCGATCGGCACTTCGCCACCACCCCGCTCGAGGCCAACCTGCCGGTCATCCAGGCCATGCTCAACATCTGGTACGACAACTTCTTCGGGGCCGAGACGCATGCCGTGCTGCCCTACAGCCAGCGCTTGGCCCGGTTTCCGGCCTACCTCCAGCAGCTGACCATGGAGTCGAACGGCAAGTCGGTCCGCCGCGACGGCACGCCCGTGTGGGGCGCGACCGGGGAGATCTTCTGGGGCGAGCCGGGCACCAACGGCCAGCACGCCTTCTACCAGCTCATCCACCAGGGGACCCGCCTCGTGCCGGTGGACTTCATCGGTTTCGCCGAGTCGACCCGCGAGCGCGGCGACCAGCAGGACCTGCTCATGTCCAACTGCTTCGCCCAGGCCAAGGTGCTGGCGTTCGGTCGCACGGCGGACGAGGTCGCCGCCGACGGCACGCCGCCGGCGCTCGTCCCCCACAAGGTCATGCCGGGGAACCATCCGAGCTCGACCATCATCGCTCCCGAGCTGACCCCGTCGGTGCTCGGGCAGCTGGTCGCCCTCTACGAGCACACCGTGTTCACCGAAGGGGTGATCTGGGGGATCGACTCGTTCGACCAGTGGGGGGTCGAGCTGGGCAAGAAGATGGCCATGCAGTTGGCACCGGTACTGATCGATGCCGCGGCGCCCGACCTCGGCGATCAGGACAGCTCGACCGCCGCCCTGGTCCGCCGCTACCGGGCGCTGCGCGGCCGCCCGTCATGATCCGGTCAGTCACGACACGGTGGGCCGTGCTCAGGCGGCGCTGAGCGCCCTCCACAGGGACCGGTAGTTCGGGTAGGTGAGCTGGTCGGTGACGTACCCGGCCCGCTCGAGCTCGGCGTGGAAGGCGGGGAGGTTGCGGAACGGGATACCCATGTCCACGTGGTGGGCCAGGTGCCAACCGGTGTTGTAGGGCACGAACCAGAAGCGGGCCGGCCGCGACTGGCGCACGTTGTGGGTGGTCACCCGCCGGTCGGGACTGGCCTCGAGGCCGCCGTGCTCGGCGATCGCCCGAAGGCGGTTGATCACCCGCCACTGGGTCATCCACGGCAGCCACCAGAGGAGCGGGTAGATCCACCACCGCCCGGTCGCGGCCCACATCACCGCCCACAGGAGGACCTGCACGCCGAGGATCGAAGCGGCCACCCGCCGGGTGGACGCCCGGCGCAGCGCCTTGAACAAGGGGGTGAAGTTCTTCCACCCGGAGATCCCCACCGCGTCGCGCACCAGTCGCCGGGTGAGGGTGCGCCCGCCGCACGGGTACCCGCGGTAGAAGGCGATATCCGGCTCGCGCGGACCGAACTCCTCCTTGTGGTGGGCGAAGTGCCCTCGCCGGTAGATGGTGATGGGGGTCCAGGTCGGGTAGGCGATGAGCCAGGTGCCCACCCAGTCGTTGACCCGCTTGTCGGTGAACAGGAGCTTGTGGGCGGCCTCGTGCATGAGGATGGCGAACCGGGCGTACATCGGGCCCATCAGGGCGAAGGCGGCCAGGTAGCCGAGGGGGTTGCCCCACCACACCGCGCCGCCGATCAGCACCGCCACCCACAGCCAGACCGAGGCCACGGTGATGGCGTTGCGGAGGTCGTCGATCCGCCGCAGGTCCTGACGCAGCCCGGGCCGGGCCATGCCGTTCTCCAGGAGCCGGTCGGTGGGGAGGACGTCGGGTCGCGCCTCGGTATCGGCCACCATGGTGCTCGCCATGGGGGCACATTACAGTTCTGGAACAGATGACACAAGTGCGTAATGCGAGGAATGCTCCACTGACCGCCCGGTCGGTCCTGGCCAGCGCGCTCCTCGGCGAGGACCCCCCGGAGCTGCCCGTGGCCCACCTGGTCCACCTGGCCGGCCTGTTCGGGATCAACGAGAACCGCGCCCGGGTGGCGCTCAGCCGGATGGCTTCGACCGGCGAGGCGACCACCGACGGGAACGGCCGGTACCGGCTCGCCGGCCACCTCCTCGACCGCCGGGGTCGCCAGGCAGACAGCCTTCGGGGGGACACCCGGGCCTGGGCCGGCGGGTGGTTTCTGGTGGTGGTGGCCCCGGGTGGCCGGTCGGCGGAGGAGCGGGCCGCCCGCCGTCACCGCCTGGCGCTGGCCCGCCTGGCCGAGCAGCGGGAGGGGGTATGGCTACGCCCTGCCAACGTCGACCTCCGCCCGGATCCGGCGGAAGACCCGGACGTGTCCTGCTACACCGCCGTCCCCGCCGGCGACCCCGTGGCACTGGCCGCGTCCCTGTGGGACCTCGACGGCTGGTCGCGGCGGGCCACGGAGCTGGTGGCCGGGCTGGACGGTCTGCCCCCCACCGGGCCGCCCGACCTGGCGCCGGGCTTCGAGCTGTCCGCTGCGGTGGTCCGCCATCTGCAGGCCGATCCACTGCTGCCCGACGAGCTGTTGCCGCCCGGGTGGCCGGGAGCCGCGCTCCGGCACACCTACGCCGGGTGGGACCGTCGGTACCGGCAGGTGCTGCGGACCTGGGGTCGATCGGCCTGACGACGCCTGACGGCGCGGCTGGTCGGAGGCGCCGTCAGGCCGGCCCCCCGGCCTAGGATCGTCCGGCGGTCGGGTGGCCCGCCCGCCACGAACCAGGACGGAGGTCCGATGAACACCCGCAGCGACGAGTCGGATCCCGCCGGGACGCAGCCGTTCGCCGGCCGGGTGGTGGTGATCACCGGTGGGGCGCGGGGTCAGGGCCGCAGCCATGCGGTCGAGTTCGCCCGCCTGGGGGCGGACGTGGCCGTGTGCGACCTCGGCCACGACCTCGGCAGCGTTGGCTACCCGCTGGCCACGGCGGACGACCTGGCCGAGACGGTGCGCCTGGTGGAGCAGCAGAGGCGTCGGTGCTACTCGGCGCTCACCGACGTTCGCGACCTCGACGCCGTGGTGGCCTTCGTCGACGGCGCCGTGGACGAGCTCGGCTCCGCCGACGTGCTGGTGGCCAACGCCGGCGTGTCGGTCATGGGGTCGATCTGCACGATGGACGCCGACCAGTGGGGCGAGACCCTGGACACCAACCTCACCGGGGTGTTCAACGCCATACGGGCCACCGCCCCCCACATGCGCCGGCGGCGGTGGGGACGGATCATCGGCATCTCGTCGATCATGGGGCGCTCGTCGAACCCGGGCATCCCCGCCTACGTGGCCTCCAAGTGGGGGGTGATCGGTCTCTGCAAGTCGGTGGCCTACGAGCTCGCAGCCTTCGGCATCACCGCGAACGTCGTGGCCCCGGGAAACGTGTCGACCCCCATGATCCACAACGACCTCCTGTACGGGCTGATGCGGCCCGACCTCGACCATCCCGGGCGGGAGGACGTGGTCGAGGGCTTCGCCGCCCTGCACGTGCAGCCGGTCCCGTGGCTCGAGCCCGAGGAGATCACCGCCGCCGTGGTCTTCCTGGCGTCGGAGTCGGCGCGGCACATCACCGGCTCGGTCATCGACGTGGACGCCGGCGCCTCGGCCAGGTTCACCGCCTGAGGTTCACCGCCAGAGCCGGTCGCTACTGGCGGGACATGGCGGCGCGTTCCTCGGCCTCGGCCCGGCCCCGCTCGGCCGGGGCACCGGCCAGGGCGACGTCGAGCCGGCGGAGCCGCCCCTGGAAGGGGAAGTGCCCGACGTAGCGCTCGCTCACCGGCGAGCCGTGGTCGTAGCCGATGCTCGGGCCCACGCTCGAGATCATGGTCATGGCGAAGGGGATGGTCAGGGCACCGCACGGCGAGCCGTCGACGAGGAGGGTCGCCTCGCCGCCCTTGCCCTCGCGGCGGAACCGCACGCCGACGACCGACGGCTCCGCCGGCACCGGTACGTCGGACACCACCACGTGGTGGTCGCCGAAGCAGTTGTAGTCGAACACCAGCCGCTCGTCCTGGACGAAGAGGCTGACCCCGGAGTTCGCGGTCCCCGAGGCGTAGAGCACGCCCTCGTCCCCGACGGCCCGCTCGACGGTGGCCGACATCTCCCAGCCTCGCCCCCCCAGCGACGGCGCCACCTGGGCCGGCAACGGCGACATCGGGGGGAAGTACGAGTAGGTGCGGGAGGTGGGGTGGGGCGAGCGGTCGCGGTACCGGGTGAAGAACAGCTCGATGGTCCGGTCGTCCAGCGGCAGGACCCCCTGGGCCTCGGCCTCCTGCCACCACAGCGCGACCAGCTCCTCGAGCTTGTCCGGCAGTCCGGCGGCGAGGTCGTGGCACTCGGAACGGTCCTCGGACAGGTGGTAGAGCTCCCAGACGTCGTCGTCGAACGACACGCCCGGCTGGTGCCG
Source organism: Acidimicrobiales bacterium (assembly GCA_052143895.1). GTDB lineage: Bacteria > Actinomycetota > Acidimicrobiia > Acidimicrobiales > RAAP-2 > Bog-756. The sequence goes on along the minus strand of JBKQRT010000403.1, from coordinate 10,977 downwards.
GGTGACCGCCTTCCACCCGTCGACGTAGATGCCGCGGTGGCCCATCATCTCGTAGTACTGCACGCCCTTGCGCGACGGCTCGTCGGGCCCGTCGAAGGTGTACCGCATCGAGACCCCCGAGATCGGGAGCTGCTCGAACCCCCGGTAGACGGCCGGAGCCTCGACCCCGAGGGCGTCGTAGATGGTGGGGACGATGTCGTTCACGTGGTGGAAGTGGTCGCGCAGCGACCCGCCGTCGCCGATCCGATCGGGCCAGTGCACGATGAGCGGGACGTGGACCCCGCCCTCGTGGGTGTTCTGCTTGTACCACTTGAAGGGGGTGTTCCCGGCCTGGGCCCAGCCCCACGGGTAGTTGGCGTGGCTGTGCGGCCCACCGATGTCGTCGATGCGCTCGACGGCCTCGTCGGGCGACTCCACCAGAAAGTTGAAGTACTTCATCTCGTGCATGACCCCGAACGGACCGCCCTCCTGGCTGGCGCCGTTGTCCGACAGCAGGAGGAACAAGGTGTTGTCCAGTTCGCCGAGGGCCTCGAGGTCGGCGACGAGGCGGCCGATCTGGGCGTCGGTGTGCTCGAGGTAGGCGGCGAAGGCCTCCTGGAGGCGGGCGGCCAGGCGGCGTTGGTTGTCGCCGAGGGAGTCCCAGTCCTCGACGCCCGGGTTCCGCGGGGCCAGCTCGGTGCCGGGGGGAAGCAGCCCCGTCTCGAGCTGGCGGGCGTACCACCGGTCGCGGGCCGCGTCCCACCCGTCGTCGAACCGACCGCGGTACTTCTCGAGGTAGGACGCCGGCGCCTGGTGCGGGGCGTGCATGGCGCCGAAGGCCAGATAGGTGAAGAAGGGGCGGTCGGGCCGGATCGACGTGGTGTCGTGGATGAAGCTGATGGCGTGGTCGACCAGGTCCTCGCTCAAGTGGTAGCCCTCCTCGGGGCTGGCCGGCGGCTCGACGACATGGTTGTCGTAGACCAGCTCGGGGTGGAACTGGTCGGTCTCGCCCTCGAGGAAGCCGTAGAAGCGGTCGAAGCCCCGTTGGCACGGCCACTGGTCGTAGGGACCGGCCGCCGAGGCGTTCTCCATGGCACAGAGGTGCCACTTGCCTATGGCGAAGGTGGCATAGCCCTCGTCGCGGAGCACCTCTGCCGCTGTGGCCGCATGATTGGTGACGTGTCCGCGCATGTGCGGGTACCCGCTGTCGAAGTTGGAGATCGACCGCATGCCGACCGTGTGATGGTTCCGGCCGGTGAGGAGCGACGCCCGTGTGGGCGAGCACAACGGCGTGACGTGGAAGTTCGTGTAGCGGAGGCCCCTGGCGGCCAGGGCGTCGATCGACGGGGTGGTGAGGTCCGATCCGTAGCACCCGAAGTGGGAGAAGCCCGTGTCGTCGAGGAGGATGAGCACCACGTTGGGCGCATCGTCGCCCGGGTGGGGCGGCTCCGGCCACCAGGGGGTCGACTCCGCCTGGGTCCGTCCGATCACACCGCCGAAGGGCTCGTAGCTGGTCATGGTCGCGCCTCGCTGCTGGTTCGAGAGAGTTGTGGCATCTCCACTGACGGTACTGTCGGTCGGCAGCCCTGTCGACGTGTGGGGACGTCCCCCGATGCGCCCTCCCGGCCAGGAGCGTCTCGTCCCGGTGGGACCGGCCCTGCTAGAAGAAGGGGATGATCCTCACAGGGAAGACGGTAGTGGTGACCGGCGTCGGCGCGGGACTGGGCCGGGAGTGTGCGGCCAGCGCGCTGCGTGACGGGGCCAACGTGATGCTGGCCGCTCGCACGGCCGACGCACTTGCGTCGACGGCCGCCGAGCTCGACGCGAGCGGTGAGCACGTCGCCTACGAGGTGACCGACATCACCGTGGAGGAGTCCTGCGAGTCGCTCGTCCAGCACGCCCTCGGCCGGTTCGGCTCGGTGGACGCCCTCATCCAGGTGGCGGCCTACGAGAACGTCTGGGGCGGCCTCTACGACCTCAAGTTCGAGGCGTGGCGGAAGGCGTTCGAGACCAACGTGCTCGGTGCCCTGACCGTCATCCGCCCGGTGGCCCGGGCGATGAAGGCGGGCGGGGGCGGCTCGGTGGTCCTCATCGGTTCCCAGTCGATGTTCCAGCCGGCGCTGCCCCAGAGCGGGTACGCGGCGTCGAAGGCGGCCCTGCTCTCGGCCATGTACTACCTTTGCGATGAGCTCGGCCCGGACAACATCCGCTGCAACATGGTCGTGCCATCGTGGATGTGGGGCCCGAATGTGCAGATGTACGTGGACGGCACGGCCGAGAGCCGTGGCACCACGCGCGAGGAGGTCCTCGAGGGCATCGTGGGCAGGTTCCCGCTCCGGCGCATGACCGAGGACGGCGAGGTGGCCGACGTGGCCGCCTTCTTCGCCTCCGACCATGCCAAGGCCGTCACCGGCCAGTGCCTGATGGTCAACTCCGGCGAGATGATGCGATGACGGTGGCGCCGAAGCGCGTGGTCGTGTGGGGCACCGGCTTCGTCGGCAAGATGGTGATCCCCGAGGTCCTGCGGCACCCGGCCTTCGAGCTGGTCGGTGTCGGGGTCAGCGCTCCCGGCAAGGTGGGAAGGGACGTCGGGGAGATCTGCGGTCTCGACCCGGTCGGGCTGGCCGCCACAGACGACATCGACGAGCTGGTCGCCCTGCGGCCCGACGCCCTGGTCCACTTCGGTCCCACCGCCGCCCACGCCGCCGACAACATCCGGGACATGGGGACGTTCCTCCGCGCCGGCGTCGACGTGTGCTCGACGGCCATGACCCCGTGGGTGTGGCCGTCGATGTCCCTCAACCCGGCCTCGTGGATCGACCCCATCACCGAGGCGTGCGAGGCAGGCGGCTCGTCTTGTTTCACCACCGGCATCGACCCCGGGTTCGCCAACGACCTCTTTCCCATGACACTCATGGGACTATGCGGGGAGGTCCGCCAGGTCCGCGCCCTCGAGATCCTCGACTACATCAACTACGAGGGCGACTACGAGGAGGAGATGGGCATCGGGCGACCGCCGGAGTTCGTGCCCCTGCTGGAGCACACCGACATCCTGGTGATGTCGTGGGGGGCGACCGTCCCGATGATGGCCCACGCCGTCGGCGTCGAGCTCGACGAGATCACGACGACGTGGGAGAAGTGGGTCACCGACACCCCGATCACCACCGCCAAGGGCACCATCCGTGCCGGCGAGGTGGCCGCCATCCGCTTCACGATCAACGGGATCTACCGTGGCGCCGCCCGCATCTGCCTCGAGCACGTGAACCGGGTCGGGAACGACGCCGCCCCGGACTGGCCGCGCGGCAACCGGGACGACGTCTACCGCGTCGAGATCGAGGGGTCGCCGTCCATCACCCAGGAGACGGCCTTCCGGTTCTCGGACGGCAGCGGCCGCGACGCCGCCGCCGCCGGCTGCCTGGCCACCGGCTTGCGGGCCCTCAACGCCGTGCCCGCCGTCAACGACCTGCCGCCGGGATGGGTGACCGCCCTCGACCTGCCGCTGATCCCCGGCGTGGGCACTATCCGTTAGCCGAGATGTGCCCGGCGGCCACCTGCCGGGCCGGACACCGAGGAGCAGCCAATGACACCCGAGGACCTGGTCGAGATCGAGCAGATCAAACGGCTCAAGTACCGCTACCTGCGGTGCCTCGACCAGAAGCTGTGGGACGAGATCGAGACGTGCTTCGTCCCCGAGGCGACCGCCCGCTACGGCGGGGGGCTTTACGAGTTCGAGGGTCGGGATGCCATCATGGAGTTCCTCCGGACCTCTATGGGGGCCACCACCATGCTCAGCAGCCACCGGTGCCACCATCCCGAGATCGACCTGACCGGCCCGGACGAGGCCACCGGCACCTGGGCCCTCGAGGACGTGGTCATCCTCACCGACCTTGGCATCAACGTGCAGGGCGCCGCGTTCTACGTCGACCGCTACGTGAAGCGGGACGGCACCTGGTGCATCGCCCACACCGGCTACCGCCGGACCTACGAGGAGCTGATGCCCCGCGCCTCGATCCCGGGCCTCAAGCTGACGGCGGACTGGTGGGCCACCGACGGGCGTTCGACCCTCGGTTGAGTCCCATCGCGCTCAGGCGAGCGTGGCGCCGTCGATGAGGAGGTCGGCGCCGTTCATGTGGGAGGCCTCGTCCGACGCCACGTAGGCGATGGCCGCGGCGATCCCCTCGGGGGAGCCGAACGGGCCGAGCGGGGTGACCCGGCGGAGGAGCTTGGGATCGGCCCCGTCCGGGAGCTGGAAGGCCCCGGTGATCGGAGTGTCGATGGCGCCGGGGCTGATGCTGTTCGCCCGCAGGCCCTGGGCGGCGTACTCGACGGCGAGGGCCCGGGTGAGGGCGAGCACGCCGCCTTTGGACGCCACGTAGGCGGTGGCCCACGGCTGACCCTTGTGCGCCGCCGTCGAGGCCAGGTTGACGATGTTGCCGCGGCTGGCCAGCAGGTGGGGCAGGCTCTCGCGGCAGACCAGGAACGTGCCGGTGAGGTTGACGGCGATGAGGCGGTTCCACTCGTCGAGGGCGAGCTCGTGGGTGTGGGAGAACGAGAGGATGCCCGCCACGTTGACCACCACGTCGAGGCTGCCGAGCCGCTCGACGGAGGTGGCGACCAGGGCGGCCACGCCCGGCTCGGAGCTGACATCGGCGACCAGGGCGCTGCAGAACCCCGGGCCCCCGGCGAGCTCGGCCTCGAGCTCGGTCAGCAGGCCGGCGTTGAGGTCCACCGCCACGACCGACGCGCCCTCGCCGGTCAACCGGATGGCGGTGGCCCGCCCGATCCCGGAGGCAGCTCCGGTCACGAGCACGTTGCGGCCCTGGAATCGGTGGGGGTCCATGGCCAGACTGTAGGGCGCACGACGGGCCACCGGACAGCCGGGGCCTAGGTGCCCCGAGGGCTTTCGCATCGGTCCGGCAGGACGGTAGATTCTGAGGGCCCGGTGTCCCTGAGTGGCGGTGGACGTCACCTGTGGAGGGGCACCAGAGATCATGCCCGGCACCGAACCGATCCCCGTACCGTCACCCGACGCCGCCCAGGTGGTCGTCGAACCCCCGGATGAGGGTCCCGGGTACTGGGCCGGCGGCCCGAGCGCGGTGCTGTCCGATGACGGGACCTTCTGGCTGGCCTACCGGCTGCGGCGCCCCCTCGGGACCGGCCGTGGCTACGCCAACGTGGTGGCCCGGTCGGCCGACGGCGTGACGTTCGAGACGGTGGTGGTTCTCGACCGCGAGTCGTTCGACTGTGCCTCGCTCGAGCGGCCCGCCCTGGTGGCGCTGCCCGACGGCTCGTGGCGCCTGTACGTGAGCTGCGCCACGCCCGGCACCGACCACTGGCGGGTCGAAGGGTGGTGGAGGAGTGTGGTTCTCTGGGCAGAACCGCGCTGGCCGACGCGTCGCGCCCTGGCGGCCCGCCCCAACCACGCGGCAGCGGTCCGAGTGACGGGTCGCTCGGACCCGCGTCCCGGGCTGCTGCTCCGGGACGGCGGAACTCGAACGATCCGTGATCCGCCACCCTACGTGTCCCAGTATCGACAATCCCTCCGAAGTTCGCAACCCGTGATTGCAAGTGGCCCCGACCTGGACCTCCGCCCTGAGGTACCGTCCTGCTGTGGGACGCATGAGGTCCGGGACCGCCGACGCCGACCGGCTGCACCGCAGCGGCCGGCCATGAGCCGGGCGGCAAACGGGCGGCAGCCGAAGCAGGGCCGCGCGGAGCTCCGCGAGCTCATGGTGGAGACGGGCCGCGCCATCCTGCGGGACGAGGGTCTCGGCGCCGGTGCCGAGGCACTGACCTTCAAGCGGGTCTTCGCCCGCGTGGAGCGGGACACCGGTGTGCGCCTGACCAACGCCTCCATCATCAGGCGGGTGTGGGAGAACCAGGCCGACTTCCAGTCCGACGTCCTGGCCGGGATCGCCGCCGACGGCAGTGACACCGAGATCCGCCGGACGGTGGATGCGCTCAGCGACGTCCTGGCCACCATGGACGTGTCGAGCGAGGCGGGCCGGCGACAGGCGCTGCGGGACATCTGCCGGGTGGCCGGGCAGGCCAGCCGGTCCGCCTACCGTGAGTCGCCGGACTGGCCCACGTGGATGGGGGTGTGGGCCCTGGCCGCCGGCGGGGCGCCCTTCGAGTGCCGGCGCCGGATCCAGTCGGCCCTGGTCGAGGGGTACGAGTCCTTCGTCCGCCGGTACGAGGGGGTCTACCGGGAGATGGCCGACGTGCTGGGCCTGCGACTGCGTCCCGGCCTGACCTTCCGGCACCTCGCCGTCGCCGCCGAGTCGCTCGGCCAGGGGTGCGAGCTGCGGTACCGCATCGACCCCAGCGAGATGGAGTCCATCCGTCGGCCGACCCGGCCGGGCGGTGGCGAGGAGGAGTGGGTGTTGTTCGCCATCGGGTTGGAGGCGCTCGTCCTGCAGTTCCTCGAGTTCGATCCCGACTGGGAGCCGTCCAGCGCTTCCCGATAGGATCGCTGCCGGAGGGGAGGTGCAACTGTCGATTGCAACTCCCGGACCGGCGATTCCTTCGATCGCGCCGGTCAGCCGCCGGCACTCCCGACCGGAGGGTCGACCGTAGGGGAACACATGGGTGTCAGGGTCATCAGTCGGGACCGTGGGGCGGCCGGTTCCACACGGGCACGGTCGTGACCGGCACCCGCAAGCCCAAGCAGAGTCGGGACGAGCTGCGCACCCTCCTGCTCGAGTCCGGCCGGGCCATCCTCCGCGAGGAGGGCCTGGGCTCCGGCGCGGAGGCCCTCACCTTCAAACGGGTCTTCGACCGGGTGGAGGAGGAGACCGGCATCCGGCTGACCAACGCCTCGATCATCAAGCGGGTGTGGACGAACCAGGCCGAGTACCAGGCCGATGTGCTGGTGGCCATCGCCGCCGACGAGGGCCACGACGAGCTCGATCGGACCGTCGAGGTCCTGCTGCCGTTCCTCGAGGAGATGGATGCCTCGACGGAGGAGGCCCGGTGGTGGTGCACGAGCGAGCTGTGCCGGCTGGCCGGCGGCGCCAACGCCGATGCGCTCCGTACCTCACCGAACTGGACGTCCTGGATCGGAGTGTGGGCGCTCGCCACAGCCGGCGATCCCTGCGTGTACCGCGGTCGGATCGAGGCCGCGCTGGCCCGGGGCTACGAGGCCTTCACCAAGCAGCTCGAGGAGGTCTACACCCTGATGGCCGACCTGCTCGGCCTGCGACTGCTCGAGCAGCTGACCATGCGGCAATTCACCATCGCCGTCGAGGGACTGGCCGAGGGGTGTGCATTGCGCAACCGGGTCGACGGTTCGGACATGGACGGCATCATGCGGCCGACCGGGCGGCACGGCGAGCCCCAGGAGTGGACGCTGTTCGCCGTGGGGCTCGAGGCCCTCGTCCACCAGTTCTTCGAGCTCGACCCGCACTGGTCACCGGAGGTCACGTCGACGCGGACGATCGGGTGAGCGGCGGACCGACGTATATCTAGGAGATTTCCTAGAATGACAGGGAATTGCTAGATTCAGTGCACGGACCGGGTGCGCAATCCCTACAGCCCGGGCGCCGGCACCCGGCCTCCGGCACTGGTCGGCCGGGCACGCGAGATCGGGGCGATGGACATCGCCCTGCAGCGGCTGCGCATCGGGCGGGACGGTCGCAGCCAGGTGCTGACCGGCTTGCGGGGCGTGGGCAAGACGGTCCTGCTCAACGAGTTCGAGCAGCTGGCCGGGGGGCGGGGGTTCTTCCACGAGCACGTCGAGGTCAGCGAGGACGGCGATCTGCCCCAGCGCCTGGCTGCGGCCTTCCGCCGGCTGCTGCTCTCGATGGACGCCCGGCGCCGGATCGGCGAGCGGGTGTGGCGTGCGCTCGGCGTGCTGAAGGCGTTCAGCCTCCGGCTGCCCGACGGGCCCGAGCTCAGCATCGACGTCGAGGCCGTCCACGGGCCGGCCGACTCCGGCGACCTGACGACCGACCTGGCCGGCCTGTTCGTGGAGATCGGCGAGGTCGCCCGGGACCACGACACCGGGGTGCTGGTCACGGTGGACGAGCTCCACTACGTCCGACCGCCCGTGTTCGAGGCGTTGGTGATGGGCCTGCACCGGGCCACCCAGCTGCGCCTGCCCATCACCGTGGCCGGCGCCGGGCTGCCGGCCCTCGCCGCCCTCACCGGTGAGGCCAAGTCCTACGCTGAGCGCATGTTCACCTTCCCGGTCATCGACTCGCTGAGCGCCGGTGAGGCGAGGGACGCGCTCGAGCTGCCGGCGGCCGACGAGGGCGTGCGGTGGGCCGCGCCCGCCCTCGACCGGGTGGTCGCCGCCACACGCGGTTATCCCTACTTCCTCCAGGAATTCGGGAAGCAGGCCTGGGACGCGGCCGCAGGGCCGGACGTGATCACCTCGGACGACGTCGAGCGCAGCACGCGCATCGCCATGGCCGAGCTCGATGATGGCTTCTTCCGGGTGCGGACCGGGCGGACCACCGATCCCGAGCGGCGGTACCTCCGGGCCATGGCCGAGCTGGGCCCGGGCCCGGTGCGGACGGCCGAGGTGGCGGCGTTGCTGGGGAAGAAGGCCACGGCCGTCGGCCCGACCCGTGACGGTCTGCTCCGAAAGGCCCTCTGCTACTCGCCGAGGTGGGGGACCATCGACTTCACCGTCCCCATGTTCGGTGACTTCATGATGCGCTGGATGCCTGCGTCCGGCTCGGAGGCGTCGGCCGTGTCCCGGCGGGGCCCCACGGGTCCGGCTACCGGCTGAGCGGCCGCACCGGACCAGTGCCGGCCGGGCTCGTGGTCAATCGACGATCGTCGTCCAGCCCTCGCCCACCGGCGACAGGAACACGGTGGTGAGCCGCATCGACCGGTGGAGCCACTCCCCGTCGACCCGGCGGTACTCGTCGTCCTCGTAGCCGCACATCCAATAGGACATGCCGTCAGGGCGCCGGCAGGGGCTCAGCAGGTCCCACCGGCCGGTGGCCCGCTCGCCGTCGACGGCGATCCGGGGCTTCACGAACAGGTGCCGGGAGAAATCGAGGGTGGGGGAGGCCAGGCGTCGGGCGATGGCCTCCCGGCCGGTCACCGAGCCGAGAGCGGGCCCGCCGTCCCAGGTGCCGTCGACGGTGAACAGACGGGCGGCGTCGGCGGTCACCCGCTCGAGCTCGCCGGTGTCGACGACCGCACCGCTGCGGAAGCGACGGTCCACGAGCTCGCCGTAGCGCGCCTTGAGGGCCAGGATCTCCAGCACGCCCTCGGCATCGTCGACCCGTCGGCGCAGTAGTGCCAGCTCTCCCGCCAGCTCCTCGATGGTGTGCACGACAACCTCCCGTGGACGTCCGGTCCACCAGTATGGGCGCCGACCGTCACCGTCGCCGGGAGGGGCCCTCCGTCCGCCGTCGGCTACCGTCGGGGACCACGGAGGTGGAGCGATGATCGAGCAGGTGGTCGACAGATGGCACGCGTTCCTGCGCGGGGACCTGCCCGGCGGGCTCGACGAGCTCCTCGACGACGAGGTCGTCTTCTACTCGCCGATCGTGCACACGCCCCAACGGGGGAAGGCGATCACCATGCGGTACCTGCGGGCGGCCGCCCAGACCCTCCCCGGCGACCAGCCGGCCACCGCCACGGGGTCGAGCAGCACCGGGCCCGGCGGCTTCCGCTACACGAAGACCGTCCTGGGCGGCGACACCGCCGTCCTCGAATTCGAGACCACCATCGAGGGCACCTATGTGAACGGGGTCGACATCATCCGGGCCAACGACGCCGGTCGGATCGTGGAGTTCCGGGTGATGATCCGACCGCTGCGGGCGGTCGATCTGGTGCACCGGCAGATGGCCGCAACCCTGGAGCGCATGAACGCCGCCGGCTGACCGGCAAGGGTCCGCGGGTGCCCGGCGCCGGCCCGGCACCCGCGGACCGGGTCGTCAGTAGCCCCCGGTGCACCCGCTCTGGTCGGGCGCGGCGTTGGGGTTCCCCCAGTAGGCGGTGGCGAAGGCCACCGCCACCCGGATCTGCTCTTCCGGGGTGGCCTGGGCCGCGTCCGGCGGATAGCCGAAGGTATTGAAGATGTCCCAGTTCGCATGGCTGAAGCCGAGCCCGCCGCTGTAGACCGGCCCGTCGACGTCCCAGACGCCACCCTCCTCGCAGAGGTTGGCCCGCTCCCATGCCGCACGCTGGTAGTCGGTGACGCCGTCCGGGGTCGCGCCCGACGACGTCGCCGCCGGGCTGGCCACCGTGCTGCCTCCCAGCGAGCCGAAGAACCGGGCGCCGCCGAAGGCGAAGATCCCGCCGTCTGAGGCCACGAGGAGATAGCCGCCGCTGGTGGTGGCCATGCCGATGACCGGTCGGTTGAGCTGCTGGCCGGCCGTGGATCCGTAGAACGGGGCCCGGCCGAAGTCGAAGATGCCGCCGTCGGCGGCGACCAGGCGGTATCCGGCGTGGGTGGCGGTGATGCCCACCACCGGGAGGGCCGGCGTGGCCCGACCGTAGAACTGGGCGTCGCCGAAGGCGAAGACCGCCCCGTCGGCCGCCGCCTCCCAGTAGCCGCGCCCGTCCGGTGTCGAGGCGACCCCCACGATGGAACTGGTTGGCGACAAGCCGGTCGCCGAACCGTAGAACTGGGCGTCACCGAAGGCGAAGACGCCGCCGTCAGAGGCGACCATCCAGTAGCCACCGCCGTCTGGCGTGGTGTCGATCCCGACGATGGGCTGGGCGAGTTGGATCGAACCAGTGGACCCGTAGAACTGGGCGTCACCGAAGGCGAAGACGCCGCCGTCGCTGGCCACCTCCCAATACCCGTGGCCGTCCGGCGAGGATTCGACGCCGACGATCGGCTTGTTGAGGCGGAGGGAGCCGGTGGACCCGTAGAACTGGGCGTCACCGAAGGCGAAGATGCCGCCGTCGGCGGCGACCTCCCAGTACCCGTGGCCGTCGGGGGTGGTGGCGATCCCGACGATCGGGCGGTTGAGGGCCACGGCCCCCATCGACCCGTAGAACTGGGCGTCACCGAAGGCGAAGATGCCGCCG
>JBKQRT010000402.1:0-31623 GCA_052143895.1 Acidimicrobiales bacterium | reverse complement strand
GCTCGATCGGCGCCACCGCCCACGGCGTCAACGGGTACGCCCCGGTGGCCGCCGATGTCGGGACCATCTCCGGAAGCGACCTGTTCCGGATCATCCCCATCGTCATGATCGTGCTGGCGCTGCTGCTGGCCATCGTTCTGCGGAGCCTGGTCGCCCCGCTGTACCTGGTGGTGAGCGTCGGGCTCTCCTACCTCGCCTCCCTCGGACTTGCCGTGCTGGTCTTCGTCACCATCGGCGGCCAGGACGGCATCAATTTCGTCTTGCCGTTCTTCATGTTCATCTTCATCATGGCCCTGGGGCAGGACTACAACATCCTGGTCATGACCCGGATCCGCGAGGAGGCCCATCACGCCCCCATACGGGTGGCCGTGCGGCGGGCCGTCGAAGCCACCGGCACCACGGTGACCTCGGCCGGGCTGATCCTGGCCGGGACCTTCGGCGTGCTCACCGCCACCGGCAACACCCAGGTCCAGGAGATCGGGCTGGGCCTGGCCGCCGGCATCCTGCTCGACACGTTCTTCGTGCGCACCCTGCTGGTGCCGTCGGTGGTCGTGTTGCTGGGCCGCTGGAATTGGTGGCCGTCCAAGCTCTCCGACGAGGACCACAGCGGTGATCCGGTCCTCCCGGACGATGTCGGCCCGCTCGACGGCTGCGAGTCGGTGGCACCGGATTCACGGCCGCTGGTCGGCGCCACACCTTGATCCGTCGACCATCAGGGCGGGGCGGGGGCGGATCGGGAGCGGGTCGGGGGCAGTCGGGGGCAGCGCCCGCACCACGCATCGCTGCAGTCAGCGGGCCGCTCCGCGGACTGCCGGACAGTCGCCGCGACGGTCGCCAGCACGATGGTCGGGCGGTCGGAGGAAGCTCCGGACGGAGTACGGTGAACGGGCGTGGCCAGCCGACGGAACACTCCGAACCGACCCACGGTGGTCCTGCTGATCCGGCACGGGACCACGCCCACGACCGGAAAGGTCCTGCCGGGTCGGGCACCCGGTCTGCACCTGTCGGCCGATGGCGAGGCCCAGGCAGAAGCCGTCGCCGATCGCATCGCCGGGCTCACCGGATCCGGGCGTCCGGTGGCCGTCTACGCGTCCCCGCTCGAGCGGACCGCGGAGACAGCCAAGCCGATCGCCCGGAAGCTCGGACTGCGCGTGCGCACCGAACGCGGGCTGCTCGAGTGCGATTTCGGCGAGTGGACGGGAGCACGGTTGAGCTCGCTGTCCAAGAAGCCGGAGTGGAACCAGGTGCAGCGGTGGCCCAGCGGGTTCCGCTTTCCGGGCGGCGAATCGTTCCTCGAGATGCAGGCCCGGATGGTGTCGGCCATCGACGCCCTCAGCCGCCGGCACCCAGGCGAGACCGTGGTGGCCGTGTCCCACGCCGATCCGATCAAGGCGGCGGTGGCAGCGGGGGCGGGAACCCAGCTCGACCTCTTCCAGCGCCTGGTCGTCTCGCCGTGCTCGGTGTCGGCTCTGGCCTATACGGTCGCCGGTCCCCACGTCCTGTGCGTCAACTCCACCGACTCGCTCGCAGCACTGGCCATCTCATGAACGAGGGCTACGATCTCTCGGCTCCTGACCGGATCACGGTGGGCACCATCGGCCCGGTCGGGCAACGGCTCTTCCTCCTCCAGTGCCGCCAGGGGCCGGTCCTGTTGACCCTCAAGATGGAGAAGCAGCAGGTGGCCGTGGTGGCCGACTATCTCGCACGGATCGTCAAAGGCCAGACCCGGCCGGAGCACCTCCCCGATCCCGGCTCGCTCGAGGAGCCGACCGAGCCGGCCTGGGCGGTGGGGACGATCGGCGTCTCCTACGACGCCGCCGACGACCGGGTCGTCCTCGTCATCGAGGAACAGGTCGACGACGAAGAGACCGGCGCCATCGCCCGGCTCTCCATCTCCCGCGAGCAGGCGGCGGCGTTCGCCATCCAGGCCACCGCCCTGGTCGAGTCGGGACGTCCGCCCTGCCCGCTGTGCGGCTCCCCCCTCGACCCATCGGGACACGAATGCCCGCGGACCAACGGGCACCGTCCCCCGGCGGTGTGAACGGCTGGAGACCCGACGTCGGTCCCGGGTTGGACGCGGCGATCGAGCGACTGCGGACCGGGGCCCTGGAGGTGGTCGGCCGGCTGCCCTGGTCATCGAACCTCACGTTCCTGGTCACCGTCGGGTCCGACGGGCCGGGGGCGGCCGAAGCGCTCAGCGCGGTGTACAAGCCGGCCACCGGCGAGCGGTCACTGTGGGACTTCCCCGACGGCCTCTACCGCCGCGAGGTGGCCGCCTACGAGCTCTCGGAGGCGCTCGGCTGGGGCCTGGTGCCCCCCACGCTGGAGCGGGACGGGCCCTACGGACCGGGCTCGCTCCAGCTGTTCGTCGACGCCGACTACGAGCAGCACTACTTCACCCTCTTCGACGAAAGAGGCCATGACACGGCGCTGCGCACGATATGCGTCTTCGACATCGTGGCCAACAACGCCGACCGCAAGAGCGGCCACGTGTTGAGCGGCCCCGACGACCGCCTCTGGGCCATCGACCATGGCCTCTGCTTCCACCGGCAGCCGAAACTGCGCACGGTGATCTGGGACTACGCCGATGACGACGTCCCGCCCGGGCTCCTCGGCGACCTCGTGCGCCTGTCGTCCGAGCTGCCCGGACGGCTGCGCCGGCTGCTCAGTGGTCAGGAGCAGGAGGCGCTGGCCGACCGGATCGAGACCCTGGTCCGCCGCGGGACGTTCCCCGAGCCGATCGGGGACAGGCCGCCGTACCCGTGGCCACTGGTCTGAGTCCGCTTCGGGGCCGTGGTCCGGAGCCGGCCGGTGTCGGGGTCGGTCGGAGTCGGTGTAGGGGCCGTTCAGCGGACGCGGCGGCTCATCGGCTGTTCGAGGGCCTGCACGATGAGCGACGCGTAGTACTTGGCCCCCGTTGGGTCGAGGTGCACGCCGTCGGGATAGAAATACTGCGGGTAGGGAGCGCTGTCGGCATACCAGTCGAGCACGACGGTGTTCGGACGGGTCTGGGCGACGTCGGCCATGGTCTGGTTGATCTGCTGCTGCCACGGGCGGGGGACGCGGGTGTTGACCAGCACGATCCGCTGCATGGGACCCAACGAGTCGAGGAGCGCCATCAACTGGGCCGACGTGTAGGGCCCGTTGGTCCCGAGCTCGAGGACCAGGCGGTTCCCCACGGCCCCTTCAGCCTTGAGCTGTGGCACCGCCTGCTGCACCTGGTTGAGCTGCTGCCCGACCTGGGCGTCGATGGCGATGCCGGCCAGCGCCGCCTGAAGGTAGGGAGCGGCGTCCACCATGATCGAGTCCCCGATCGCCGTCACACCCTGACCGGCCGGAGGTGGGCCGGTGGACGTGGTGGCACCCGACGTCGGCGTCGGACCGGACGGCGGGGTCAACGGGTGCCGGTGTACCGTCGGAACGATGCTCGTGACCTGGGAGGCCTGATCGGCGGCGGAGGCGGAGACCAGGCCGAAGAGCCCAACGGCGCAGAGCATGGTGTTGACGAACACCCCCCCGACGACCACCCACCCTGCTGGTTCCAACCGCCGCCAAGACCAGTCATGGTCCCGGATGCGTCGGCACTGCCGGGCGAGTGCGCCGTGCCGGGCCGGTTGCTCGATGTAGCGCCACGACAATTCGGCCAGTACGAACGTGGCGACGATCTGGAGGGTCGCCCGCAAGACGTTGGGAGGCGCGTTGAGCGGCGTGGTGAGCACGATGACGGGGTAGTGCCAGAGGTAGATGCCGTACGAACGCTCGCCCACCCACCGGAGAGGCTCCCACCCGAGGACCACCTGCAGGTGTGACCCCGGATGGATGGTGACGCCGATGAGCAGTGCGGTGAGCAGGGCGAGGAGTACCATGCCCCCCTCGTAGAGGAACGATTCGTACTGGTTGGTGAGCCAGAACATCATGAAGATGCCGACCAGCGACAGGCCGCCGATGGCATCGAGCATTCGCCGGGCACCGGAGGCGACCGGGCCGAAGGCCTGCCGGCGGGGTAGTGCGAAGGCGAGGGCGGCGCCGACCAGGAGCGCGAAGGCCCGGGTGTCGGTGCCGTCGTAGACCCGGGTGGGATCGCCGTCGGGGACGAAGAGCAGGCCCATCTCGGTGGCGGAGGCGACGGCGGCGGCCAGCGTGATGATGATCATCGTCCGCCGGGTGTGGATGAATCGCATGCCGACGAGCACCAGCAGCGGCCAGATCAGGTAGAACTGCTCCTCGATCGAAAGTGACCAGAGGTGTCCGAGCGGCGACGGCGGCCCGAACTTGGCGAAGTACGAGATGTGGTGGAAGATGAACCACCAGTTGCTCACGTAGAAGATCCCGGGCGGGAGGTCGCTGCGCAACGCGCTCAACTGGCTCCGGTCGAACATCGTGGCCCACCCCACGGTCGCGAAGAGCATCACGAAGAGCGCCGGCAGGAGGCGTCGTGCCCGCCGGATCCAGAACTGCTGGAGGTCGATGCCCTCGTGACGGTGGTACTCGGCCACCAGGAGATCGGTGATGAGATACCCCGAGAGCACGAAAAAGACCTGCACGCCGAGCAGTCCGCCGGACGCCCAGCCGAAATTGAGGTGGAAGGCGATCACCGACAGGACGGCGATGGCACGGATCCCGTCCAGACCCGGCAGGTAGGGACTGGTTCCCTCTACCGGTCTAGGCACGGTGCCTCCAGGCCCTAGGAGCCGCCGCCGGGCGCCGCCGACCCGGAGGGCACGTTACGCACCGCCTCCCTGCCGGTCGCGGCCCGCCGAGCCGCTCGCCTGAGGACGGATGGCCGCGGGTACGGTAAGCAGCTGAGGTCACTTCCGGGGGATCTGTGCGGTACGGACGGTGAGGCCACAGTATGACACGGCCCACCTTCTGCCAGGGGCCTCCCCCGGCCGCGACGCGCCCCGTCGGGGCATCGTCCCCGATGGGCTACGCCGATGCCGTCGACCAGGCCCGGCCGCGCCCCGACCGCGCCCCGACCGCCCGGGACGCCTACCCGTCCGATCCGGTCAGCCCCGGGCCTTGAGTGCCTCGATCAGCTGCGGGAGCACCTTGTGCACGTCGCCCACGATGCCGAGGTCGGCCACCGTGAAGATGGGGGCGTCCTGGTCCTTGTTGATGGCGACGATGTTCTTCGAGTTCTTCATGCCCACCAAGTGCTGGGTGGCGCCGGAGATCCCGCAGGCCACGTACACGGTCGGCTTGACCGTTTTCCCCGTCTGACCGACCTGGTGCGAGTAGGGCACCCAGCCGGCGTCCACGATGGCCCGGCTCGCCCCCGGGGCACCCTTGAGGAGGGTGGCCAGCTCTTCGATGAGCACGTACTGGTCCTTGTCGCCCAGGCCTCGACCGCCCGACACGACCACGTCGGCCTCGTCCAGCTTGGGACCGGTGCGCTCCTCGACGTGGCGGGCAACGATCCGGGCGGCGTTGGTGGCGTTGGTGTCCGGCGCCGGCGCGTCCACCACGGTGGCCGGCGCACCTCCGGAGGGCTCGGCCGGGAACGACTTGGCCCGGACCACGAAGATCTGCGGGCCCTCGGCGGTGAACCGGGCGGAGAGGATCTGGCTGCCGCCGAAGATGGCGTGGCGCGACACCAGTCCGCCGTCCTCGGCCACGAGGTCGACGACGTTGGTGAGGACGGGCCGGTCGAGCTTGGCCGACAGGCGGCCGGCAATGTCCCGACCGTCGTAGGTGGCGGGGAACAGGATGGCGTCGGGTCCGTTCCCGGCGGCGACGGCGGCGGCGATCGATGCCGCCACGGGGACGCCGGGGAGGGCGCCGCCCAGGTCGCCGACGTCGTGGACGGTGGTCACCCCGTACTCGCCGAGCGTGCCGGCGACCGAGGCCGTGCTGTCGCCGAAGGCGACCGCCTCGACGGTGCCGGCCAGCGAGCAGGCCTGGGTGATGAGCTCGAGGGAGGTGGTGATGGGGACCCCATCGGCTACTTCGGCCAGGATCCAGATCTTGTCGACAGACATGTGCGTTCGTTCTCCTACCGGTCCTACAGGACCTTCAGTTGCTCGAGGAATGCGATGACCCGCTGGTAGCCCTCGCCCTCGTCGACGACGATCTCTCCGGCGGATCGGGCCTCGGCGTCAGCCACGTCGGTGATCTCCTGGCGGGCGCCGGGCGCACCGACCTGGCCGGCGTCGAGCCCGAGGTCGGCCACGCTCAGGATCTCCACCGGCTTCGACTTGGCGGCCATGATGCCCTTGAAGGAGGGGTACCGGGGTTCGACCACGCCGGCGGTCACCGTCACCACGGCGGGCAGCGGGCTCTCCACCTCGTCATAGCCCGCCTCGGTCTGCCGCTCGACCTTGACCGCCGAGCCGTTGATCTCGACCTTCTTGGCGAAGGTCACCGAGGGGAGGCCGAGCAGCTCGGCCACCTGCACCGGCGTGGTGCCGGTGTAGCCGTCGGAGGACTCGGTGGCGGCCAGGATGAGGTCCGGCTCGGCCCGCTTGATGGCGGCAGCGAGGACCTTGGCGGTCCCCAAGGCGTCGGTCCCGGCCAGGGCGTCGTCACTGATCAGGATGGCCTTGGCCGCCCCCATGGCCAGCGCCGTGCGCAGACCGGAGGTCTCGCCGTTCGGTGCCATCGACACCAGCGTCACGTCCCCTCCGCCGGCGGCGTCGGCCAGCTGGAGGGCCATCTCCACGCCGTAGGCATCGGAGTCGTCGAGGATGAGTTTTCCCTCTCGGACAAGGTTCTTCGTCCCGGCATCGAGCGCCGGCGGGGCGGCCGGATCGGGGATCTGTTTCACACAGACAACGACGTTCATGGGCGTGCATTGTTGTTGAAAACGGCCTCTCCGACCAATCGGGCCGCGATCCCAGGTCAGGGCGCCCGAGCCCGGAGCGGTCCCGGGCCCGATCCGGCCCGGCGTTCGGACCGGCCGACTCAGCTCGACCGCGCTCGGACCCGGTCACAGGTGACCAGGGCCTGTACCACGTCGTCGGTGATCACCGTGTCGACGCCGGCGCCCAGCACCGCTTCGAGGTCCGGGTCGTCGTTGACGGTCCAGGCGGCGACCGAAAGGCCGGCGGCGTGGGCGTCGTCCACCAGCCCGGCGGTCACCAGGCCGACGAACGGGTGGACGGCGGCGCACCCGAGACGGCGGGCGGCATCGACGGCCTGTGACGGGTCGAACCATCCCGGCACCAGGAGCCCGACGGGCAGCTCGGGGCAGCGCCGATGGACGGCCTCGAGAGAGGCGGGCCAGAACGAGGAGATCACCACGTCCACCGTGCGGCCGGCGTCCTCCAGCAGGGCCACGACGCATCCGGCCAGGCGCTCGTCGGGGTCGAAGCCGGGCTCGCCCGGGAGGTTCTTGAGCTCGATGTTGAGGAACAGGTCGGCACCGGCGTCGAGGACGACCGACAGGAGGGGCACGTGCGCTGGGAGGTCGGCAGTGGCCAGCGCGGCCACGGCACCCGCCCCCGGGATGACGGGATCGTGGTGCACGGCCACGGCGCCGTCGGCGGTCATCCGCACGTCCAGCTCGACCCCGTCCGCACCCAGGCGCCGGGACCGAGAGAACGCCTCGAGCGTGTTCTCACCGACGCCACCTGCCTGATCGGGGCTCCCCCGGTGGCCCAGGACCGTCGCTGTCGTCATCGATCCGGGACCTCCTTGGCGCCGGGTTACCGGTCGGCGGTTCCCCATCGAGCGGCGCCGTGCGTGTTCGCGATTCGCGGCCCGGAACTGCTTGCACCGGTGGGTGCCGCTGATTACTCTAATGAACGAACCCTGAACGGCCGGTGACATTCTGGCGCCGAGCTATGTGAATCAGATCACAAACGGGACATCTCGGAGCGGAGGAATCATCGTGGCCCTCATGTGGAACCGCACGGTCGAATGGGACGACGGTGACTGGAGGCATCTGGCCGCCTGTCGCCGGACGGAGCCGGACCTCTTCTTCCCCGTCGGCACGACCGGGCCCGCCATCGACCAGATCGAGGCGGCCAAGCGGGTTTGCCGGACCTGCGACGCACAGGAGCCGTGCCTCGACTTTGCCCTGGCCACCAACCAGGAGTCCGGCGTGTGGGGGGGCACCTCCGAGGAGGAGCGCCGCAAGCTCCGCAAGGCCTGGCTCGCGGCACGCCGCCGGGCCTCGTGACCAGGGGGGACTGACTCCCCGACGCCGACGGGCGCTCCCCGACGCTCCGGTCGCCCGGCCGGCCGCCCCCGGCCCTCCAGCGGACCCTGGACCTCACAGCCCCAGCGGTTGGGTCTCCTGGGCGGGCAGCTCGATGGTGACAACCGTCCCGCGGTCCCCCGGCACGGTGTCACGGCGGTTCCGCATCGTGATCGTCCCGTCCAGCTGACTGCGGACGAGGTCCCGCACGATCGACAGGCCGAGACTCTGGGTGGCGTCGATGTCGAACCCGTCGGGCAGCCCGGAGCCGTCGTCGATGACCTGGAGCGTGAGGCGGACGGGATCGCTGGCGAGGTGGACCCGGATGTGACCGGGAGATGCGGAACCGGGCTTCGCCGAGGGGCGGGGGGCCGACGAAGACGTCCCCGAGCCGCCGTCGTCCGCGCCGAGGTCGTGGAACGCGTGCTCGACGGCGTTCTGGAGGAGCTCGGCCAGCACCACGGCCAGTGGCGTCGCCACCTCGGCCGGGACCTCGCCGAGCTCGCCGGTGACCTCGAACATCAGTCCGCGCGAGACGACCACGGAGTCCTCGGCCATCCGGATCAGCGACGTGACGATCTCGTCGAAGGGGACCTGGTCGCTGGGCTCGCGGGAGAGGATCTCGTGCACGATGGCGATGGACCGCACCCGGCGCTCCGCCTCGAAGAGCGCCACCCGTCCGCCACCGGGTGCCAGGCGCCGGGCCTGGAGCCGCAAGAGGGCGGAGATGGTCTGGAGGTTGTTCTTGACTCGGTGGTGCACCTCGCGGATGGCCGCGTCCTTGGACAGGAGGAGGCGGTCGAGCCGACGGACGTCGGTGACGTCGCGCAACAGGACCAGGCATCCGGTGACCTGGCCATGGGCCAGCAGGGGGATGCAGTGCAGCAGCACAGTCACGTCCGGGCGCCGCTCCACCTCCTCGACCACCGGGAGGGCTGACGCCAGTGCCCACTCGATGGCCGACTCCTCGATGCCGAGATCGGTGAGCCGGCGGCCTTCGGTCTGGGAGTACATGCCCATCCGGTGCAGGGCGTTGGTGGCGTTCGGCGACGCGTACCGGACCCGGCCTTCTTCGTCGACCAGGACCACCCCGTCACCGACCCTCGGCGCCTCCTCGGTGGCGACCTCCTCGCTCGGGAACGGGAAGGTCGACTCGGCAACCATGGTGGCGAACCGGTCGAAGAGGTCGCGGTAGGTGCGCTCCAGGTGGCCCGGGCGCCGGCCGGTGCCCGCCGCCAGCCGGGCGAGGACGGCGACGGTGGCGCCCTCGCACCGCACCGGGATGCAGTGGAGGCGGACCGGTTCGTCGCCCGGATCGAGGTGGACCTCCCCGCGGGTGACCTCCCCCGACTGCATCGTGTACACGGCGAGGGGCCAGTCGGCGGAGGCCACGGTCTGCCCGACGAGGTCGTGCTGCACGACGGTGGCGCTGTTGGACGGCCGCATCTGACCGAGCACCACGAGCTCGCCCCCGTCACCGGCACGCTCGGCGGACGGGAGGGTCGCTGGGGCCATCGGCGCGAGGAGCACGAGGTCGGAGAAGGAGAGGTCGGCCAGGATCCCCCAGGTGCCGAGTAGGCGCTGGAGGTGACCGAGCTGGACCTCGTCGAGGTTGGTGCGCTCGAAGGCGAGCTCCGCCGGGGTGGCCACTGCTCAGGCGCCCGGTGGCCCGGCCACGGCCACGTCGTAGGGACGACGGCCCCGGTATCCCTGCAGGCGGGTGACGCCCGCCCCGAGCAGCAGGGCGCGCAGGTCGTCGGCCCGGTCGGCCACGTCGGGGAGCACGTGGGCGTCCGACGCCGTGGTCAGCGGGATGCCCCGCTCGACGAAACGCTTGAGCAGGGGAGGCGCGGGGTACTCCTCCCCCACCGGCTTCCTCCACCCGGCCGAGGAGACCTCGGCCGCCATGCCGGACCGCGCCGCGGCGTCGGCGATCCGGTCGTAGAACTCGTCGGGGACGGCCGGCACCCGGCCGGCGATCTTGACCAGGTCGGGATGGGCGAAGACGTCGCAGACCCCGGAGGCACCCAGCTCCTCCATGGCCCGCGTGTACTCCTCCCACACCGCGTCGATGTCGCGAACGTCCCACTCGGCGAGCACGAGCGGGTCGTTGAGGACGTCGAACCGCCAGGCCCCGAGCCAGTGGACCGAACCGAGTAGGACGTCGAAGGGGTAGCCGTCGAGCAGACCGGCCACCTCGTGCATGCGACCCTGGTAGTAGTCGACCTCGAGCCCGAGCACGACCGGGAGCCCCTCCGCCTTCACCGCCTGGACGACCTCGACGTAGGCGTCGAGGTCCACCCGTGCGTGGTGGTCCCAGTACTCGGCCATGCCGGGGCGGAGGGCCTCGTCGGGAAGATCGTCCCAGAACCCACCGAGCAGATCCTTCGCCTGGGTGAAGCGGAAGAGGTGCTCGGTCACCGCGATTTCGGTGACGCCGGCCGCCACGGCGCGCTCGCAGTAGGCCGTCACCTGTTCCACGGTGGCCTCGGCGTCGCTCTGGGAGTGCGGCCAGAGGTGCAGGTGGTAATCGAGCACGGTCGTCCCGTCCCCTAACCGGCCCGCCGGATCAGGGTGACGCCGTCCCGCACGGTGGTCTGCACGACCACCACCCGCGGATCGACGGCGAGTGCGTCGTTGAACGCCCGCAGGGCGACCGTGTCGCCACTGGTGTCGGACGGGTCGAGGATCTGGCCGTGCCACAGCGTGTTGTCGGCGGCGATGAGGCCGCGGGGGGAGAGTTTGGGGAGCACCACCTCGAAATAGTCGGGGTAGGCGGCCTTGTCGGCATCGATGAAGACGAGGTCGAACGGGCCCGGCAGCCCGGCGATGGTCTCGATGGCCGGGCCGACGACCACCTCGATCCGGTCCGCGTGGGGGCTGGCGGCGATGTGCCGGCGGGCGAAGGCGGCGTGCTCGTCCGAGATCTCACAGGTGGTGATCCGGCCTCCAGGGGCGAGCCCCGCTGCCATGGACAGGGCGGAATAGCCGCCGAAGGTCCCGATCTCCAGCACGGACTGGGCGCCGAGGGCGAAGGTGAGCAGCTCGAGAAACCGCCCCTCGAGGCGGCCGACCATCATGCCGGGAAAGGCAAGGGTCGCCCGCAGATCGGTGGCCAGCTCCTCGAGATACGGCGGGGGCGCGGTGGAGTGCTCCTCGGCGTAGGCCTCGAGCGCAGGGTCGACGATTTCGGTCACGGATGCATCGTAAGGCAGCCCGGACACCCCTCCGGCGGCGCCGGCCCGCTACTCCCAGATCTGTTCGCCCAATCGGGCCAGGCCGGCGAGGTCGTAGATGTCGGTCTCGAAGAACGGCACCGTCGCCAGCACGTCGGGCGCTGCCGAGAGCGTGGAGCGCTCCTCCATCTCGCGCAGGGCGACCACCTGGAAGTTGAGGTAGCTGTCGGCCACCTCGACCAGAACCCGTGCGATCTGGTCCGGGTCCCCGATCGCGGGGTCGATGGCGGTCAGCTCGGGCGCCAACTGCGGGGCAAGCACGGTGGCCTGCTCCTTCATCGCCTCGGCCACCATCGCGCCCTCGCTCCCCCGGAGGTAGTCGGGTAGCACCTTGTTGAGGACGATGGCACCCAGATGGAGCTTCCGCGCGGTCAGCTGCTCGGCGAAGAACTCCGCCTCGCGGAGGGGCACCGCCTCCAGGGTGGACACCACGATGAAAGTGGTGCGTCGGTCCGACAGCAGTCGGCCGACCGCCTCGGAGCGTGTCACGAAGCCGCCGTACATCGACTGGAAGAGGATGAAGAACTCGGAGATGTCGCCCAGGAATTCCGTGCCGAGGATGCGGTCGGCGATCGAGTAAAAGGGCTTGGTCGCCACGTTGACCAACCGGGACCGGTAGGGGACGATCAGCCAGCGCAGCAGTCGCGAGGAGAAGAAGTCGGCCATCCGTTGCGGTGCGTCGAGAAAGTCGAGCGCGTTCCTGGTCGGTGGGGTGTCCACCACGATGAGGTCGTAGTCGCCCTCGGAATGGATCTCGTAGAGCCGCTCCATGGCGATGTAGTCGTGGGACTGGACGAATCTGCCCGAGATGTTCTGGTAGAGCGGGTTGGCCAGGATCTCGTCGCGGGTCTGCCGGTCCGGCGCATGGCGGCGGATGAGGGCGTCCCACGACTCCTTGGTGTCGAGCATGGCCGCCCACAGCTGCCCCCGGGGCTTGAGCCCGGCGGCACGGAAGGCGGCATCGGGCACCCGGTGCTCGGTGTTGCCGATCCCGTCGAGGCCGAGGGCGTCGGCCAGGCGCTTGGCCGGGTCGACGGTGAGCACCAGGACCTTGCTGCCGTGGCGGACCGCGGCCATGACCGCGGCGGCTGCCGCGGTGGTGGTCTTGCCCACGCCGCCGGGGCCGCAGGCCACCGCGATCTCCTTGGTGGCGAGCAGGCCGTCGATCGACCCGTGGCGGCCTCCGCTCGCGGCCCCCGAGGGCGCCGGCCCTCCGCCCGGGGGATCGGGACGGTCGCGGCGACCGGACCGGGCGGCCATCAGTACCCGAGCTCCTCACCCAGCGACGCCGCCACCTGCCGGGTCGTCCGCAGGCCGTGGGAGCGGGTGAACAGGTACGGCAGGTAGAGCATGGGGACCGTCGGGTCGATGCCCTGGCGGAGCCGGTCCAGGTGGGTGGAGCGGGTCCGGCGCATAGTCACGGCCAGCCGTGCGGCCTCGAGCACCGGCGCGGCGTCCCCGTCCGCCAGGTCGTCGAGCCGGGCGAGCGGCCCGGGCGAGGCGAGGGCGTCGAACACGGCTTCCTCCTGCCGTCCGAAGAGCTCGGGGAGCACCCGGTTCACCACCACGGAAGAGAGCTGCACGGTGGTCTCCTCCCGGATCCGCACCGCCAACTCGATGGTCTCGGTGACCGGCATCTCCTCGGGGGTGCAGACGGCCACCAGCCCGGTGGTGCGGGGATCGGAGAGGATCTCGAGCATCCAATCGGTCTGGGACCGGATGAGGCCCACCTTCACCAGGTTGTTGATGGCCTGCGGCGCGGCCAGCTGCCCCACGATGTGGCCCGACGCTGGGGCGTCGACCACGACCAGGTCGTAGTTGCGCTCGCGGACCTCGTAGCAGAGCTTGCCCACCGTGAGGATCTCACGGACGCCTGGCGCGGCGGTGGCCACGAAGTCGAACGCCTTGGCCAGGGGGCCGATGCGTCCCACCACCGGGATGCGCAGATGGAGCTTGAGGTACTCGCGCAGCGACGCCTCGGTGTCCATGGTCATGGCGAAGAGACCGGGGAGAACCTCGATCTCGTCGAAACCGGTGGCCGGCGCCTCGTAGAAGCCGGCCACGTCCCCCTTGGCGTCCACCTCGCAGATGAGCACGCGCTCGCCGCGTTGGGCGGCGAAGAGGGCCAGCGCCGACGCCACCGTCGTCTTGCCGACGCCGCCCTTACCGGTGACGAACACCAACTTGAGGTCCAGGAGCGCGCCCACTCGATCGTCGCCCGGCGTCATCGCGGCCGGCCGGGCCCTCGGGCCGGGCGGAACCGGATCAGGAGATCCCGAAACCGACCCGGCGATCGGAGACCGGCGGATCCACCTCGACATAGGCCACCTTGCCCACTGGCACACCGACCTGGCGTCCCTTGCGGTCGGTCAGCCACAGGATGGTGCCGTCCTCTGACAGCGCCGCCTCGATGTCGGCCAGGACCTTGTTGCGGTCCGCATCGTCGGGCAGCTCGATGTCGAGCTCCTTCATCGACTGCACGATCCCGATACGCACGTCCACCTGGCACGCTCCTCTCAGCTGCCTGCAGGTCTGCCGGCTCCCTCCGACGATACAAGGTCCGGGGTGCCCGGCGTCCCCCTGTCGCACCGGTGGGGGACAATGGAGCCATGGATGGAGCAGACCCGGCCGGGGGCGAGGTGGTGGGCGACGTGGTGGGCGAGAACGAACGGAACCGCCGGTGGGCCTCGACCATGGCCGGCCACGGCGGCCCGGGCATTACCTACGCCCACGCCGACAGCCGGTCGGCCGCCGTACCCGACGGTTCCCGGGTCGGCGTCGATCGAGAGGCCCGGGAAGGACGCGAGGCCGTCCAGCTGGCCCCCGGTGCCACACGCGGGGCCGGGGCCGGGATCCGCCTCCGGCCCGAGGAGCCGGACCCGTGGCGGACCTGTTTCGAGCGCGACCGCGACCGCATCCTGCACGCCACGGCCTTCCGTCGCCTCGCCGGCAAGACCCAGGTGTTCGTCTTCCCGGACGACCACCAGCGAACCCGGTTGACTCACGCGCTCGAGGTGGCCCAGGTGGCCACCGGCATCGCCCGCGCCTGCTCGCTCAACGTGGCACTGACGGAGGCCATCGCCCTCGCCCACGACTGCGGCCACGGCCCGGGGGGTCACGCCAGCGAGGACGCCCTCTCCCCCTACCTCGACGGTGGGTTCGACCATGCCCCCTGGGGGGCGGACGTGTCCCTCGCCCCGCTCAACCTGTGTGCCGAGACCCTCGACGGGATCCGCAACCACTCGTGGTCACGCCCCGCACCGAGCACGCCCGAGGGCGAGGTGGTCAGCTGGGCGGACCGGATCGCCTACGTCTGCCATGACTTCGAGGATGCGGTGAAGAGCGGCATCGTGACGCCGGACGCCCTGCCGGCGCTGGTGCGGGAGCGGTGCGGGGACCGGCGGGGCCGCCAGCTCGGCACCTTCATCGACGCGATGGTGACGACGATCCTCAGGACCGGGCGGATCGGCATGGCCGACGAGCAGGCCGAGGCCCTGGCCGCCTTCCGGGCCAGCAACTACGAGCACATCTACCTCCGACCGAGCTCCGTGGCCCAGGGGCGCTCGGTCGTCGCCGTCCTGCAGGCCCTGGTCGAGCACTTCAGCGACCGGCCCCACCTCATCCCCGACACCGGGGTGCGGTCCCCGAGCCTGACCGGTGGCGAGCCGGGTGCCGTCCGTGCGGCGGTGGCCTACGTGGCCGGAATGACCGACCGGTTCGCCTTCAGCCAGGCGGTCGCGCTCCTCGGCTGGGACCCGGACAAGCTGCCGGCGGGCATCGGGGTCACCGCCCGCCACTGAGCGACCGAGGCCTCCGGGGCCGGCAACCGGTGCCCGACGACGCCCGGCTGTGGGACTGCCCTCAGAGGTAGGAGCTCTCAGCGGCAGAGCGCGCGCGGATCGTCGGTACGGACGATGTCCTTGCCCAACGGGGCGATCGCCACTGCCGCCAGCTTGAAGTCGGCGATACCGAGGGGGATCCCGATGATGGTGATGCACAGCGCCACCCCGGTCACCACGTGGGCGATGGCCATCCACAGCCCGGCCAGTAGGAACCAGAGCACGTTGCCGACGGCCGAGGCGGCTCCGGCGTCGGGCTTTGGCACCGTCGTCCGTCCGAAGGGCCACAGTGTGTAGGCGGCCAGGCGGAACGAGGCGATCCCGAAGGGGATGGTGATGATGAGGATGCACATCACCACGCCGGCCACGGCGTAGCCGACGGCCAGCCAGAACCCGCACAGCACCAACCACAGGATGTTCAGGACCGTCTTCACCGCCACCCAGCTTGCCACCCGGCACGCCAGGGACCGGATCGTGGGCACCGGGCCCCGACCGCTAGCGTTTCCGGTATGGATCCCTCTGACGCGATGGACGGGGCACTCCTGCCACCGCGGACGGTGCGCAAGACCCACCGGCCGACACGGGCGCAGCGGGTGGCCCGGGGGAAGGCGGCACGACACGTCGCACCCCGGTCGTCCCACCGGCGGTTGGAGCTCTCGCCGGGGCGTCCCGATCCGGTCGACCTCCTCGAGTCACAGGCGGCCAGCCGGGTGGCCGAGCTGGTCCCGATCCGCTACGGACGGATGCTGGTGTCGCCGTTCACTTTCTACCGCGGTGCCGCGCTGATCCAAGCCTCCGACCTGTCCGGCACCGCTGACTCGCGGATCACCGTGCAGTGCTGCGGCGACGCCCACCTCTCCAACTTCGGCGTGTTTGGCTCACCGGAGCGCAAGCTCATGTTCGACATCAACGATTTCGACGAGACACTCCCGGGGCCCTGGGAGTGGGACGTCAAACGGCTGGCGGCGAGCTTCGAGATCGCCGGGCGGGACCGCGGCTTCTCCCGGTCGGACCGGCGCGACATGGTGCTCGCCTGCGTGCGCGCCTACCGCGAGGGTATGCGGTCGGCCGCGCGCCGGGGCACGCTCGACGTGTGGTACTCCCACATGGAGATCGGGCAGATGCTCAAGTGGGTCCGCACCGAGGACAAGGACGAGCGCCGCGGCAAGAAGGAGGCCCGGCAGACCACGGTAGACGTGGCCAAAGCGCGGACCAGAGACAGCGTCCGGGTGTTTCGGAAGCTCACCCACCGGGTCGACGGTCATGTCCGGTTCGTGAAGGATCCCCCGCTCATCGTCCCGCTCGAGGACCTGGTCCTCTCGGGCAAGGCGCGCCACCAGACCGAGCGCTCGCTGC
Source organism: Acidimicrobiales bacterium (assembly GCA_052143895.1). GTDB lineage: Bacteria > Actinomycetota > Acidimicrobiia > Acidimicrobiales > RAAP-2 > Bog-756. The sequence goes on along the minus strand of JBKQRT010000402.1, from coordinate 15,055 downwards.
GCAAGCTCATCAAGAAGTACCGGAGCACGCTCGCCGACGAGCACCACCCGCTCGAGGAGTTCCGCTACGTCCACATGGCACGCAAGGTGGTCGGGGTGGGGAGCGTAGGCACCCGGGCGTGGATCTTCCTCATGATGGGCGTGGACGACGGGGACCCTCTGATCCTCCAGGCCAAGGAGGCGCAACCGTCGGTGCTCGAACGCTTCGCCGGGCGGAGCGCCTACGACAACCAGGGCCAGCGGGTGGTCGTGGGCCAGCGCCTCATGCAGACCGCGAGCGACATCTTCCTCGGCTGGCAGCGGGTCAAGGACATCGACGGACGGAGCCGTGACTACTACATCCGGCAGCTCCACGACTGGAAGGGTTCCGCCCACGTCGACACGCTGCGGGTGCACGGGGCCAACCAGTACGCCCGGATGTGCGGCGCAACCCTGGCCCGGGCGCACGCGCGGTCCGGCGACTGGATCGCCATCGCCGCCTACCTCGGGAAGGGCGACGGCTTCGACAAGGCCGTGGCCGACTACTCGGCGGCCTACGCCGACCAGAACGAGCGCGACTACGCGGCGCTGGTCCGGGCGGTCCGCTCCGGAAGGATTGCCGCCCAGACCGGGCTCTGACCCGGTCGGCGGGCCCGAGCCGGACGCCGCGGGCCCGAGCCGGACGCCGGGGGCCCGAGCCGGACGCCGGGGGCCCGCCATAGGATCGGGTATGGCCGGGACCGACGAAGCGGCCGGGGAGGTCAGCCATGGTCACCGAGGTTTCCAACCGGACGGGCTCGATCGGCGGATCGTTCGACAGCGAAACGACGTCGCCGGGGGAACAAGCGGCCCAGGTCGGAGGTGCGCCACCTGCGCCGGCCCCCCCGGCGAGCGCCGCCGACGTGCTGGCGCCGTTCCTCCGTGTGGTGGTGGGCACCGACGTGCCGGTGCGGTTCGAGTTCTGGGACGGCAGCGGGATCGGTCCCACTGACGGGATCGGCACGCTGCAAGTCCGGTCGGCGGACGCCGTGCGGCGCATCCTGTGGGCTCCGGGCGAGCTGGGCGTGGCCCGGGCCTTCGTCTGCGGCGACCTCGCCGTCGAGGGGGACATCTACGCGTTGTTGCGGGTGCTCCACGATGCGTCACCACGGGACCTGCGCGCGGTGGGCCTGCGGACCCTTCCCATCATGATCGAAGCCGCACGACGGCTGGGCGCCCTCGGGCCGCCCCTGCCCGCACCGCCGGAGGAGTGCAAGCCCACCGGGCGTCTCCACTCGCCGGCCCGGGACGCCCGGGTCATCAGCCACCACTACGACGTGGGCAACGAGTTCTACCGGTTGGTGCTCGGCCCGAGCATGACCTACTCGTGTGCCCGCTTCGTGACCGATACCACCACCCTCGAGGAGGCCCAGGCGGCCAAGTACGAGTTGATCTGCCGGAAGCTGGGCATCGACCGGCAGCCCGGCGCCCGGCTGCTCGACGTGGGGTGCGGCTGGGGGTCGATGGCCATCCACGCCGCCCGCCACCACCAGGCCTCGGTCGTCGGGGTGGCCCTCAGCCGTGAGCAGGTCGACGAGGCGAGGAGACGGGTCGCCGAGGCCGGTCTCGAGGACCGGGTCGAGATCCGAATGGAGGACTACCGGGACCTCGGCGACGAACGGTTCGACGCCATCTCGTCCATCGGGATGTTCGAGCACGTCGGGACCGGGCACATGACCCGGTACTTCGAGACGCTCCGCCGGCTGCTGGTCCCCACCGGCCGGCTCCTCAACCACGCCATCTCCAAGCCGGGCGGCTCCGTGCTGGGAAGGCGGTCGTTCGTCGGTCGCTACGTGTTCCCCGACGGCGAGCTGCTCGACGTGGCCGAGGTGGTCCGGGCCATGCAGCGCACCGGCTTCGAGGTGCGCGACGTCGAGTCGCTGCGCGAGCACTACTCACGCACGCTCCACCACTGGGTGGCCAACCTCGAGGCCCACTGGGACGAGGCGGTGGCGCTGGTCGGGCTGCCCCGTGCCAACATCTGGCGCCTCTACATGGCGGCGTCGGCCAACGGGTTCGACGACGGTGGGCTGGCCATCCACCAGGTGCTCGGCGTGGTCCCCACGACCGAGGGACGGAGCGGCATGCCTCCCACCCGGGCCGGCTGGGACTGACGCGGCTGGAGGCCCTCACCGCACCCGTCGGGCGGGGCCATTGAGAGAGGCGGGATTCGCGAGAGGAGCTCGAGATGACCGATACTGCACGAGCGGTGCGCTTCGACCACTACGGAGGCCGGGACGCCCTCTACGTCGCCGACGTGCAGATGCCGACCCCGGCGGCGGGCGAGGTCGTCGTGGCGGTCCGGGCGGCGGGCATCAACCCGGGCGAGGCCGCCATCCGCGCCGGTGCCCTGCACGACCGGTTCCCGGCAGCGTTCCCGTCGGGCCAGGGCAGCGACCTGGCCGGCGTGGTCACGGCGGTCGGCGACGGTGTCGACGAGTTCGCGGTCGGGGACGAGGTGCTGGGCTACTCGTGGCGCCGTTCCAGCCACGCCACCCACGTCGCGGTGCCGACCACCCAGCTCATCCGCAAGCCTCCGGCGCTGAGTTGGGAGGTCGCCGGTGCACTCTACGTCGTCGGGTGCACCGCCTACGCCGCCGTGCGGGCCGTGGACGCCACGGAGGGAGACACCGTCGTCGTCTCGGCGGCGGCGGGTGGCGTCGGGTCCGTCGTCGTGCAGCTCCTCGGGCTCCGGGGTGCGCGGGTACTCGGTATCGCCTCGCCCAGAAACGCCTCGTGGCTGGAGGCGCACGGTGTCGTCCCCGTGCCCTACGGCGACGGGCTCGCCGACCGCCTGCTGGCAGCGGCACCGGACGGGATCGACGCCTTCATCGATCTGTTCGGCCCGGAGTACGTCCAGCTCGCCGCCGACCTTGGCATCCCTCACGATCGCATCGAGACGATCACCGCGTACGGGAAGGCCGAGGAGCTCGACACCAAGGCCGACGGCAGCGCGACCGCCTCCACCCCCGAGGTGCTCACCGAGATGGCCGAGCTCGTGGCGTCCGGCGCCATCGAGGTCCCCATCGCGGCGACGTACCCGCTGGAGCGGGTGGCCGACGCCTTCGAGGAGCTCGAACAGCGCCACACCCGGGGGAAGATCGTGCTCCTCCCCTGACGGGACCGGCCGACGGCCTGGCGATTACCGGACGGTCAGCTCCTGGCGGTAGACGCGGGCCGGGCCGAGCTCGACGATCGAGGTCGCCAGCCGGTCGAAGACGCCAGCGATGTCGGCGTCCGGGTCGGCCACCACGACCGGGACTCCGTCGTCCCCCCCCTGGCGCAGCGCGGGGACGAGCGGCACCTGCCCGAGCAGGGGCACGCCCAGCTCGTCGGCCAGTTGACGTCCACCCCCGGCGCCGAACAGCTCGTACCTGGTCCCGTCGTCCCCGGTGAACCAGCTCATGTTCTCGATGACACCCCGCACGGCCAGCTTCAGTTTGCGGGCCGCGTGGGCAGAACGCTGGGCCACCCGCTCGGCCGCCGGCTGCGGTGTGGTCACCACGTACACCTCGGTCTTGGGCAGGTACTGGCCGAGAGAGAGGGTCACATCCCCCGTGCCGGGTGGCATGTCGATCAACAGGTAGTCCGGCTCGCCCCAGTAGGCGTCTACGAGGAACTGCTCGAGGGCTTTGTGGAGCATCGGGCCCCGCCAGATCACCGGCGTGTCGTCGGGCACGAAGTACCCCATCGAGAGGCACCGCACGCCGTTGGCGGTGGGTGGAACAACCAGATCGCCGATGATCAGGGGGTCGGTCGTGACCCCCAGCATCTTCGGGACCGAGAACCCGTAGACGTCGGCGTCGAGGATCCCAACGTCGTGCCCGGCGCGGGCCAGGGTCACGGCGAGGTTAACCGTGACCGATGACTTGCCGACACCCCCCTTGCCGGACGAGATCCCGAGGATCCTGGTCTTCGATCGCGGCATCATGAACCGGTTGGGGCGGCCTTCCTCGTGGCCGAGCTGCCCGCCGTGACCCTGCTGCCCACCCTGCCCGTGGTCGTGGTCGTGGCCGTCGTCGGCCGCGTGCTGGGTGCCCCCGTCGACCGGCTCGCCCCGCAGCAGCATCCTGAGCCGGGCCCGGGGCTCCTCCTCCATGACCACGGTGTCGACCGTGACCTCCTCGACACCGGGCACAGCGCCGACCGCGCCGCGGACTCGACGTACCAGCTCGTCCACCTGGGGATAGTTCGCCACCGGCAGCGCCACCTCGACCGCCACCCGCTTGCGCTTCGCCCGGACGGCGCCGGTCATCCCCAGCTCGCCGAGCGGACGGCGCAGCTCGGGGTCCACAACGGTGGCGAACGCCGCGGCGACCTGGGGCTCGTCGATGGACATGCAGTGTCTCCTCGGAGAAGTTCGTGGTCACCGGTAGACTAGGGGACGTGCACGCGGACTCGGACAGCGAAGCGTCCGCCCCCGGCCGGCCGGCCGGTACGGGGCTGGGCGCGTTCGACGTGAGCACGGCCGAGTCCGACAGCCACTTCTCGGCGGCGGTGACGGCGGTGACGGCGGCGTTCGGTGACCCCACCCGCCGGGAGATCTACCTGTTCGTCCGCTCGAACCCGGGCGCCACCGCGTCCGAGGTGGCCACCCGGTTCTCGCTCCATCCCAACGTCGCCCGTCACCACCTCGAGCGCCTGGCCACCGGGGGCTACGTGGAGGTCACCATGGAGCGGCCCGCCGGCAGCGGCGCCGGTCGCCCCTCCAAGCGGTTCCGGGCCGTGGGCAACGACCCCACCCTCGACCTGCTCACCCGACGGGACGACCTGTTGGTGCTGCTGCTCCAGGAGGCGCTCCAGCTGCTCGGTCCAGCGGTGGCCGAGGGTATGGCAGAGCGGGTGGGCGAGGAGTACGGCCGCACCCTGGCCGGCCAGATGTCGCCGGGGGACGGCCAGCGTTCATTGCGCACCGCCATGCACGCCATCGCCGACACGTTGACCGCCCACGGGTTCGCTGCCCGCGCCGAGGACCACGGGGCCAGCACCGCCGTGGTGGCGGCGAACTGCCCCTTCGGGAACGCCGCCTCGCAGTACCCGGTGCTGTGCGCGGTCGACCGGGGCATGGTCAAGGGACTGCTCGCCGGGCTGTGTGGCGAGGACGCCGGAGGGGCCGTGCCGGTCGTGCTGTCGTCGTCACGGGCCCTCGGCGACGACGCCTGCGCCGCCGTGGTCTGACCCGGCGAGCCGCAGTTGGCCCGCCACTACCTCGACCACGCATCGACCGCACCCCTCCGCCCGGAGGCACGCGCCGCCATGGCCGAGTGGGACGCGACCGGGGTCACCGCCGATCCGGGCCGCGTCCACGCCGAAGGACGGATCGTCCGCGACGTCCTGGAGGACGCCCGCCAGCAGGTGGCCGTCCTGCTCGGTGTCCGCCCGCGCCAGGTGGTGCTCACGTCGGGAGGAACCGAGGCGGTCAACGCCGCGTCATGGGGTGTCCTGCGCGACGATCCCGGCCCCGTGGCATGCGCCGCCGTCGAGCACTCGTCGGTGCGGGACTCCTCGGCGCGGCTGACCGGGTATGCCGGGCTCACCGGGCTGGTCCCGGTGGCCGTCGACGCCGTCGGGCGGATCGAGGTGGCAGCGGTCGACGAGGCGGTGGAGCGCAGCCGAGTGCAGCACGGCCGTGCGCCGGCGCTCGTCCACTGCCAGTGGGGCAACCACGAGGTCGGCACCGTTCAGCCCGTCGCCGCCGTCGTCGAGCGCTGTCGGCAGCTCGGGATCCCCGTCCACGTCGACGCGGTGGCTGCCGCCGGGCACCTGCCGATCGACCTCGGGTCGCTCGGGGCGGACCTGGTGTCGGTGTCGGCCCACAAGCTCGGTGGGCCGGCCGGCACCGGTGCCCTCGTCCTGCGGCAGGGCCTGCGCGTCGAGCCCTTCGTGGTCGGCGGCGACCAGGAGCGCGCCCGTCGGGCCGGGTTCGAGAACGTCCCCGCCGCCGTGGGGTTCGGGGCCGCCGCCGGCGCCCTGGCGGCACCGGGCCGACTGGCGGATGAGGAGTCGGCCGCCCGGCGCCGCACGGAGCGACTGGCCGCGGCGGCGACCGCGGTGGCCGGTGTGCACCGCCTCGGCGATGTGCGGGACCGCCTCCCCCACATCGTCTGTGTCGGCATCGACGGCGTCGAGGCCGAGCCGGTGCTCGTGGGCCTCGACCAGGCCGGCGTGGCAGCCCACTCCGGCTCCTCGTGCTCGTCGGAGGCGCTCGCGCCATCCCCCGTCCTCGAGGCCATGGGTACCGACGCCGACCGATCGCTCCGGCTCTCGGTCGGGTGGTCGACCGCCGAGGCGGACGTCGACGCCTTCGAGGCCGCCTTCGCCGGCGTGGTCGGACGGCTGCGGGCGCTGCACCGCTGACCGACCAGCCGCACCGCAGACCGACTACCGGTGGGAGCGGGAGGGCGGGTTAGCGTCGGGCCATGCGCGCCATCGTCTGCCCGGAGCTCGGTCCCCTCGACACCCTGGTCCTCGAGGACCGCGAGCCCCCGCGACCGGCTGAGGGCCAGGTGGTGGTCGACGTGCGGGCCGCCGGCGTCAACTTCGTCGACGGGCTCATCTGCCAGGGGCGCTACCAGCTCCGGCCGCCGGTCCCGTTCGTGCCGGGGAGCGAAGTCGCTGGGGTCGTCTCGGCGGTCGGTCCTGGCGTGTCGGGCGTGGCAGAGGGTGACCGGGTCATTGTCTTTTCCGGGTTCGGGGGATTCGCAGAGCAGATCGCCGTGCCGGCACTGTCGTTGGTCGAGATGCCCACAGTCATCGACTTCGCCCAGGCGGCCGCCCTCATCCAGAGCTACTGCACCATGCTGTTCACCCTGACCCGACGCACCACGCTCGCCCCCGGCGAGTGGGTGCTCGTCCTCGGGGCGGGAGGCGGGGTGGGCCTCGCCGCCACCGACATCGCCACCGCGCTCGGCGGCCGGGTCATCGCTGCCGCCTCCAGCGCCGAACGGCTGGAGGCGGCCCGGGCGCTCGGCGCGGAAGCGACCATCGCCTACGAGGAAGAGGACCTCAAGACCCGCGCCCGGGAGATCTCGGGCGGCGGCGTCGACGTGGTCGTCGACCCGGTGGGCGGCCGGCACAGCGAGCCCGCTCTGCGGGCCACCTGCCACCTCGGGCGGTTCTGCGTCATCGGGTTCGCCTCCGGGCCGATCGCATCGGTCCCGCTCAACCTGGTGCTGCTCAACAACCGCAAGGTGGTCGGCGTCGACTGGGGCGGGTGGACGTTCAAGGACCCCCTGGGCAACCGCCAGCTCATCACCGAGTTGATGTCCCTCATCGCCGCCGGCCGGCTCCACCCGTCGACACCGACCACCTACCCGCTGCGTGAGGCCGCCGCCGTGATGTCCGGCCTCCTCCACCGGTCGATCGGCGGCAAGGCCGTGCTCGTCCCCTGACGTCCGAGCCAGGCCGAGCCGGGTACGGTCGAGCCGGCGTCCCGGACCGGGCCTAACCGGCCGGGACGCCGGCTGGCACCGGCACCCCCGCCTGCTGGTAGGCGAGGCGCACCTCCGGGGCGGCCTGCTGGAGCACCGTCGCCGTCGGGTCGTCGGACAGGAACTGCCCGTACTGGGCCACCGCCCCCGCGGCATTGTCGTCCTGCTGCAGGAGGACCGTCCCGAGGTACAAGTGCGCGGCGTAGTCGGTGGGGTCGAGGCCGACCGCCCGGTTGAGCATGGCCCGGCCGGCACTCATCAGCGAGGCGTCGTCCCCCTGCTGCCCGGTCTCGAACTCGAGCCACCCGAGTTGGGCCAGCGCGACCTCGTTGTCGGGGTGGGTGTCCAGGACCGACTGGTAGAGGGTGGCGGCCTGGCCGAGCTGGCCCTGGTTCTCGAGGGACGCGGCTCGCGAGAGGGTGTCTTCGATCTGCTGGGACTGGCTCAGCGAGATGCTGCCGGTCTCCGACTGACCGGGGAGCCGGGTGGAGGAGAGGAGCGAGACGGCGAGCACCAGGGCGGCGGCGAAGGCGGCGACGGCGCCGCCGAGGAACCACCAGCTGCGTCGGCTACGGCTCTGGTGCCGCCGGGCGGCTGCGGCGGGCAGGTCCGCCGCCGATGCTGCAGCGGGCGCGACCGGAACGGTGGCGGGAGCGTCCGGCTCCCTCGCGTGGAGCACGTGCGGCCCACCCGCCACCCCGTCAGCGTCCGACGACAAGAGGCCCTCGGCCACCAGTACCCGGGTCGGCGGCCGGTCCGGGGCGGCGCCCCGCAGTTCGTCCAGGCGGGACTCGACGGCCGACAGCCGGACCATGTCGCGCTGGCGGAGCGCGAGGTAGTCCCGGTCCGAGAGATCCCCGGCCAGGTATTCGGCGTCGGCGTCGGCCAGCGACTGGACGAGGAACTGTCGCTGCTCTTCGAGCAGGGACGGGTCGGCGCCGAGGGTCGGGGCACCGCCCGGCGCGTCGGCCCGCGTCGCCGTGCGCCGACGGAGCAGCACCACGGCCACCCCGGTGACGGCGACCAGCCCGCCCAGCAAGGGTAGGAGCCACACCAGCAGCGTCCAGCCGCTGGCCGGGGGATCGAGGATGATCGACGAGCCGTACCGGGCCACCAGGTAGTCCTCGATCTGCTGATCGGTGCGGCCCGCACCCACCTGCTGGCGCACCGTGGCCCGCACGGTCACCGCGGTCTGGGCGCTGGAGTCGGCCACCGACAGGTCCTCGCAGCTCGGGCAGCGGATGACCGATTCGATGGCGGCCGCCCGCTGGGCGGCGGTCGGCGGCGAGGTGTCGAGTGCGCCGCTGCCGACGACCAGGGCCGCCACCAGCACCACGCCGAGCAGCGTCCACAGGGGGAACCGGTGCCGATTCACGGACCCGACGCCTCGGCCCTGGCGATGATCTGATCGAGGTCGGCAGCGGTCACGGGCGCGACCACGTAGGCCACCACCCGTCCGTCCGGGGCGACGACAAAGGTGGACGGCGGGGCCCGCACACCGAAGCTCAGGGCCAGCCTGCCGCCGGGGTCGGTGAGGGTCGGCCAGGTGGTACCGAGGGTCTCTTGGTAGGTACGGGCGGCCGCGGTCGTGTCGTCGAACACGACGCTGAGCATGGTGGCGCTCCCGGACTGCTGGTGCTGGTACTGGTACTTGACCAGCTCGGGGCCCTCCTCCTGGCAGGGCTCGCACCAGCTGGCGAAGAAATTCACGACCACGTAGCGGCCGGGCGGACGGGACAGGGTGTAGTCGTCGCCGTTGATGGTCGGCCCGGACACGGGCGGCACCTGCTCGCCGACCAGTGGGCTCTGCACCTCGGCCACGGTGGCCGGTGGCCGCGTGGCGAGGACGGCGACCAGCCCGGCGGCGACGACCAGCACCCCGACGGCGATCCATCGGGCGGCGTGGCGGACCGGTGTCCCGGGGCCGGCGTCGGTCGGGTCGAGTGCGGTCACGAGGGATCGCCCGCCCCGACCGGCAGGGGATCGGCCTCCACCCCCGATGCGCTGACCCCCCCGTGCTCCGCCTCACCCTCGGGAACAGCCGGTCCGACCACGTGCGCCACCGCCGCCGACACCGGGTCCGTGGGTCGACGACGCCGTCCGGGGATGGCCGAGAGCACCGAACCGAGGACGATGAGTGCCCCACCGGCCCACAGCCAAGCGACCAGCGGCTGGACCACCACGTCGAACTGCCAGGTGGTGCCCTTGCCCGGGATGTCGGCGATGGTCAGGTAGACGTCGTGGGTCCAGCTCGAGTCGATGGCGGGGGTGCCCACCGGCTGGGTGTTGGCACCGAACGTGCTCACTGCCGGCTCGAACGTGCCACCCCCGTCGACCCGGAGCACCGCCCGCAGCTCCGAATGCGACGGCGAGACGACAGTCTGGCTACCGAGGAACTCGACGGTGTGGCCGGCCACGGTGGCCGACTGGTCGCGCGCCAGCACGATCGTCCCGTCGTGCCGGAACCCGGCGGCGGCGGACAGGCCGACGGCGATCAGCACCACACCGATGTGGACGACCATGCCCCCGTTGGCCCGTCCCACCAGGCCACGCCATCCGGACAGCGCCGTCCGGGCGGCGCCGGCGCCGGCCCCGCGGGCCGACCGCCAGGCTCCCCGCACCGACAGCACGAGGGCGCGGCCGGCGGAAGCGGCAGCGAAGGTTCCGAGCCCGAAGGCCAACAGTGGCTCGACACCGTGGATACCGGCCAGGACGCAGACCACGACGACGGCCACGCCCAGGGCGGCGGGGACGGCCAGCCTGCCGCGCATCACCTCCAGCGTGGTTTTGCGCCACGGGAGTGCCGGGGCCACTGCCATCAGGAACAGGAGCCCGAGGCCGACCGGGATGAACATCCGATTGAAGTAGGGGGCGCCCACCGCCACCTGGTCGTTGCCGTGCACCGCCTCGTAGAAGAGCGGGAAGACCGTCCCGAGGAGCACCACGCAGGTGAACCCCACGAAGAGCACGTTGTTGGCGAGGAACGCTCCCTCGCGGCTGACCGGCGAATCGATCCCCCCGGCAGAGTGGAGGCGGTCGCCCCGCCATGCGATGAGCCCGACCCCGACGACCACCACCAGGCCGAAGAAGCCGAGCAGCAGGGGTCCGATCGCCGACGCCGAAAACGAGTGGACCGACTGCAGGACACCCGAGCGCGTGAAGAACGTCCCGAGGATGGTGAGGCTGAAGGTGGCGATCACGAGGGACAGGTTCCAGATCCGCAGCAGGCCCCGCCGCTGCTGGACCATGACCGAGTGGAGGTAGGCGGTACCCACCAGCCACGGCAGCAGGGCCGCGTTCTCCACCGGGTCCCAGCCCCAGAACCCGCCCCAGCCGAGCACCTGGTAGGACCACCAGGCGCCGAGCAGGATGCCGGCGGTGAGGAAGGCCCAGGCGAACAGCGTCCACCGGCGGGTCTCGCTCTGCCAGTCCTCGTCGAGCCGGCCGGTGACGAGGGAGGCGACGGCGAAGGCGAAGGGCAGGGTGAACCCCACCATGCCCAGGTACAGCAGCGGTGGATGGAAGGCGTTGAGCGGGTTGTCCTGAAGGAGCACGTTCGGACCGAGCCCGGTGGTCGGCACGGCCCCGGCCACGTGCTGGAACGGATCGGCCGGACCGAGCATGAGCCCGAAGAAGAACGCGGCGACCGCGTAGACCACGAGGGTGGCCCAGGCCACCAGGGGATCCTCAGCCCGGCGCCGGAAGCGCCAGACCATGGCCGTGGCGTACCCGGCGAGCACCACCGCCCACAGCAGGATCGAGCCGGACAGCGCCGACCACAGACCGGTGATCGTGTAGAGAAGGGGCGTGTAGAGGCTGTTGTTGTCGGCCACGAAGGTGAGCGAGAAGTCGTGGGTGATGAGGGCGCGCTCCATGGCGGCCACCGCGACCAGCCCGCCGAGCAGGATCAGCGGTGCGTACAGGAGACCGCTGCGCACGGTTGTCCCCCGGCCGCGGGCCAGACCGACGGCGATGACGCCGACACCGGCGACGGCGGCCACGAAGCCGATCAGCACGCCGGTATGACCCAGGGCGCCGTTCACAGGAGAGGGCCGGCGGAGCCCCGGCGGGCGAGGGGACCACCGGTCATCGCTTGGTCCCGTTCGGGGCGGTGACCCGGCCGGGGTGCTCGGCGACGTAGGTCGCCGAGTGCTTGACCAGGATCTGGTCGGACACGAAGTCCGGACCGCGGAAATGGCCGACGGCGATGACCGGGATGTCGGGCTGGAACAGCTCCGGTGGGCTGCCGGTGTTGACCACCGGCAGGCGGGTGGAACCCGACGAGACCACGAAGTCCACCCCGCCCGGCGTCGAATGGATCGAGCCGGGCACGACCACGCCTTCGAGGTTGAAGGTCCGTTCCCCCAGACTGGCCCGCTGCTGCACGGCCTGGCTGGCGGGCAGGTAGAAGTCGAGGGCAGTGCCGATGCCTTTGACGAGCAGGAACACCAGGGATCCCACCAGCACCAGGCCCACCACCACGTACCGCAGGCGGTGCCCCGACCTGACCGGGGGGGCGGGGCGCGGGCCCACCGGGGCGCCGGCGAGGGCGGGCGCCGGGTCCGGGGACGGACGGACGGGGGGAGCCGTGGTCACCGGACCTCGAGCTCTGCGTCGACGACGGCCCCGTGGCCGCCGTCGCCCGCGCCCTCGGTGCCGGCCGCCACCACGCGCGCCACTGCCCGGTCGAGACGCCGGCGGCGCCACGCCAGCTGGACTCCGTAAAGGAACAGGATGGTGAGGACGATCACGTACCCGGCGATGACGTAGCGCATCAAGCGGCCTCGTCCTCGTCGAGCGGCACTCCCTCGGACCGGCGTTCACGCAGGGCGACGTCGAGCTCGCCGCCGCCGAGCCAGTCCTCCAGCACCCCGATGCGGTACCGCACGAGCAGCATCCACACGAAGACCAGGGTGAGGGCGACGAACCCGAGCAGCAGCGTCCAGGCCATCGAACCGTGGATGGTCGGCGAGAGACTGGCGTTGAGCACGGTGGCTCCTTGATGGAGGGTCTTCCACCACAACACCGAGAAGTGCACGATCGGGATGTCCACGGCGGCGAACAGGGCGACGAAGGCACAGCGCTTGGCCCGCACCTCCGGCTCGGCTGGCACGCGGCGGAGCGCCAGGTAGCCGAGGAAGAGGACGAGCAGGACGGCGGTGCTGGTCAGCCGGGCGTCCCACGCCCACCACACCCCCCAGGTGGGCTTGCCCCAGATCGACCCCGAGATGAGCGTGCACACGTTGAACACCACCCCGACCTCCACGGCGGCGGCGGCGAGCCGGTCCCAGAACAGCCCGCGAGTACGTGGCCAGAGGTAGAGGAGGCTGGCCGCCGCGGCCAGGCCAAAGGCCAGGTAGAGCGCGACCCAGGCCACCCCGGGGTGGATGTAGACGAGACGGACCAGGTTCCCCTGGGTGACGTCGGGCGGCGTGACCCACAGGCCGAGCCACACCGTGCAGGCGGTGGCCACCACGGCGGTGACCCCGATGACCCGGATGGTCATGCGCATCCGGTGGGACTGGACCGGCGGTGGCTGCACGCCCTCGATCGTCGTCACGCGGACTCCTGGATGGGACCGAACACCACGACGCCGAGCGCCACGTAGACGGCGTCGAACACGGCGATCAGCCCCAGCCACTGGTAGCCGTCGGCCGGCGTCCCCCCCGCCAGGGCCGCCTGCCAGATGCGGGTACCGGCCAGCAGGACCGGGGCGGCGATGGGAAGGAAGAGGAACGGGAGGAGGGTCTCCTTGACCCGCAGCCCGGCAGACAGGGCCCCGTACAGCGTCCCGGTGGCGGCCAGGCCGACGGTGCCGAGCACGCACGAGACGGCGAGGAGCCACGGCACCTCGATCCTGGCCCCGTACAGCAGGACCACGCCCACGCCGAGCACCACCTCGAGGATCAGCAGCTGGGTGGCGACGGCCGCCGCCTTGCCCAGGTACAGGCCGGCCGGGTCGAGGCCGGAGAGACGCAGACCATCCCGGGCACCGTCCACCGACTCCACCGACACGCTGCGTTGCACGGCCAGCACGGTGCAGAAGAGCACGGCCACCCAGAACAGACCGGGGGCGCCCTTGGCCATCAGCGTGCGGTCGGGGCCGAGGGCGAAGGCGAACATGACCAGGGCCACGACACCGAACGGTGCCACCTGAGAGAGCCCGACCCGCGACCGGGCCTCGATGCGGAGGTCCTTGCCCGCCACCAGGGCGGCGTCACGCCACATGGGCGACCTCCCCGGCATCCCGCCCGTTCGTCCCGGGGACGGCCCGCACGGGACGGGTGTCGACCTGCGGTGGTCGGATGACCCGGGACGCGGTCACCTGTCCCCCGGCGACGGTGACCGCCCTCGACGCCAGCGCCTCGACGAAGTCCGTCTCGTGGGAGGCGATGAGCACGGTGACGCCCGAGGCCTGCCCCTCGGCGATGAGCCCGTCGAGGATCCGCCGGGCGCCGGCGTCGAGGCCGGCGTGCGGCTCGTCGAGCAGCCAGAGCTCGGGCCACCGGGCGGTCAGGACGGCGAGGGCCACCCGCCGGCGCTGGCCAGCGGAGAGCTTGGCGGCGCCGGTCTTGAGCAGCCGGCCGGTGAGGCCCCAACGCTCGCAGGCGCCGTCCACCCGCCCGGCATCGGCGCCGGCGGCGCGCACCGCGAAGCGCACGTTCTCCCGAACGGTCAGATCGTCGTAGAGGTGGGAGGCGTGGGAGAGGAGGCCGGTCCGGCGGCGGACCTGGAGGCGATGGCGCACGGGGTCGAGGCCGAGCACCGACACCTGGCCCGAGGTGAGGGGCACGAGTCCGGCGCAGACCCGCAGGAGGCTGGTCTTGCCGGCGCCGTTCGGGCCCTCGACCAGCACGGTCTCGCCCGCGCCGACCGACAGGTCGACGCCGGCCAGGAGGGGGAACCGCCCAGAAAGCGCGACGGCGTCCTGGAGAAACACCGCTGGGAGGGGAGGGGCTGAAGGGGCCATAGCCGTTGCACATGCTACGAGGGACCGGGACCAGGAGCCAGGCGGGGCACAGCCCCGGAGGCCCGGTGACCGCGGCCGGACCGGGTGCCAGGGGCCGTGCAGGCGGGTCAGCTCGTCGACAGCCGGTTGAGGTGCAGGTCACGCAGCCAATTGGCGATGGTGTCCGACAAGACGGCGACGTGGCCGGTCAGCAGCAGCAGCCCGAACACGACGAGCACGGCGCCACCCACCAGATCGACCAGGCGGAGCCGGCCCCGCACCCGCGACATCAGGTCGGTCATCCGCCCGAAGGCCACGCCGCACAGGAGGAACGGGACCCCGAGGCCGAGCGAGTACGCCAGCAGCAGGGCGATCCCGCCGGCGGCCGATCCCCCGTTTCCGGCGGCGAGGGTGAGCACGCTGCCGAGCACCGGACCGATGCACGGCGTCCAGGCAAACGCGAACGCCATCCCCATGACCGGGGGGGCCCAGGCCCCGAGCACCGAGGGCCGGACCACGAACCGATGCTCGCCGGACAGTGGCGCCGGCAGCGCGACCCCCGCGGCCATGGCCACCAGGACCGACCCGAACACCACGATGAGGGCTCCCGACAGGGTCTCCAGTGCCCGCTGGTGCGTCAGGAACAGGCGCCCGATGGC
>JBKQRT010000401.1:0-4913 GCA_052143895.1 Acidimicrobiales bacterium | reverse complement strand
CCACGGAGAGCTGGCTGTCCGCCGCCTCCTTCCAGGAGACGACCCGGGTGCTGACCGAGGCCGCCATCGAGGGCAAGTCGGATCAGCTCTACGGGCTCAAAGAGAACATCATCATCGGCAAGCTCATCCCGGCCGGTTCGGGCATGGAGCGGTACCGGGACATCAAGCTGGAGATGCCCGGCGCCGAGGCCATGCCGTTCTGGGCCCTCGGGTCCGAGGGCGACGCCGGTACCGAGGACCTGGCCGCCTGGCTGCGTGACACCGGTGGCGACGCCTCGCTCGGCGGCTTCAGCTCGGAGATCGACGCCAGCTGGCTGGGCACGATCCCGACCCCCGAGGAACTGGGTGACGGACCGGAGGGCCCGGCGGCCACGGAAGGCCCGCTCGAGGCCGGCGCCTGAGCGATCGGGGACGTCGGGGGCCCGTGCGGCCCCCGACGGACCGGACCTCCCATACCGGCCCGGTGACCGGGGCCGCGCTTGCCCGGTCGTCGGGGATGCCGTAGCATTGGCTGCTTGCGGCTGCGCGCCCACGGTCCGCCGTGCCCGCCCGTAGTTCGTCTGACCTGCAGCGCAGCCGGCTGCAGTGCATCTGAGCAGTCCGAGTGAGTCCCGAAGTATCCCCGCAGTCCACTAGCTAGAGGTAACGCGTGCCCACGATCTCCCAGCTCGTCCGCAAAGGCCGGGCTACCAAGCCGACCAAGTCGAAGACCCCGGCCCTCCGGGGGGCGCCCCAGCGCCGGGGCGTGTGCACCCGCGTCTACACCCACACCCCGAAGAAGCCGAACTCCGCCCTCCGCAAGGTGGCCAGGGTCCGCCTGACCAGTGGCCTCGAGGTCACCGCCTACATTCCGGGCGAAGGCCACAACCTCCAGGAGCACTCGATCGTCCTGGTCCGCGGGGGCCGGGTGAAGGACCTCCCCGGTGTCCGGTACAAGGTGATCCGCGGCACGCTCGACGCATCGGGCGTCCGCGAGCGGAACCAGGCCCGTAGCCGTTACGGCGCCAAGAAGGAGTCCTGACGTGCCCCGCAAAGGTCCTGCCGTCCGCCGTGAGCTCACCCCCGACCCCGTCTACCACTCGGTCCTGGTCACCCAGGTGGTCAACCGCGTCCTGAGCCGGGGCAAGCGGACCCTGGCCGAGCGCATCGTCTACGACGCCCTGTCCGACGTGGCGGAGAAGTCGGGCAACGACCCGGTCGCCGTGCTCAAGAAGGCGGTGGAGAACACGCGCCCCGAGCTCGAGGTCCGGAGCCGCCGGGTCGGCGGCGCCACCTACCAGGTGCCGGTCGAGGTCCGCCCCCGCCGGGCCACCACGCTGTCCATCCGGTGGCTGGTGGGCTACTCCCAGCAGCGTCGGGAGAAGACCATGGCCGAGCGGCTCTCCAACGAGATCCGCGACGCGGCCAACGGCATCGGCGCCGCGGCCAAGCGCCGCGAGGACCTGCACAAGATGGCCGAGTCCAACAAGGCCTTCGCCCACTACCGCTGGTAGGAGCGGGCCCCGCGGCCCCTACGCTGGCAACGGGCACCACGTACGAGCACGACCCGAGAGCTGAACAACCATGGCTGAAGCGAGCACCCGCCACCACCCCCTGGCCAAGACCCGGAACATCGGGATCATGGCCCATATCGA
Source organism: Acidimicrobiales bacterium (assembly GCA_052143895.1). Classification (GTDB taxonomy): domain Bacteria; phylum Actinomycetota; class Acidimicrobiia; order Acidimicrobiales; family RAAP-2; genus Bog-756. The sequence continues at coordinate 3,279 of JBKQRT010000401.1, read as the reverse complement.
CGCGGGCAAGACCACCACCACCGAACGCATCCTCTACTACACGGGGAAGAACTACAAGATCGGCGAGGTCCACGAGGGCGCCGCCACCATGGACTGGATGGTCCAGGAGCAGGAGCGGTGCATCACCATCACCTCGGCAGCCACTACCTGCATGTGGCGGGACACGGTCATCAACATCATCGACACCCCAGGCCACGTGGTCTTCACCGTGGAGGTCGAGCGGTCGCTGCGGGTGCTGGACGGCGCCGTGGCCGTCTTCGACGCCGTGGCCGGCGTGGAGCCCCAGACCGAGACGGTGTGGCGCCAGGCCAACAAGTACGAGGTCCCCCGGATCTGCTTCATCAACAAGATGGACCGGACCGGCGCCGACTTCGACCAGTGCGTGGAGATGATCAAGGACCGCCTCGACGCGGTGGTGGCGGTGATCCAGCTGCCCATCGGCGCCGAGGGCGACTTCCGGGGCGTGGTGGACCTGGTCCACATGCGGGCCCTGGTGTGGGACGACGGCATGGGTGAGGAGTGGACCGTCGAGGAGATCCCGGCCCACCTCAAGGATGCGGCCGAGGAGGCCCACCACCGCCTCATCGACGTCGTGTCCAACTACGACGACATCATCATGGAGAAGTACCTGGGCGACGAGGAGATCACGCCGGAGGACCTCCAGCGGGCCATCCGCACGACCACCCTCGGCAGCCATGCCGTCCCCATCCTCTGCGGGTCGGCCTTCAAGAACAAGGGCGTCCAGCCGATGCTCGACGCGGTGGTCGACTACCTCCCGAGCCCGCTCGACATCCCGCCGACCATCGGTACCGTCCCCCGCAAGGAGGGCGTCACCGTCGAGCGCCCGCCGGACGACACCGCGCCGTTCTCCGCCCTGGCCTTCAAGATCATGACCGACCCCTACGTCGGGAAGCTCACCTACCTGCGGGTCTACTCGGGCACCCTGACCAAGGGATCCGGCGTGATCAATTCGACCAAGGACCGCAAGGAGCGGGTGGGCCGGCTCCTGCAGATGCACGCCAACACCCGCGAGGACCTCGATGCGGTCTACGCCGGCGACATCGTGGCCGCGGTCGGCCTCAAGCAGACCACCACGGGCGACACCCTGTGCGACCCCGACGACCAGGTCGTCCTCGAGTCGCTGACCTTTCCCGAGCCGGTCATCCACGTCGCGGTGGAGCCGAAGACAAAGGCCGACCAGGACAAGCTGTCCAAGGCCCTGTTCTCCCTGTCGGAGGAGGACCCGACCTTTCGGGTCCAGTCGGACGAGGAGACCGGCCAGACGGTCATCTCGGGGATGGGCGAGCTTCATCTTGAGGTTCTGGTGGACCGGATGCTCCGCGAGTTCAACGTGGACGCCAACGTGGGCAAGCCCCAGGTGGCCTACCGCGAGACGGTGCGCAAGAAGGTCGAGAAGGTCGAGCTGCGCTACATCCGCCAGACCGGCGGCAAGGGCCAGTACGGCCACGTGGTGATCACCCTGGAGCCCACCGGCCCTGGGGGTGGCTATCTGTTCGAGGACAAGATCACCGGTGGGGTCATCCCGAAGGAGTACATCCCCTCGGTCGACGCCGGCATCAAGGAGTCGATCACCTCCGGCGTGCTGGCCGGGTACCCGACGGTGGACATCAAGGTGATCCTCACCTACGGCTCGTACCACGATGTGGACTCGTCCGAGATGGCGTTCAAGATCGCCGGGTCGATGGCCATCAAGAAGGCCGCCAACCTAGCCGATCCCGTGCTCCTCGAGCCGGTGATGGCCGTCGAGGTGACCACGCCCGAGGTCTACATGGGCGACGTGATCGGCGACCTCTCGTCCCGCCGGGGCAAGGTCGAGGGGATGGAGCAGCGGGGCAACAGCCACATCGTCCGGGCGCAGGTACCGCTCAGCGATATGTTCGGCTACGCTACCGACCTGCGCTCGCGTACTCAGGGTCGGGCCACGTACTCGATGCAGTTCCACGCGTACAATGAGGTTCCCGAGTCGATCGCCAAGGAGATCATCGCCAAGGCGCGCGGCGAGTAGACGAAGCGTGGACGATCGGCGGATGGGCCGCAGCAGGACCCGGGCCACCGAGCACAGGTGCCGGAAGCCCAGGTGCCACTCCATGCAGTAAGCCGACACACACCGTGCAGTAGCCCGAAACACAGAGCAGCACCGACAACCAGCAACAACGCAGCACCACCGACAGACGAGGAATGACGACAGGCAACCGCCTGCGTCGTGGCGGGCCCGAGGGGGTACCGTCCGAGATCAGGGAGCATTACCCCAGCCATGGCCAAGAAGAAGTTCGAGCGCACGAAGCCCCACGTGAACGTGGGAACGATGGGACACATCGACCACGGGAAGACGACGCTCACCGCGGCCATTACCAAGGTCCTGCACGACAACGACCCGACGACGAACTTCACGCCGTTCGACCAGATCGACAAGGCGCCGGAGGAGAAGCAGCGCGGCATCACCATCTCCATCGCCCACGTGGAGTACGAGACGCCCAATCGGCACTACGCCCACGTCGACATGCCGGGCCACGCCGACTACATCAAGAACATGATCACCGGCGCCGCTCAGGTGGACGGGGCCATCCTGGTGGTGTCCGCCGCCGACGGCCCGATGCCCCAGACCCGTGAGCACGTGCTCCTCGCCCGCCAGGTGGGCGTCCCCTACATCGTGGTGGCCCTCAACAAGGCCGACACCGTCGACGACGAGGAACTGCTGGACCTCGTGGAGCTCGAGGTCCGCGAGCTGCTCAACGAGTACGAGTTCCCGGGCGACGACACCCCCATCGTGCGGGTCAGCGCGCTCAAGGCACTGGAGGGCGACCCCGAGTGGACGCCCAAGATCCTCGAGCTCATGGAGGCGGTCGACACCTACATCCCCGAGCCCGAGCGCGACGTGGAGAAGCCCTTCCTCATGTCGATCGAGGACGTGATGTCGATTACCGGCCGCGGCACCGTGGTCACCGGCAAGGTCGAGCAGGGCATCGTCAAGGTGGGTGAGGAAGTGGAGATCGTCGGCCTCCGGGACACCCAGAAGACCACGGTGACCGGCATCGAGATGTTCCGCAAGCTCCTCGACGAGGGTCGGGCCGGTGACAACATCGGCGCCCTGCTGCGCGGCACGAAGAAGGAGGACGTGGAGCGCGGCCAGGTGCTGTGCAAGCCCGGCTCCATCACGCCCCACACCAAGTTCGAGGCCACGGTCTACGTGCTGAACAAGGACGAGGGTGGCCGGCACAAGCCGTTCTTCACCAACTACCGTCCGCAGTTCTACTTCCG
>JBKQRT010000400.1:0-15400 GCA_052143895.1 Acidimicrobiales bacterium | reverse complement strand
CCCACGTCGGCATCCTTGCCTACAACCGGGCCGAGTGGGCCGAGGCGATGATCGGCTGCTACAAGGCGCGGGCGGTGCCGGTCAACCTCAACTACCGCTACGTGGCACCGGAGCTCCGCTATGTCATCGAGAACGCCGATCTCGACCTGCTCGTCTTCGAGCGGGCCCTCGGGCCGCTGGTCGCCGACTCCCTCGACGGCGAGCCGCTGGCCCGGCCGCTCGACCTCGTGCTCCTCGAGGACGACTCGGGGCTGCCCGACCAGCTGCCGTCGGCCGTCCCCTACGAGGAGGCTCTGGGGTCCGCATCGCCGGTGCGGGACTTCGGGCCCCGGTCGCCCGACGACATTTACGTCCTCTACACCGGCGGGACCACCGGCATGCCCAAGGGGGTGCTCTGGCGTCACGAGGACATCTTCTTCACGGCCATGGGTGGAGGGGGATGGGGGGCCGAACCGATCACCGACGCCGAGGAGCTGGCCGGCCGGCTCGATACCGACGACGCCAAGCGGGTGGTGATGCTGGTCGTTGCCCCACTCATGCACGGCAACGCGCAGTGGGTGATGTGGAACGGATTCATGATGGGGGGCACAGTCGTGCTCTACACGAGCCACCACTACGACCCCGACACGCTGTGGCGCCTCGTCGGGGACGAGGGAGTCGTCTCGCTCGGGCTCGTCGGCGACGCCATGGCCCGTCCGCTGGCCGATGCCCTCGCCACGGCACCTCCCGGGACCTACGACACCTCCACCCTGGCCGTGATCGGATCGGGCGGCGCGATGCTGTCGAAGACTGTCAAGGACGAGCTCAAGGCGCAGCTGCCCACCGTCATGATCATGGACCGGTTCGGTTCCAGCGAGAGCGGTGCACAGGGGGCGGTCGACGAGGGCGTCGCCGGGCCCCGCTTCGTGATGAGCGACGACACCTCGGTGCTCGACGACGACCTCCGCCCGCTCCGCCCCGGCGATGGGCGGATCGGCCACCTGGCGCGGACCGGGCGGATTCCGCTCGGCTACTACAAGGACGAGGAGAAGACGGCCGTCACCTTCCCCGTCGACGCGAGCGGTGTGCGCTGGTCGATCCCCGGCGACTTGGCCTCGGTGGAGCCCGACGGCACCATCACCGTGCTCGGCCGGGGCTCGGCATCGATCAATTCGGGCGGGGAGAAGATCTTCCCCGAGGAGGTCGAGGCGGCGATCAAGAGCCATCCGGCCGTGTACGACGCCATCGTGGTGGGCGTCCCCGACGAGCGGTTCGGGGAGCGGGTGGCGGTGGTGCTCCACGCCCGGCCGGGCTTGGCGAGCCCGTCCCTCGAGGACCTCCGGGAGCACTGTCGGGACCGCATCGCCGGGTACAAGCTGCCCCGCCAGCTCCTGGCGGTCGACGAGATCCCCCTCACCGCGGCCGGCAAGCCCGATGCCAAGGCGGCCAGGGCGCTCTTCTGAGGCGACCCCGGGGCGGGTGGCGCGTCCGCCCGGTGGGCCACGGGTCGTCCGGGTGGCTGTAGCCGCCGGGTCAGGGCATCGTCGTCGCCAACCGCGCCTCGACCACCGCAGCCAGGGTGGCCTCCACCCGACGCACGGCGGCACCGAGCGCCCGCTCGTCGACCTCCACCGTGCGGTGGGCACCGGCGTCGGGCCACAGGCCCATGGCCCGGGTCGGCACGGGCCGTGACGGGGATCGCAGGCCGGCCACCAGCGCCAGGAAGGCGAGCTCCTCGTCCCAACCCTGGGCCGGCGCACCGCCGGACACCGAGACGAGCGCCGTCTGCGGGATGCCCGGCCGCGGACCGCTTCCTGCACCGGCAACCGGGATCCGCAACTCCGTTCGGCCTTTGAGCCGCAGGGTCCGGGCCGCGGGGCACACCCACTGGTCGTCGGCCCCTCCGATGCGGGGCGCGCGGCCCAACGCCCGCCAGTCGAAGGACGACCAGACCGAGGTGGCCCAGGTCAGCGCGTCCGCCTCCACCACCGCCCTGGCACCCGCGGCCAACCCGGCGAACCACGGCTCCCAGTGGAACGTCCGCCATCCGGACCGACGCCATTCGGCCACCGCGTCGGCCACGACCGGGCCGACGGCCTCCGCCGGCGACCGGTACCTGCCGGTGGCGCAGGCGTCCACCACGGCCAGTCCCAGCGAGCGGCGAACGAAGGCGGGCTTCCACGCGAACGGCTCGTCGGGGGTACCGAGTGACTCCGGGTCGGCCTGGGCCCGTCGGAGCAGGGACAGCGTGACGACCACCTGATGACCGGCGGGAAGTCGCTCGACGACGGGCGGCAGACCGGCGACGAGCCGGTCGCGGAGCCGGGCGCGCCCGCCGTCGCCCACCGAGGCGGACGCGGCGGCGGTGAGGGCGCGGGTCCGTTCGTCGGTAGCGCTCATCGTCCCCCGGACCGGTGCACCCCATTGGCCGGCTCCCAGAGGGTGCGAACCCCGGCCCTGGTCCGCCGGGCCGCCGACACCAGCAGCTCCTCCGTCACGGGGTCCACGTCGAGCTCGCCGGTCCTCGTGTAGTACGTGGCCACGACGAACGGAGGCACGCTGCGCCGGAGCGTCTCCACCAGTGCGTAGAAGTGGAGGTCGGCGCGGTGTTCGGCCCGGCGCATCCCGGACGTGACCTCGACGAAGGCGACCGACGCCTCACCCTCGGCCGGTCCGCCGATGGCCAGATCGACCCTGGCCGAGAGGGAGACCGCTCCACCGGCCAGCTCGGCCCGCAGGGCCTCCTGCGTGCGGGGAAGCCAGGACGGTTCGAGTCCGGGCCAACGGCGGCGCAGCCCGTCGGCCTGGCGCTCCACCTCGGCGGCCAGTTCCCGACGCGCCGGCGCGGGGAGCGTCTCGATCCAGGAGACGAGGCGCTGGTTGCGATCGTCGATGGCCAGTGCGGCCAGCCCGTCGGCCATCGGATCGTCGAACGAACCCACAGTGACCAGTTGACGGAAGAGGACGTCGACGAGGGCCCCGCAGGCGAGGGCGGTGGTCGGTTGCGGTTCGTCGAACTCGCCCATCGGGTGGTGGGCGCCGCACGCCAGCGCACGGCGCAGGCGGTCCTTGGTCACCACCACCGTCGGCGCCGGCCGGCGACCCGTGGGACCCCCGCCCAACGTCAGATCGTGCTCGATGCCGCGACGGAGCCGGTGAGCCAGCTCGGGATCGGCGGTCGGGCGTGGCCGGCCGGTGACCCGGAGCCGCTCGAGGAGCTGGTCGCCGGCCAGGGGCTGCCAGCCACGGTGGCGCCGGGGCGTCGACGCACCGAGTGCCGGACGGCCGCCGTTCCGGCCATCGAAGCTACGACTGCCGTCTGCGACGCCGGGACCCGGCACCTGTCGATCACCCGCCCCTTCCCGGCCTCCGAGGGGGTGATCTCGTTCCACCACCAGCATGCCGCCAGTGTGCAGGGAGGGTGTATCAGCAACCGACCACCGGACGGCCGCAGGTAGCCTCTGTCTCGATGATCCCCGCCGCGGCGACCGCCCTCTTCGATATCGTCTTCGGCCTGTTCGTGGTGGTCACCGTGGTGCTCCTGGTACTGGTGGTCCGCTTCACGTTCCAACGGGCGGCGGTGGCCAGAGCGCGCTGGGTCACCGCCACGGACGTCGATGCCGAGGGCGGCGACGAGGACGAGGAGGACCGGGGCCTCACCGCCCTGGTCCTGGCGGGCGGAGGCACACGGGGCGCCACCCAGATCGGCATGCTCCAGGTGCTCACCGAGCACGGTTTCGTCCCCGACCGCATCTACGGGTCGTCGGTGGGAGCGGTCAACGGCACCGCATTCGCCGGCGACCCCACCCGGGAGGGCGTCGATCGCATGACCCAGATCTGGCTCGGGTTGACCCGCGAGAACGTGTACCCGCAGGGCAGGCTGCACGGCCCGTGGCTCTACTTCCAGCAACGCGACTCGGTCTACGCCAACAGCGGGCTCCGCAGCATCATCGAAGACGGCGTCCCCTTCGACCGGCTGGAGGAAGCGGCCATCCCCGTCGAGGTCGTGGCCACCTCCGTGGCCGACGGGCGTGAGCGGTGGTTCACCTACGGCCCGGTGGCGGAGGCCGTGCTCGCCTCCATGGCGATCCCGGCCATCTTCCCGCCGGTGGAGATCGACGGCGAGCGCTTCATCGACGGTGCGGTGGTCAACAACGTGCCGATTCGCCGGGCCATCGACGCCGGGGCCACCCGGATCGTCGTGCTGCTCTGCGGCACGCCCGTCTACCAGCCGGTGCTGCCGAAGCGACCGGTCGAGGCGATGCTCAACGCCCTGTTGATCTCCGTCCACGCGCGGTTCGCGCGGGACCTGGCGCTGCTGCCTCCGGGGGTGGAGGTCATCGTGTGCAGCGGGAACGAGGGGGCGATCCGCGACTTCGACGATTTCTCCACCACCGAGGAGCTCATCGCCCAGGGACGCGAGGAGGCGGCCGAGGTGGTGCGGCGCTACGGGCTCGGCAACCTGCCGGCGGAGGGGCCTGCCGACTCTGCGTCCGCCGACGGTCGCCCGGTCACGGGGGACGGCGCAGGAGCGGACGACGCCGCCGGATCGCCAGGGGATGCCGGCGCGGAGGTGTCGTCCGGCCCCCGGCGACCGGCGCCAGTTCCCGTGCCCTCGGCGGCCCCCGAACCGCCGCCCGTCACCCATCCCGACCCCGGCACGTAGCGCCGGACGATCCGGGCCGGCACCCCGGCGATGACGCAATGGTCGGGGAACACGCCCCGGACCACGGCACCCGCACCCACCACCACGTTCCTGCCCAGCTCCGTCCCGGGCAGGATCACCACGCCGGTCCCGAGCCAGCTGCCGGACCCGATCCGCACGGGCACGTCGTGGGGCCACTGCACGCGCACGACCTCGCCGGGATCGCGGTAGCCGTGGTTCTGGTCCGTGATGTACACGTAGGGACCGGTCTGGACGTCGTCACCGATGACAAGGTTGAAGTGCCCGACGATGTGGCTCCCCCGGCCGATGATGCACCGGTCGCCGATGCTGACCACCGGATCGGTCACCATCTGCTGCCCGGGGACCATGCCGGCCGAGATGCTCACGCCGGGACCGACGAGGCTGTCCCTGCCGATGCGGATCCAGCGTTCACCGAAGATCGCCCCGGGCGGGAAGGCCAGGCAGCTGCCTTCGCCGAACGCACCGAACCCGTCGGCGAGCGCGCTTCCGGGGCCGACCGCGCCGTGGGATGCCGTCCACCTCCATGCCGCGTGGATGGCTGAGTTGAGCCAGCGCCTGGGTCCGCGGGTCGATCTCCCGTGGGTGCGGGGTGGGGGCCCGGACGGTGCCGGCGGCGGAGCACCGGTAGGAATCGGAGGCGTTCGGCCCGACGCGCGGCCGCTCCCCCGGTTGGTTGCAGTCACTTCCCGACGGTAGCTGATCCCCCGCTCAGTCGGCGATCCCGGCGATGGCGGACGGGCGATGGCGGCTCCGGATCGGCGCGCCCACGCCGGTCGGGGATCGCGGTCGGAGCCCGTCGGTTCCGAGAAGACGCGTCGTAGAGTTGGCGCGTGCCCGTCGAGCTCCCGCCGGCCCCTGATCGAGCCACGCTCGGCCGAGCCGGGTTCGAGACCGCCTCGGACGTCTACGAGCGGGCCCGGCCCGGTTACCCCGACGCGGCAGTGGCCCACCTCGAGGCCACCTCCGGGATCACCCGGGGCACGCTCGTGCTCGACCTCGCGGCCGGGACCGGCAAGCTCACCCGGCAGCTGGAGGCCCTCGGCGCCCGGTGTGTGGCCGTCGAACCGTCGGCGTCGATGCGCGAGGCCTTCCGCCGGGCGGTCCCCGGTGTCGCCCTCGTCGGGGGTACCGCCGAGATGGTCCCGCTCGCCGCAGCCACCATGGACGCCGTGGTCGTGGCCCAGGCATTCCACTGGTTCGAGCCCTCGCGCGCCCTTCCCGAGATCGCCCGGGTACTGCGGCCCGGGGGGTGGCTGGCCCTCGTGTGGAACGAACGCGACGAGTCCGACCCGATGGTCGCCGAGCTCGCCCGGCGCAGCAAGTGGGATCGCTGCCAGCCCTATCCGATGGGGAAGGACTTCGGCGCCGACATCGACCGGAGCGGGCTGTTCGGCCCGGTGCAGCGGACCGCGTTCTCGTTCGTCCAGCGGTTGGACCTGGACACCTTCGTCGAGCAGGTGGCGTCCCGGAGCTACGTGCAGGTCCTGCCCGACGACCAGCGGGAGGCACTGCTCGGCTCGGTGCGCGAGTTCGGTGCGACACTCGGCGAGCCGATCGACCTTCCCTACGTGACCGACCTCTTCTGCGCCAAGGTCGGGCGCTGAGGATCGTCGTCTCGCCGGGCCGGGCGGGACCGCATCGGATCCGATCCCCTCACCGGTTTGCCAATAGCATCGGCCCGCACAGCACGCGACGGGGAGGAGTCCGCCGAATGATCAAGCTGACCTGCCTGCTAAAACGCCGGGAGGGGATGACCCCCGCGGAGTTCCAGGCCTACTGGAAGGACCATCACGCCCCACTGATCGTCAACAGCAAGTGCGGGAGCCACGTCATCCGCTACGAGCAGAACCCCCGGCCTCTCACCGACTACCGGGGCGATGACGACCGCTCCGGCTACGACGGGGTCACCGTCCAGTGGTTCGCGTCCATGGACGAGTACCACGCCCACATGAGCGAGGTCGACTCGCCCCAGATGTTCGAGGACCTCCCGAAGTTCCTCGACACCGACCGTCTCGACTTCGTGCTCACCGAGGAGCCCCGGGTGATCATAGACGGGACGGTCGACTGGAACGCGTGACCTGATCGCTCTTCACCGGCTCCGCCCGAGGGGCGGGTCAGTGCCGCGGCGATCGCTCATGTTGCCTACAGCGCCGGAGAGGTTTCACGATGTCCGGCTGACGGACGGGCTCGAGGGTAAGGTGAGGCTGGACCGATGCGTCGGCGCGCGGCGGCGCTCCCTGCCGGTGACAAGGTCGTCACCTTCCAGTGTGCGCATGGCTGCGCTGCCGGGTCGATGATCCACGGGAGCTTCGCGGCGGCCTACCTCCTGCAGGCGACCAATGGCACCTGGGTCCGGGCAACCGCCTCGAGCGTCTGCAGCAGCACCTCGATCCCCGCCGCCATCCTGGCGGTCTCGCCCTGCAAGGTCTCCTGAGTCGCCCGAGCGGCGGACCACGCCGGGTCGCGGGACGACGGGAGTACGTGGCCGCTCTGCCTCCCCGGCCGGTGGCGGCCTCGGCGGGGCGGGCAGAGCCGACCAGCAACCGCAGGGAGTCCCCCCTCCCGCTCAGGGGTAACCGGGACTTCCCCAGGACATTGACAGTCCGGAGTGGCCGGACGTACGATCCATTTCGTCGGACATTGTGTCCGGGAAGATGGAGGGGGCATCCGACGTGCCGGACACAGAGATCGACATCAGCGGCATCGACTTCGACGACATCGACCTCACCGACCCCCGGCCATTCGCCCGTGAGGTGCCCCACGAGTGGTTTGCCTTCCTGCGAAAGAACGCACCGGTCTGGTGGCAGGAGGAGGCGGACGGCCCGGGATTCTGGGCGGTGACCTCCCATGCCGACTGCACCACGGTCAACCGCGACTACGAGCACTTCTCGTCGCACCGGAAGGCGACCTTCATCTGGGACCTGGCCGAGGAGGACCTGGCCCAGCAGCAGCTGGTCATGCTCAACATGGACCCGCCGCTCCACACCCGCTACCGGCGCCTGGTCAACAAGGGCTTCACCCCCCGCATGGTGAACCAGCTCCACAACCGCATCCACGCCGCCACCGATGACATCATCGACTCGGTCATCGAGAAGGGTACCGCCGACTTCGTGACCGACATCGCGGCCGAGCTCCCGTTGACCGTGATCGCCGAGCTGCTGGGCGTTCCCGACCAGGACCGCCATCGCATGTTCGATTGGTCCAACCGGATGATCGGCAACCAGGACCCCGAATACCAGACCGCCGGCGAAGTGGCCCAGCTCGCGGCGATGGAGCTGTACGCGTACGCGTCCGAGCTGTTCGCCGTCAAGCGGGCCGATCAACGTGACGACCTGATGAGCGTCCTGACCGAGGTGGAGGTGGAGGGCGAGAAGCTCTCCGACTTCGAGCTCGAGCTGTTCTTCCTCCTTCTGACCGTGGCCGGCAACGAGACCACCCGCAATCTCATTTCCGGAGCCATGGCCGCGTTCTTCGAGCATCCCGACCAGTGGGAGCTGCTCCGCAACGACCGGTCCCTCCTCCCCAGCGCCGTCGAGGAGATGCTCCGCTTCGTGACCCCGGTCATGAACTTCCGCCGCCAGACCACATGCGCCGTGGAGCTGGGGAACCAGCACATCGAGGAAGACACCAAGGTGGTGTTCTTCCACATCTCGGCCAATCGGGACGAGGCCGTCTTCGACGACCCGCAGCGGTTCGACATCACCCGCAACCCCAACCCTCACCTGGCCTTCGGCGCCGGGGGTCCCCACTTCTGCCTGGGAGCCAACCTCGCCCGCATGGAGATCCGGGTCATGTTCGAGCACCTGCTCGACAGGATGCCCGACATCCAGCTCGACGGCGAGGTCGAGCGCCTGCAGTCGCCGTTCATCAGCGGCGTGAAGCACATTCCGGTCAGCTTCCCCACCGCCGGGCGCGTCTCCTAGACGGTGGCCCGCAAGTCGCCGGACAATCTCAAGGAGGTCATCCGGGACTTCCGCCGCGACCAGGTCATCGCCGTGGCCCGTCGTCTCTTCGGCGAGCGTGGGACCACCGACGTGCCGATGGACGAGATCGCCGCCGAGGCGGGCGTGGCCCGCTCGACCGTCTACGTCTACTTCGCCAACCGGGACGAGCTGCTCCGGGCGTGCTTGAAGGGCATGCATAACCAGCTGCTCGACGACATCGCCCACACCTGGGAGGAGGATGCGACGCCCGCCCACCGGCTCGAGCGGCTGATCCAGGGGATGCTCGAGCGGATCGACGACGACCCTGCGTTCTTCCGGCTGGCCCTGGTGACCCAGGGGTCGACGCACCAGGGGGGCGAGGCGGTGGGCACCGAGCTGGCGCTCATCGGCCTCGACATCGCACGTCTCATCCGCGACCTCTACGTCGGCGGTGTGGCCCGGGACAACTTCCGGGACATCGACCCGGATCACGCCACCTCGCTCATCGGCCAGCAGATCTACGGTGCCATGTCGGTGCGAGCCGGCGAGCCCCTGCCCGACCCTCCCGCGCAGGTGGCCGCCGCCACCTGCGACTTCATCCTCCGCGGTCTCGGGACCTGACACCCCACGGGTCCGGCCGTCGGACGCGACCCCTTGACGCGTTCAGCCCCCGGCGACGGCCGGGACGATGGACACGGTCTGTCCATCGTGCACCGGCGTCGACAGGCCCTCGAGGAACCGGACGTCCTCGTCGGCCAGGAAGACGTTGACGAAGCGCCGCAGCCCACCGTTCTCGTCGAACAGGCGGTCGGCAAAGCCCTGGTGGGCGGCGTCCAGCGCCTTCAGGACATCGCCCACCGTCGACCCCTCCACCTCGACCTCGCCCGTACCACCGGTGAGGGTCCGCAGTTGGGTGGGGATTCGGACCTTGACGCTCATCGTGTGCTCCTCGCTGCCGGTTCGGTCGTCGGCTCGACGCTGTCACGCATGGCGGCGTCGAAGGCCTCGAGCGTGGGTTGGATCGTCGCGGTCGGGCCCACCGAACCGGCCAGGGCCTCGACCGTCTTCAGGCCGTGGCCGGTGACCAGCGCGACGACCCGCTCGTCCGAACGCACGGCGCCGGCAGCCGCCAGCTTGGCCAGCGTGGCGATGGTCACCCCGCCCGCCGTCTCGGCAAAGATCCCCTCGGTCCGTGCCAACAGGCGGATGGCGTCGATCACCTCGTCGTCGGTGACCGATGCGCACGAGCCACCCGAGGAGCGGATGGCATCGAGTGCGTACCAGCCGTCCGCGGGATTGCCGATGGCCAACGATTTGGCGATGGTGTGCGGCTTGACCGGTCGGATGGCGTCGGTCCCCTCGGCGAAGGCCGTGGCCACCGGCGAGCAGCCGGCCGCCTGGGCACCAGAGATCCGGACCGACGGCTCCTCGTCGAGGATCCCCACCCGCCAGAGCTCCTGGAAGCCCTTGGCCACCTTGGTCAACTGGCTGCCCGACCCGATCGGGACCACGACGTGGTCCGGCGCCTGCCATCCCAGCTGCTCCGCCACCTCGAACGCCAGCGTCTTGGAGCCTTCCGCGTAGTAGGTGCGGACGTTCACGTTGACGAACGCCCAGGACGGCTGCTCGCTGGTCAGCTCCGCGCAGAGCCGGTTGACGTCGTCATAGCTGCCCTCGACGGCGATGACCCGCCCCCCGTAGACGGTCGTCATGGTGACCTTGGCCGCCTCGAGATCGTGCGGGATGAGCACCACCGAGTCCATCCCGGCCCGGGCGGCGTGGGCCGCCACCGAGTTGGCCAGGTTGCCGGTCGACGCGCAGGCGGCCGTCTTGAACCCCAGCTGCCGCGCCTTGGTCAAGGCCACCGACACCACCCGATCCTTGAACGAGCCGGTCGGGTTGGCCGTGTCGTCCTTGACCCAGAGCTCGCCCAGGCCCAGCTCGGCGGCCAGGCGATCGGCCCGGATCAGCGGGGTGAAGCCGGCGCCGAGGTCGACGGGATGCGCATCGGCCACGGGTAGCAGGTCGGCGTAGCGCCAGATCGAGCGCGGTCCGGCCTCGATCCGCTCCCGGGTGATGGTGGCGGCGACCCGGTCGTAGTCGTAGCTCACCTCGAGCGGCCCGAAGCAGTAGTCGCACACATGCAGCGCCTCGGCCGGATAGGCACGGCCGCACTCACGACAGCGCAGCCCAGAAACGAAGTCCACGTTTGTCTCCTCATCGCTCGGGCATTGGCACCTGCTACGCATCCCGTCCTGAAGGATCAGTTCGGAGACACGCTCTGGTTGCCGCGGCGTCGCTGGGCCCGGTCCCTCAGCCGCTCTGGATGATGGCATCCAGTCTTGCCGACGGGACGGCCGTCGTCAATGCAGCCCCCCGGACCGCGGACGACGCGACCGGGATCGGCCGCACCGTCCACCCGGTGCGTCCGCGTGAGCGATGATGACGAGATGGCAATCGCGCCCACGGACGGCGAGCTCGCCGGACGCTACCCGAGCGGTCACTTCGACGGCGCCACGCTGGCTGGGGCCAAGGGGGACCGGCGCGTTGCCGTGTGCATTCCGGCACGCGATGAGGCCGCCACCGTCGGCCCCGTCGTGCACTCGGTCGTCTCGGCGCTGACCAGTGGCGGCGGGGGCGTCCCGCTGGTCGACGAGGTCGTGGTGGTCGACGACGGCTCCACCGACCGGACCGCAGACGTCGCCGAGCGGGCCGGTGCCCGGGTCGTCGCCGGCGAGACCCCCGGTGGCGGGAAGGGGCAGGCCATGCGGTCGGCCCTCCGGGCGGTCGACGGGGACCTGCTCGTGTTCGTGGACGCCGATGTGACCAACTTCGGCCCCCACTTCGTGACCGGTCTGCTCGGGCCGCTGCTCCTCGACGAGTCGTACAGCCTGGTGAAGGGGTTCTACCAGCGGCCGCTCCACGGCGTGCCGGACGCCGGCGGCCGGGTGACCGAGCTGACGGCGAAGCCGGTCATCGACCTGCTCTTCCCACAGCTGGCGACCGTCGAGCAGCCCCTGGCCGGCGAGACCGCTGCGCCGCGGACGGTGCTCGAGAAGTGCGGGCTGGCCGACGGCTATGCCGTCGAGTTGGCACTGCTCATCGACGTGGCGACCCTGTTCGGCGTCGAGTCCATTGCCCAGGTGGACCTCGGGGTCCGTGTGCACCGCAACCGTCCCCTCGGCGAGCTCCGTCCCCAGGCCACCGACGTCCTCCGTGCCGCGCTGGCCCGGGCCCCACACCGGGACGGGTCGGCTCCCGACTGAACCGCCCGGTGTGCCGGACCCGCCCGGCGCACCCCGACCGCCCGGGTACGCGTCGTTCAGGCCCGGGGCGGGGACGCCCCGCAGAGCCGGCGGCCCGGATCGGCCGGCACCAGCTCGGGGACAGCGAGAGACTCGCCGGCGAGGACCCGCGGGACGGGCACCGGCACGGGGTCGGCCGAGGCGGCACGCGGGGCGGCAACCCCGGAGCGTGCCGCGTGCCGACGTCGCCCGGGGACGGCCAAGGCGGCGAGGGCTCCGACGGCCACCACCGCGGCGCCGGCGTAGACGGCAGGTGTGAGCCCGTCGACGTAATCCTGGCCCGAACGGTAGCCGCCGTGGGCACTGAACACCGCGCCGAGGACGGCGATGCCGAGCACACCGCCCAGCTCCCGGAAGGCGGCGTTGGCGCCCGACGCCACGCCCTCGAGGGACCGGGGCACCGCGCCGAGGACGAGCGAGGCCAAGGGCACGAAGAAGAGCGTCATACCCACCCCGCAGACCACGAAGGGCACCATCAGGTCGGTGTAGGCGATCGTCGGCGTGGTCACCGTGGCCAGCCAGGTCAGTCCCAGGGCCTGGAAGACGAGTCCGGCGACGACCAGCGGTTTTGCCCCCCACCGCTCGGCCGCTTTGCCGACCGCCGCTGCCAGCAGCATGGTCATGGCCGTCCACGGGAGGACCCGCACACCGGCGGCCAGCGGGCTCAGACCCTGCACCGTCTGGAGGAACTGGGTCAGGAAGAAGATCGAACCGAACATCCCGAAGCTGAACAGCATGGCGGTCATGTTGACCGCCGCGAAGCCGCGGAGGCGGAAGAGCCGGAGGTCGAGCATCGGGTGGTCGCTCCGGAGCTCCCAGGCGATGAACCCGCACAGCGCCACCGTCCCGACGGCGAACGAGGTGAGGACCGAGGTGCTCGCCCATCCGTGGGTGTTGCCGCGCACGAGGCCGAGGACCACGCCGAAGAGGCCGGCGCTGACCAGCCCCACGCCCACCAGGTCGAGCCGGGACGGGGTGCCGCGTGACTCGGACAGCTTCCACCAGGCCAGCGGGACCAGCACGATCCCGACGGGCACGTTGAGCCAGAAGATGTACTGCCACGACCAGCCGGTGGTCACCGCCCCGCCCACCAGGGGCCCGATGGCCACCGCCGCACCCCCGATGGCACCCCAAATCCCGAGGGCCACGTTCCGGCGTTCCGGCGGGACCGCCGCGCTGAGCAGGGTCAGCGACAGGGGCATGATCATCGCTCCCCCGGCGCCCTGGACGGCCCGGGCCGCCACCAGGACGCCGATGCTCGGGGCCAGGGCGGCGGCCGCGGAGGCGGCGGTGAACACGGCGATCCCGAGCACGAAGATCCTCCTGCGCCCCAACCGCTCACCGATCGCCGCCGCCGACAACAGCAGGACGGCGAAGGTGAGCGTGTAGGCGTTGACGGTCCATTCGAGTCCGGAGAGGCCGGCGTGTAGGTGGACCCGGATGACCGGGAGGGCTGTGGAGACCACGAGGTTGTCGAGCGAGGCCATGAACAGGGCCAGGCCGGTGACCACGATCGCCCAGACGGCCCGGGACCGGACGGCCGGGGAGCCATCGCGTCCGCCGGCGGCGACGCCGGCCGCGGCCGTCCCGTCGGGCCCGCTGCGGTCCGCCGGGCGGCGCCGGAGCACCGTGCGGCCGGGGATCGTATGTGAGTGATCACTAGTTCTACGGCGCAAAAAAAGTGGGGTGGCAAGCGACTCGGTCATGCGGATACCTCCGTGGTCGGGGCCCCGACGGCGCGGCGATGCGCGTCGATGGCCTGGGCTGCAGCACTGATGGCCTCGGCTTTTTCCGGGATCTCGCACAGGCTCTGCGCCCAGCGATCGGAGATCGACCGCAGGTCGATGGCGGCCATCACGTTGATCAGCATGCCCATGGCGAAGAACTGCCGCAGCTGCTCGTCGTCGACGTGGGCCCGGGCGCGAACCACCTCCTGGAGCACCTCGAACGTCCGCCGGCAGCTACGGGCGATGTCCGCGTCGCCGGGGGCGGCGGCGAACCCGTGCAGCTGGACCTCGAGCAGCTCGGGGTCCTGCATGAGCTCGGCGTAGGCGATGCCCATCGCCTCGAGCGCCTCGTTCCCCTCGAGGCCCTCGCTGGCGCGGGTGAGCTCGTCGATGATGCGGCCACCCACCAGGTCGTAGGTGGCGACGAACAGGTCCTTCTTGGTGCCGAACAGGCGGAACAGGTACGGCTGGGAGATGCCGGCGCGGGCGGCGATGGCCTCGGTGGAGGTACCCGCGTACCCGGACCGGGCGAACTCGGTGATGGCCGCGGTCAGCACGGCCCTGCGGCGTTCCTCGGCCGTCTGCCGGGTGGAGACCATCATGCCGCTATTGTGAGTGCTCACTCACTCTCTTGTCAAGGGGCGTCTCCCTCCGGTTCGGCGCAGTGCCAGGGGGTAGCGTCGAGCCATGGCCGCCGAACGATCCCGGGAGGCGGGCGACAGGTCGCTCGCCGACACCGTGCTCGTCTCGAATCGTGGCCCGCTCGCGTTCCACTTCGAGAACGGGCATCCGGTGGCGGGTGCGACGGGTGGCGGTCTGGCCGGCTCCCTCCGGCCCATGGTCGCCGGCAGGGGTGCCACGTGGGTGGCCTGTGCGCTCGACGACGCCGACCGGGTGGCCGCGACCGACGGGCTCATGTCCGACAACGGGCTCAGGATCGAGCTGATCGACCCGGACCCGTCCGTCTACAACATGGCCTACAACGTGGTCTCGAACTCAATGCTCTGGTTCTGCCACCACCACCTGTTCGACGCGCCCCGGCGGCCGCGGGCGGACCACCGCTGGATGGAGGCCTGGGAGGCCTATCGCGATCTCAACCAGATGTTCGCCGAGCGGGTGGCCAAGGTGGCACCCGCTCGGGGGCGCGTCCTCGTCCAGGACTACCACCTCGCCCTGATGGGGTCCCAGCTCGCCGGCCTGCGCCCCGACCTGCGGACCGTCCACTTCACCCACACCCCGTTCGCCGATCCGTCGGTGCTCCGGATGCTGCCGACCTCGGTCGCCACCGATCTGCTCTCGGCCATGGCCGGCTTCGGAGCATGCGGCTTCCACACCGGTCGATGGGCCGCCGCCTACTCGGCCGGGCAGCGGCAGCTCGGACCGCCGCCCGCCGACCCCGACCGGCCGCAACCCACCTTCGTCTCCCCCCTCTCCACCGATCCCGAGCGGCTGCGCGCCTCGGCCGCCGACCCGGGCGTGTCCGAGGCGCTAGCCCGCATCGAGGAGCAGGTCGGCGGGGCAGACCGCCAGGTCATCGTCCGGGTCGACCGGATGGAGCTGTCGAAGAACCTGCTGCGTGGGTTCTGGGCCTTCGACGAGCTCCTCGAACTCGAGCCCCACCGCCGCGAGCGGGTGGTGTTCGTGGCACTCGCCTACCCGACGCGACAGGGCCTACCCGAGTACCTCGCCTACCAGAACGAGGTCGCCTCGACCGTGGAACGAATCAACCAGCGGTGGTCCACCCCGGGGTGGACCCCGATCGTCCTCGAGGTCGACGAC
>JBKQRT010000399.1:0-12286 GCA_052143895.1 Acidimicrobiales bacterium | reverse complement strand
CCGCCGCCGGGGTCCCGGCCGCGGCGGCGGCCTCCCGTTCGGACGGTGCGAGGGTGCGCTCGACATCCCGCTCGCACAGTTTGTCGGTGATCCGCTCGGCATCTGCCAAGCGGGGGCGAGCTCCGTGCAGTCGGGGTACGGCTCCCGCCAGCCGAAGAATGTGGCTTGTCCGGCGCCGTCGTTGGTGAGGACGGCCTCCAGTGGCGAGAGCCCGACCGCCGTGGTGCCGACCAGGTGCGAGGCACCTCGCCACTCGCGCAGGATCTGGAGCAGCTAGGCGGCGCGGCCTGGGTCGTCGTCGACCCGGGCCTGGGACCGCCAGCCGGCGAAGAGGGTCACTGCCGATGTCTCGGCGCCGTCGACCAGTCGGTCGGCGAGCTCGACCAGGGTGGACAGGCCCTCGACCCCCTCCAGGTGGTCCCGCCCCCACGCCGCCGTCGCCTCGAGCATGCGGTCCGCCGCCCCCTGCGGCCCGGCCACAGCGACACCCTCGTCGTAGAGCGGCGTGAGGACGTCGGGATTGAAGAAGCCCATGGCCGAGGAGACCACCGCGGCATCGGGCGAGCCGAGGACGCCGCCACGCCCGGCGAAGTAGAAGGCGAACGGGTTCGCCCATCCCCAGGCCGCGGCCCGGGCGAAGGTCTCCTGGCTCAGGTAGATCGCCGAACCGATCTGGTGAATGGGTGCGGACGTGGCCTTGACCATGTCGGATGCGCTCAGCTCTTCCATCGACGTAATGTACCCCCCGGGCCGGCGGCCCTACGGTGGACCGGAGGGCCGGCCCGGGGGGCGCCACACGACGGTGGGTCATCGGCGGCAATTGGCCAAAGGACATGCGGTGAGCCAGAGCGGAGAGCACCTCAGATCCGGCCAGCTGGGCACCGCGGACGTGACCGCCTCGACGGTCGCCAACATCGGACCGGGGATCGACTTCTACTTCGCCTTCGGCGTGATCGCCGTGACGGCCGGCGTCGCCGCACCACTGACCATCCTGGCTGCGGGCGTCGCCGTCGTCCTGCTGGCGTTCACCGTGGCCGAGTTCACCAGGGCGGAGCCGTCGGCCGGGAGCTTCATCACGTACGTGGAGACCGCACTGGGGGCGCGGGCCGGGGTGGCCACCGCCCTGCTGGTCACGGTCGGCTACACGGTCGCCATGGCCGGCGTGTTCACGATGTCGGGCGGGATGGTGGCGTTGACCCTGTCCCACTACACCTCGTGGAACCTCCCGTGGGGACCGCTGTCGGTCGCCCTGACCGTGGCTGCCATCTGGCTGACCATCCGCGGCGTGAAGCTGTCGACCACCGCGGTGGGGGTGGCCGTGCTGGTCCAGGTGGCCATCATGGTCATCGTCTGCGTGACCGTCCTGGTCGACCAGCGCTCCCATCTCTCGGCCATCCCGTTCTCGTGGGCGCACCTCACCGGTGGCCTGACCGGCCTGTCGGCCGGGTTCCCGCTCGCCCTCTACATGTTCATCGGATGGGAGAACGGTCCCGCCCTCGCCGAGGAGTGCCGCACCCCGCGGCGCACCGTACCGCGGGCGCTCTACATCTCCGTGGCGATCGGGGCTGCCCTCTTCGTGTTCTTCGCCTACGCCACGGTCACCGGGTTCGACTACGACGTCTCGTCGATCGGTCGCTCGTCCATCCCGTTCCTTTCGGTGGCGGACCAGTACCTCGGCGGCGCCGCGGTGGCGGCGTGGGTGGCCGGCATCGTGTCGGTGCTCGCCACGCTGGTCGCCGGGGCGAACTCCCAGGCCCGCATGATCTTCGACGGGGGACGGACCGGGCTCCTGCCGGCGCAGCTGGGCCGCCTCCGCCGGGGCACCGACACCCCGGTCGTGGCGCTGTTGGTCATGGCTGCGGTGGGCCTCGGCATCATCGTGGCCTGGTGGGTCTCCCACCTGGTCGGCGGCGACACTGGAGCGATGGACCCGGTCGGGCTCTACGCCGAGTGCTCGACCATGGGCACGATCGTGATCCTGTTCGTCTACTTCCTGACGACGGCCTCGCTGCCCGTGTTCATGTGGTGACGGCACCGCGAATCGTTCTCGACCATGCGGCACGTGGTGGTTCCGGTCCTCAGGTCTCTCACCCTCGTCGTGCCGTTCGTCGAGTTGTGCAAGCCGGGGCAGCCGGCTCCCTACAGCGAGTTCCCGTTCATCGCGCTGGCCATCGTGATGGTGGTCGCCGTGATCGCTGTCATCGTGGTGCACCGGCACCCGGCCACCGGAGCGGGCGAGGGAGCGGCGCTCGCCGAGGGCTGAGGAGGGTCGGTATCCTGGGACGGTGGCGGCCATCTTCCACCTCTCGATACCCGTGCGGGACCTGCAGGAGGCGGTGGACTTCTACTCCGCTGAGCTCGGCGCCCGGATCGGGCGACGGACCGAGAACTTCGTCGACGCGTTCGTGTTCGGCGCCCAGGTGACGTTGCAGGGCGATCCGTCCACGGTGACGGTACCGATGCCCAGGACCCGGCACTTCGGTGCGACCGTGCCGTGGGACGAGTGGGAGTCGACAGCCGCCCGGCTCGCCGACAGTGCACTGGTCGTGGAGGATCCCACCGTCTCCTACGAAGGTGAACCCACGGAGCAGGCGAAGCTGATGATCGCCGATCCGAGCGGGAACCTCATCGAGATCAAGGCCTACCGCCACCCCGAACAGGTGCTTGGTCCGCTGGCCCGGTGAACGGAGTCGGCCCACCCGGGTCCGGCGATCAGCCCGTTGTCCGGGGAGAGGGCACCCGGCACGAGGCACGATCCGTGCGTGTCTCCGATCGCTCGGTTGCCCGGGCGGCCCTCGTGCTCGAGTTGGCCTACTACGGCATCACGTTCGGGTGGAAGAGCTGGCTCCAGTACCGCTCGACAGGTGACACGGGGCTCCGACTTCGTCGCGGGTCATCCCTCGCTGCCCGTGCGACGAGTGCGGTGGTCGCGGGCGCCGTCGTGGTGGGTGTGGCGGGAGTGGTCGCGGCGGAGCCGGACGCCGAGACCCGCTCGAGCGTACGGGTCTGCGGTCTCGTCGGGATACTGGCCGGCCTGGTCGGGACGTACCGGTCCCAGCGCGACATGGGTAGGTCGTGGCGGGTTGGCGTGGATCCGCACGAACGCACCGACCTGGTGACGGAGGGGTCCTTCCGCTGCGTGCGCAACCCGATGTTCTCGTCGATGATGCTCGTCGGCATCTCCGCCGCGGTCGCCGTCCCGAATGCCCTCACGATCATGAGCGCGACGGTTCTCTGCGCCGGGCTGGACGTCGAGGCTCGGGTCGTCGAGGAGCCGTACCTTCGGTCGTCGCTCGGTGAGCGGTACTTGGCGTACGCCCGCAGTACGGGGCGCTTCGTGCCGTGGCTCGGTAGGTTGCGCTAGTCGCCGCCACCGGCTGCGGCAGGTGCGGCAGGTGTCGGGTCGCAGCGGCCCCGGCCAATGCCACCGATCACCTACGCGGCAACGGTGCTCAGCGTCAGGCTGTCTCGGAAACCTGGCGACGGATCAGTGCGTCGTCGAGGATGACGACCGAGACCACGAGCGCCGTCATGATGGCGAGTTCGTGGATCCCAGACACCGGCAGGACCAGGCCGACCACCAGCGCGGCCACCGCCCCGGCGGCGCGCGACGTCACCGGACCGGTGCGCAGGATGCCACGGAAGAGGCTGTGACCGACCAGGAAGATCGCCGTTCCGAATGCCAGCAGGTGCAGGGGGACGGTCTCATGGGGTTGCCGGATCGCCTCACTGGCCCCGGCGGCGGTAAAGACAGCACCGAAGATCATGACCAGGTGGGCGGTGGTGAATGCAGCGAAGGCCAGCGTCTGCCGGCGCGCCCCATCCACGACCGAGAGCGCCCGCTCCGCCGCGACTTCGTCCCCGTCGAAGTAGATCCACCACAGCGCGGCCGTCAGGGCGATCCCCAGGGCGACGCTGAGCGCCAGGATGGGCGTGGTGGGACCGTGGCGGGTGCCCACGCCGACGGCGACCAGGTCCTCACCGAGGACGACGATGATGATGAAGCCGTGACGTTCCACGAAGTGCCGCGGTTCGAGCATGAAGCCGCGGATGTGACCGAGGATCGGCGACAGGTAGGCGGCGGCCAGCCTGAGGCTCCACAGGATCCAGCTCCAGAGGCTGCCCACGAAGCTGGCCAGGAGGATGAGGACACCGAGCGCGACGTTGAAGGGAACGGTGCGGATGATCGCCGAGCGCGAGCCGGGCTCGGGCGTGGCCAGGAAGATCACGAAGTGGATCACCACCACTGCCAGGAAGGCGGTGGCGAAGACGAACCCGCCCCGTTTCACGATGGTCGGCACCTCGAGGCCCATGAGGAAGGAGCCGATCATGGCCAGGACCAGCAGGATCCTGAGGACAGAGGGGTTCGGGGTCACGGCGTTGGTGGCCCATCCGTATCCGTGGTACATCCACCAGACGGCGGCCAGGGGGGAGCGCGGCTTCGGCGACTGCCATCCACGACGGCTGCTCATCGATGTGGTGGGCCACCTGGGTGATCACGAAGACCAACACGAGGTCGAAGAAGAGCTCGATGAACGGCACCCGACCGGCTGACTCGCCGTTCGCAGGTGGCTGGAGCATGGGGAATCGCAACGTCTCCTCATCGTTCCCGGATGCCCGCCCCGTCGGATACCGGACAGCGGACGCCGGTGGCGAGCCGGAGGGTGTTGCCGCCACCCGGGAATCACCCGAAACTAGACGGGCGGTGGGTCTCCGTCGAGCCGTGATCGCCGGTGCATCCGACCCGGTGGTGGGTGTTCACCCCGCCCGCGGGACGGGCTCCCGGTGGCGGAAGCACGGAGACGACAGACATAAACTGTTGCCGTGTCTGACCTGAAGCCCCCTCGGCTGGAGGGCTCCGAACGGGAAACCCTGCACGCGCTGCTCCAGTACCAGCGTCACTCCCTCGTGCGGAAGGTGACGGGCATCGACGACGACGCGGCGCGGCGAACGTTCGTCGGCAGCGGTACGACCCTCCTGTGGCTGATCAGGCACATGGAGCGTACGGAAACCCTCTGGATACTCCACCGGTTCGCCGGCCAGGACGTCGACATCCCGGGCGACGCCGTCGGGCCGGAAGGCACACTGCAGGACGCGGTCGTCGCCTACACGAGGATCTGGCAACGCACCGATGCCGTGGCGGCGGCGGCCCCCAGCCTCGATGTGACCTGTCGGGAGGTGGGCGACGAGGCGCCCGTGAACCTCCGGTGGGTGCTCGTGCACCTCCTGGAGGAGACGGCCCGGCACGCGGGCCACGCCGATGTACTGCGTGAGTTGATCGACGGCCAGACGGGGCGGTGACTTCCCGTTCGGGTCCCTGACCTGCGGTCAGGATCGCCGATCAGGTCAGACCCACCTCGCGGGCAACGGACGCCAGGGCCTCGAGGTGTGCGCCAGCGTCCGACAGGCCTGCGCGCATGGTGTTGACGGAGACGTGGGTCGCTCCGGCCTTCCGCCAGGCATCGATCCGGCGGGCCACGTCAGCCGCGTCACCCTGCCAGTCGACCCGACCTTCCATCTGGATCGACGACGGGTCGCGGCCCGCCTGCTCGGCGGCACGGGCGATGGTGGTGCGTGCCGCATCCAGCACCGGCCCCGGCTGCACCAACGGAAGCCAGCCGTCGGCCAGCCGGCCCATCCGCTCATAGGCCTGCTCGGACGTCCCGCCGAACCAGATCGGGATCGGCCGCTGCACCGGAAGCGGGGCGACGCCGACCCCGGTGACCTGGTCGAACCGGCCAATCGAGGTGACCGAACGCTCGGTCCAGAGGCGCCGGAGGAGCTCGACCTGCTCCTCGACCCGCCGACCACGGACCGAAAATTCCTGACCGAGAGCCTCGTACTCGACGTGGTTCCATCCGATCCCCACCCCGAGCCGGAACCTGCCGCCCGTGAGCAGATCGACCTCGGCCGCCTGCTTGGCGACGAGCACGGTCGGACGCTGCGGAAGGATGGTGATGCCGGTGACAAGCTCCAGCGACGTGCACGACGCCAAGTACCCGAAGAGGACGAACGGCTCGTGGAACTCGGTGTCGATGTCGTAGGGGCCCTTCCAGCCCTTGTAGACCGCCGGGTCGGCTCCGACCACGTGGTCGTAGGCGACGAGGTGGGTGAAACCGAGCCCGTCGACCCCCTCGCCGTAGGAACGCACGCCCCGGACGTCAGGGCCGATCTCGGTCTGTGGGAGGACGACGCCAATTCTCATCGCCATGGATCCCGTCTCTCGGTGTGTCCTCCAGTATTGCCCGATCGGGAGGCGTTCTCACGTCGTCAGCCGTGGCGCTGACTGCGAGTGTGGATCGGATGGCTCGGCGACCTCGCTCCGGTTGTAGCGGATCTGTCGCTCGACGAAGGCCAGGTAGAAGGCCATGGCAAAGGCCAGGCTGGTGAAGAGGCTCATGACGAAGAAGATCCACGGGCACCGAAGCCCTCGTCGGCGTCCGTCGACGATCGTCCACAGCGGCAGCAGTACGAGATTGACCATGATGTAGTCCTGCGCCGCCGAGTCCGCCGCCCAGTTGTTGAACAATGCCTTGGTGTAGTTGACATAGCTTGCCTGGTGAACGGCATGGTGGACGTACCGGACATTGAAGTACCAGCCGATGCACAACGAGGCGAGGCCGAGGACGAAGTACAGGCCTTCGAACACGGTCACCCGTCCGGCCGGGTTGGCGACGAAGAGGCCCCGATTGGCCAGAAACGCGAACACCGTGGCCGAGATGCCGAGTATCCCGTAGAAGACGAGCGAAGCTGTCATGGCTCTCGCTGCTGGTCGGTCGACGAAGGGAGTCGGGCGTTGGTCAGTTGGCCAGCTTCACTCTCGCACGTCGGGGCGCATCCGGTCGCCAACCCCGAAATCAGTCTGGACGTTGGTATCGACCTCGAACCTACAGGCCTCATAGAACCGCAGAGCGTGTGGATTGCCGTCGACTTCGACGCGGGGGATCCTGGTCGCGGTCGCGAACGTGACGACATCGTCAATCAGAGTACGGCCGACGCCTCTCCGCATCCACTGTGGATCGACGAACAGGTCCACCAGTTCGAGCAGGTCGGACC
The DNA here is from genome assembly GCA_052143895.1 of Acidimicrobiales bacterium. Taxonomy (GTDB): domain Bacteria; phylum Actinomycetota; class Acidimicrobiia; order Acidimicrobiales; family RAAP-2; genus Bog-756. The sequence goes on along the minus strand of JBKQRT010000399.1, from coordinate 5,230 downwards.
ACTGAACGGTGGTTGCAAATCCGATGAGCACTTGGGAATCGGCGACGGCGACACGGCAGCGACCGTTGGAGAGCGTTGGAACGGAATACTCGGGCACTTCTGGATGTCCGAGTAGCTCCTCCCTGTCGTTCTCGTTCGAGAGGGAGGAGCGCCGGTACACGTCGCGCAACCGGCGAGGTCGGCGCCCTTGGCGTCTCGTACCCCGAAGTTCATGTCCCCAGTGTGACACTGGCGAACGGTGGCGCGGCCCGATTCGTGTCCTCGTCCGATAGCGCACCCATCATCGAGAACCCGCCTGTCTCGGGCCTAGTCTGCGAAGCGATGACGAACGCTGACTGGAGGTGGCGGACGCCTCCGAATTGGCCCCCTGCACCATCCGGATGGAGACCACCACCCGGATGGAGACCACCTCCCGAGTGGCCTCCGCCACCAGTGGGATGGTCGTTCTGGATGGCTCCGACCATCACCGACTGGATGGCGGAGCGTCCTGCGACCCCCGTGGTCGCGGCCAACGGCCCAGCTCGGACGAACCTGGTGTGGGAGACCCGCTTCGTCATGGTCGCCTTCCTCCTACCTTCGGTGTCCGCAGCCCTCATCCTGTTCGTCCAACACGTGTCGGGCGTTGGGAACATCACGCGCTTTCCCGTGATCGTGGCCGGTCACCCCGTGACGAACCTGGTCGTGGGGATCCTCGACTATCTCTCCGTGGCCGCTGTGGTGCCGCTCGCCCTCCTGCTCCTCATCCGCACCGGACAGACACCGACGGTCCTCGGACTCGGCATACCTCGATGGAGACTGGACATCTGGCCCGGGCTCGGGCTCGCGGCCGCCTCGTTCGGAGCGGAGATCCCCATTGCGATCCTCCTCGACTCCGTGATCGCCCACAACTCCTCGCTGGTCAACCGCGTCTCCGTCGGTCATGTGCCCGCCTACTACGTGATCTGGGGCATCGCCATGTCGGCGATCACCGCGGTTGCCGAGGAGGTACTGGTCAACGGGTACCTGATCACCCGACTGGGCCAGCTCGGCTGGACGCCGAGGAGCGCACTGATCCTGAGCCTGAGCCTTCGGACGAGCTACCACGTCTACTACGGACTCGGCTTCCTGCTCACGATTCCCTTCGGCTACTTCGTGACCCGGTCCTTCCAGAAGCACCGCCGACTGAACCGGTCGATCGCCGCCCACTTCCTCTTCGACGCCGTCCTGTCGACGATCTCGATCCTGACCTGATCGCGCGGTCGGAGGTGGGCGGTACCCGGACGGGCGCCGCAAGCGGCTACGCCCTGCGGAGCGTATGCATGACCTCGGATGCTTGCGTTCCTGTTCCGGCGACCTGGATGCCGAGTGTCGGTACCGCCCACACCATGGACCCGGGCAAGCTCGTGGCCTCGTAGACGAAGAGGCCGTTGACGACGACCGGCGTCGGTGCATACGGGGGGTGGCGATAACTGTCGCCGGCCGGGAGCCTGGTGACGGCGACATAGTTGACCGTGCCCGGGATCATCGGGCAGGGCTCCAACACCTTCGGGAAGCCCAGCAGGAGGCTTCCTGGCGCTTGGCTGTCCGGGCAGTTGGTGTCGTGCTCCACCTGCCAACTGCGCGGTGCGGAGATCAGTGCCGCCCCGTAGGCGTAGGACGTCCACCCCGTTGGGATGCTGACGACGACCGTCGCCGGATGCGTCCCCTTAGAGGAGGAGGTCTGAGCCGTTCCACCACAAGCCGACACGGTCAGAGCCACGATCAGAACACCGATGGAAGGGTGAAGCAGCCGGCTCCGCCATCTGGCACCATGGCGGAAGGGGCGCTCGTCCACGGGCATGGTCTACCTTCTTCCGACTCCGTCGTGCGGTCAGGGGACGATCGGCGCAGGCGCCATGGGGGGATGCCGCGGGCACCCCGCGAAACCTCCTACCCCTCCGTTGCGCCGAGTGCATCCGTGATATCGCGCATCGCTGCCTGCTCTTGCTTGCTCACCTCTTGTCCGTGCTCACGGTGGGCGGCTGCGACCTTGTGTGCCAGCGTGACGATGAACCGCCGATACTCGTCCACCTCCGCCGGTGCGGCCTTCTTTTCCAGAAGCGTGACGGAATCACGGAGATGTTGGAGTCCGTGCTGCTTGAGCTCCTCCGGCGAGTGGTAGTGGGTGTGATCCCGCTCGGGCTTGGCGGCTACGATGTCGTCCAGGAGTTCGCTGTTGCCGTGTTCCCGACGTGCCTCCACATAGGCCTTGGCCATGGCGATGGACTCGCGGAATGAACCGCCCCGTTGTGCCGTCACCACGATCATGCCGGCACTGGGCGGCGCCTCGAGGATCAAGTGCCACTCCTCGTCCGAGAAATCAGCCTTCGTGGTCATCATCTGTCTCCGATCGTCGAGCGGTCGCCGGTCCGGTCCGCGGCATCCACACCGTAGCGATGGAGTCGTGGGGGTGTGCCGCGGCCCCCCTATCTTCTCAAGAGGCTGAAACTCTCCAGCCATTCGAACGAGCACCAGACATCGTCCCCAACAAGCCCGCTGAACATAGTGCGGGGGCGCACTCGGAGCCGGTCCGACTGGTTGCCGCAGCCCGCCGACCATCCCGAACGTGCCGTGAGCCTCGAACCCAACGCCTGCTACGCCCAGGTCCCGAAGACGAGCGAGATGAGCGCCGCTTGGCGGACCCTTGTTCGTGGAAGTCGTGAACGACGGTCCGAGCCCCCGAACGGCGCCGCCCGGCACAATGTAGCTGTCGCGACCGTGTGGGCCAGCGAACCCGATCACGAGCCATCTCAGCCAGCTACCGTGGGCAGGGTGGACTTCCGGCACGTGACGGGCGGGGGGGACCGGTCAGAGGAGGCTTCCAACGCGACCTCTTCGACGGCGCCTGCAGAACCACATCCCACTGAATTCGAGTTTGACCTTCCACACGGATACGTCGACCCTCACGGGGTCCTGCATGCCAACGGATCCATGAGCCCGGCAACGGCGAGAGACGAGTTGCTTCCCCTGATGGACGAGCGCGTGAGGGACAACCCCGCCTATCTGACCGTCGTGCTGCTGGCGAGGGTGATCACCCGGCTCGGAACGATTGACGATGAACACATCACTGCGAGTGTCATCGAGAGCATGTTCGCCTCCGACCTGGCCTATCTCCAGGAGCTCTACCGTCAGATCAACACTGAGGACGCTTCCTCGAACGTCGTCACCTGTCCGGTCTGCGGTGAGCAATTCACGCCGGACACCGCTAAACGGTAGGGACCGGTGAAGTTGATCCTGCTGCGGCCGACCTGAGGCTGGCCGACATGCTTGTCGGTCATCAGACGAGATCCCGAGGAGCGTCCCGTGATGAGGACGAGTCGGTGCTCAGCGCGGCGTGGTGGTTCGGAGCGAGACCTTCCGCATCGCCGCGATTTCGTGTCGGGACATGTGTGGATCAGTTGCCTTCCATTGGACGACTTGGTCCATCCGCTCGGCGATCTGATCCCACTGGAACTCCCGGACAAAGCTGCTGAGCAGGAGCCGTCGACCCAACCGGAGGACTGCGCCCTCCAGGCGGCCACTGGGGATCTCTCCAGCGGCCATGAGGACGTAGGCCAGCGCCACATCGATGAGAGGATCCCCCCGCCGGGCATTTGTCCAGTCGATGACGACCGGACCACGCGGACCGACGAGCACGTTGAGAGGATGGAGGTCCATGTGCACGAAGGCGTTCCCTGCACCGACTTGTGCACGAGCCAGGAATGCGGGTGGAGGAACCTCGTGCAAGCGATGGTGCAGGTTGGACAAGACTGTTCCCTGCTGGCGGATCTTCCACGGACGCTTCTTCATGTACTCGACCATCGACGGCCCCTCGATCCGCTCCATGATCAGATCTGTCCCGTTGTCAGCTACTTCGTAGACGGCGGGCACCGGATAGCCCTGGGCGTGCAGGTACTCCATGATCCTGGCTTCGGTCTCGACGGAATTCCCGCTCCGGGAGCGGCGCAAGACCATGTTCGGCCCGTACTCGAAGATGTCCGCGTCTCGGCCGCTCGCCAGGAGAGGTCCACGTGGCTCCACACGGCAACGGTACTTCGCTCCTCGGGCAGGACGACCGTGAACTGGCCCACCGGTCAGCGGGCGTCACACCCCTCGAGCGGCAGAGCTGGCCCCCTGGACGTCAGGGCTGCTCCCGACGTCCGGTCAGGGTGGCTCGTCGCCTTCGGGGGCACCCCTTGTGGCTGTCGAGTCCGGCGTACCGCCGGTCAGTCGTTGGGCCAGGGCCTCGACCGGCTGTCGGAAGGCGGACACTTCGAGGGTCAGGGCGAGCAGTGCGGTCTCGAGTGGCGAGGCTCCGCTCGCCGGAGCATCACCTCGGGTGGCCGCCGCAGCAGAGGACGACTCGTCCGTCGGGGTGGCGTCCGGTGTTTCGATTCGGAAGAAGCTGGCCAGGGATCCGGAGAGCATTCCGAGGACGGCGATCCCCGTGATCATGATGGTGACCGCCACCCAGCGACCGACCGGGGTCTTGGGCACGATGTCCCCGTAGCCGACGGTGGTGAGCGTGACGATGCCCCACCACAAGGAGTCGCCGAGGGTGGCGAACTCGGGGTTGACGGGACGCTCCGCGTGGTAGGCGACCAGCGCACCGACGATGACCACCAGGCCAGCGAACAGCGCCACCCGGCCCAGCCGGTCGAAGAGCCGGCGGGACCCTTTGCTGGCGATCACCAGTCGGGCGAGGCGAGCGAGGCGGAGCACCTTTACGTCGACAGCACGCTCGACCTGTCGGGGCTTGCCAGACAGAGGGTCGGAGCCGACGAAGATGCGGATCCGGTACTTGCCTGGTGACCACACCTGGACCGATCCACTACCCTTTGTTCTACTCCGTGTTTGTGAATCGCCGACGGTCGCTCGGGTGGCAGTGTGGTTGCCGGCAAGGCATGGGCAAGGAGGTCGAGGCAACGTCGAAGGACGGGCCTCGAAGTGCAAGGAGAGGTGCGAGAGCGGCCGAATCGGACTCACTGCTAACCAGCGAATTGCGGGACTCAGGCACGAATCTCCGGACACGCAAGTCTCCTGCCAGGCAAGTGCCAGCCACCTCCGCTGGTAGGTACGCAGGCTGGGGAGGAGCGCGCTCATCAGGTCACGTTGCCAGCATCGCCGGATTGGGTCGGCGCAGCAGGTCCACGACGTCCGCCGTGAGTTGCAGATCGACCATGCGAGACGTCCTCTCCCTCTTCGTCGCGCGGTGCGACCAAGTACGTCGCAC
>JBKQRT010000398.1:0-2756 GCA_052143895.1 Acidimicrobiales bacterium | reverse complement strand
GCGCCGGAACATTCCGGGTCGGCTCCGCTGGGGAGCGCAGCCGACCGATACTCCCGTCTAATGCTCTATCAAGTTACAAGTGCTCATGTGCGCAAATTGCCGAACTGGGGCCGTCGCGTTCCCAACTATCAGTGGGTCCGTTGGTCAAAAGGCAAATCAAGAGTCAAGGGCGTCGCCGTGGGGCTGGAGCACCCTCGCAGCGGGGTTGTGTTGTAAACATTCACCCCTCTTGCTCGGTGCATCCTTCTGAGGCACAGCGCGTGGTTTCTGCGGGGTTAGGGTGAGTTCCGCCGGGCGGCTTGGCGTAGTAACACGGTATCGACGTGAAAGAAGTCCGCAGCGAGGATCGACTTGGCCTGCCCGGCCAGGAACACACGCCAGGTCTGCCCGGCCCGCCTGGGCGCGGGATCGATACCTGCGTCCTTGAGGATCTGCCACACCGTCGACGGCGCGACCTTGTATCCCAGGCCGGTCAGCTCGCCGTGGATGCGCCGGTATCCCCAGGCCGGGTTATCGTGCGCCATCTCCGGCACCAGCGCACGCAGGGCCTGCGTCGTGCGCGGCCGCCCGGGAGTGCGGCGCGGGTATGCCCAGCGCCGCCTGACAAGGCCGGCGTGCCAGCGCAGCAGGGTTCGCGGGGACACGATCAGGCGCAGCTGGCGGAGGTCGCCACCGGGCAGCAGCCGGGCCAGCGCGGCCAAGACCGCCCGGTCGGCCCCAGGACAATTTCGGTGTCCTGGGCTGGCGCTGGAGCACTAACCGCTGAAGATCTCTGTGGGTTGGTTCCATCAACCGAACCGACCGCTGCACACGTCGGCGAGGAAGCCTTGCCAGGCAGCACGGTCGATGACCAGCACATTGCCTTCGGGGTTCTTCGAGTCCCGCAACGCGATCAGCGGTAGGTTCGAGGCGACCTCGACGCAGTCGCCCCCAGTGCCGTTGCTGGCGGATGCCTTCCGCCATATGGCGCGGGACAAGTCGAGATCCATCCCGGCCTCCTCACATCGTCAAGCCAGTTCGTCGACCGCCCGCACGAGAAGCCGCCGGGACTCGTCGACGGAGAGGGATGCAGCGCGCAAGTGGTCGAACATCAGGCGATATCGCGCAACTTCGGCCGCTCTCTCCAAGTAGAGACTACCCGTCGGGTACTCCATGTAGACAACATCGTTATCAGTGGGCTCGGCAAAGCTGAGCAGTCGGAAGGCACAGTCCATCGCCGGATGCGCGCCGGCCGAAAACGGAAGGATCTGGATCGTCACTTTCGGGTGAGAGCTGACCTCGACCAGGCGCCCGAGCTGGTCGTGCATGATGGCCCGTGAGCCCACCAGACGCCGAACGACGGCCTCGTTGAGAACCAGCCACAGCTGAGGACTGTCCGGGGCATCGAGGCGCTCCTGACGAGCCATGCGAAGCGCAACATGCTGTTCGATCTCTTCGTCCGTCTGCGTCATGGTGAACGCACGGTGAACTGCCATGGCGTAGTCGTGAGTCTGGAGCAAGCCTGGCACGTACTCGCCCTGATATGACGAGACGGAGACTGCCTCACTCTCCAGGCCGACATAGGTGGCGAACCACTCGGGTATTGCGCCGTATTGCTGCCACCAGCCACGCTGTCGTGATTCCCGGGCTAGCGTCACGAGCAGCTCACGCTCAGGGTCGGCCACGCCATAGACGTCGAGAAGGTACCGCGCATCCCGCGGCATGACCGAGACGCGAGCATTCTCGATCTTCGAGATCTTGCCCGCTGACCATTCCAAGCGCTCGGCGACCTGATCGATCGTGAGCTTGGCTGTTTCTCGAAGTCGTCGCAGCTCAGCAGCGAGACGACGACGCTTGACAGTCGGACTGCTCGACGGTGCCATGTGAACCTTCCGGGGAAAGTTTCCGATTCACCTTGCGGCTTCAACCACCTAGCGGGAGGATATCGCTTAACACACCACTCAATGTGGTTAACCGATCGATCGCTCGGGAGGTCTCGTGAGAGGGACATGCGATCAGGGTTGGTTTCAAAGCGGCGGTGGCGGCACCGTGAACGAGTCGCCTTGGGGAGGGGACTTTGAGGAACCTCCGGTGTCGTCACCGCTTCCATTCACCCGATCGGATTCGCTGACCCTCGCGCCGTTCAAGTCAGCAGTCCCATGCGCCAGGTATCACGTAAGCGCGATCCTCGTTGAATGGGCCTTGGGCGCTGTCATCGAGGACGCCGAGCTCATCGTGAGCGAGCTGGTCACAAACGCCGTCTCTGTATCGGAAGACTCCGGCGATCCGATCGAGGTTCGTGTCTTTGCCAGCAACGAGGCGCTGGTTATCGAGGTTTGGGATGTAAGCGCGGGACTGCCGGTCAAACGCGATCCGAGCGAGGACGAGCCCGACGGCCGAGGCCTAATGCTCATCGAAGCCTTGAGCAGTGAGTGGGGCGCCGGTAAGGGACCGCAGGGCACCAAAGTGGTCTGGGCTCGTCTTCAGATCCCGTCGCGGTGATCTTCGAGCCACTCAGCAACTTCACGTTGTTAAACAGCAGATGCCTGCCGACCACGTAGCCAGGTGGACCCCTGCCTTCGGCTCGCATCTTGCAGATCGTGTTCACCGGCTTGTGAAGGTATGCGGCCAGATCCTCGACGGTCATCAACGGCTCGAGAACCTGGCGCGCCGGCGCCAGACGTCGAGGCTCAGCGCTCCCGCTCATCACCAGTTGCGCCACGCCCACGCCACCGAGTTTCCGGGGTGTCCATCGAGGCCGTCCGCCGCCGCCTCGG
>JBKQRT010000397.1:0-5360 GCA_052143895.1 Acidimicrobiales bacterium | reverse complement strand
TTCCGTCGGGGCGAAGGCGCTTCTCCCGCTCCTCCCGGTACTCCTCTCTCAGGGCATCGGGGTCGAAGCCGAGCTCGTCCGCCGGGATCATGACTGGCGTGACGTGGCGTACCCGTCGTTTCGGTGCACGGCTCTCGAACTCGTCAGCGTCCTCTGGGTCACATCAGATACTGAAACATGTTTCGGATTCCTGCAAGCGCGGGTTCTGTCGGCCGGCACGGACCGGGCGGTGCGCCGACGTCGCTCGAGCCGGCGGCCGTCCGGACAGACGGGGAGCAGCACGCAGCCAACCCGATCAACCTGTGAGTTCTGTGGCAGCCTGTGCGCAGTCGAACGCCCGATCCGCAGCTCTCGTCGCCGGAGGAACGCCCGTGGCCGAGTCCATCGCTTCCCGGCCCCAGGCACAGGTCGATCTGACCGATGCCGGCCTCTACCGGAACGGGTTCCCGCATGAGGTGTTCCTCGGTCAGCTCGAGGATCAGGTCCGGTGCTGGGCCGTCTCCATCGTCGAGAACGCGCTCGAACGTGGCAGGTGCGGCTTTGTGCGCGACGCCGCCTATCTGCTCCCCATGCACATGATCGCCGACATCGTGGGGATACCGGTCGAGGACCGGGGGTCGCTCTTCGGCGGTGCTGGCCCACGTCTCAGCCTCGGTGCCCATCTTGCGGGATGCGAGATCGCCATACTCTTCGAGGAATTGCTCCAGCGGGTCCGCGAGATCGAGGTCCTCTGCCCACCCACCTGCAGCACGGTCAGCATCTCCAACCCCGTGCTCCTCGCCGTGGCCGAGCTCCCAGTGCAGTTGGCATGACCGAAGACGATGGTGCGACGGGAACAGCGGACGATGCGGGGCTGTGCGGGATCCGTGTGCTCGACTTCTCTAGCCAGATCGCCGGTCCGTACTGCTCGAAGCTCTTCGCCGACGGTGGTGCCGACGTGATCAAGGTCGAGCCGATGGAAGGGGACTCGTTGCGCTCGTGGTCGGCAAGCGGCGCCGAACTGGGGGGCGAGGATTCGGCGCTCTTCACGTTCCTCAATGCGGGCAAGCAGGCAGTGGTCGGTGCCGCGTCCGACCCGCATGTGACAGCGCTGTTCGACGAGGCCGATCTGGTGATCGAAGCCCACGGCTTGGCCAGCGACACCGGAGCGCGTCTGGACCCGTCCGCCCTGCTCGACGCTCACCCCTCTCTCGTCGTGCTGTCAATCACGCCTTACGGTCTCACCGGTCCGTGGGCCGGACGCCCGGCCACCGAATTCACCCTCCAAGCGGAGTCAGGATCCCTCGGCGTCCGCGGGCTGCCCGGTCAGGAACCGTTCCAGGCAGGGGGACGGATCACCGAGTGGGCGGCGGGGGCCTTCGGCGCGGCCGCGGCCCTCCCTGTTCTGCTCCGGGCGAAGGCCACGGGCCGGGGCGACCACATCGACCTGTCGCTGCTCGAGACGGCCAACCTGGTGTTCACCAACTTTTCGGTGACGATGAACCGGTGCCTCAACGGGAGCCCGAAGGCACCTGATCACGCGTTCGTGGCTCCCGGGGTGGAGACTCCGTCGATCGAGCCGACGGCTGACGGATATGTGGGGTTCTGCACCAACGCCCGCCAGCAGTTCGCCGACTTCTTGGTGATGATCGACCGTGCCGATCTCCTTGACGACGAGGAGCTCGCACAGGTTGCCGGCCGAACCATGCGTTTCGAGGAATGGACCGGCATCGTCCACGGGTGGTGCGCCCCGAGGACGACCGCGGAGATCATCGAGATGGCGACCGCTTTCCGTGTGCCCGTCGCCCCGGTGTGCAATGGCGAGACGGTGCTGGAGCACGAGCAGCACGTCGCCCGGGGCGTGTTCGGTTGGGACGCGCGCCAGCGTTTCCTGGCCCCGCGCCGGCCCTATCTGATCGACGGTGCCGCCCCGGCCCCACTCCCTGCCCCGGAGTTCGAACGGCCGCCCGGGCAGGTGATGTTCGCGCCCCGCACGGTGGGGGAAGAGGCGCCACGCTCCATGGGAGCAGCCGAAGATGCCGGGACGCTGCCTCTCGCCGGCCTCCGTATCGTCGACCTGACCGCCTGGTGGGCGGGTCCGGCCGCCTCCCACCTTCTGGCCGCCTTCGGCGCCGACGTGGTCCACGTCGAGTCGACCGCGCATCCCGATGGCATGCGGATGGTCGGTGGCATGATGGCGGCCAACTACGAACAGTGGTGGGATGCCAGCCCGCACTTCATGCACGCCAACACGAACAAACGGGCGATCACGCTCGACCTGGCGAGGCCCGAAGGAGTGGCCCTCCTCGAGCGACTCATCGAGTGGGGCGATGCGCTCCTCGAGAACTTCACCCCACGGGTCCTCGAGGCATTCGGGTTGACTCCGGAGCGGATAGAGGAGCTCAACCCGCGTGTGGTGAGCGTCCGCATGCCGGCCTTCGGTCTCTCCGGCCCATGGCGCGATCGCCCGGGTTTCGCACAGACCGTCGAGCAGCTGTCGGGACTGGCCTGGATCACCGGGCATCCCGACGATCAGCCGCGCATCCCACGCGGGCCGTGCGATCCCATCGCCGGTATGCACGCGGCATTCGCGCTGCTCGTCGCCTTGGCGCAACGCGGCCGATCCGGGCGCGGCCGCCGTGTGGAGATCGCGCTGGCCGAGGTCGCACTCAACGTCGCCGCCGAGCAGGTCATCGAGCGGTCCGCTTACGGCCACCTCCTCGAACGCGAGGGCAACCGCTCCCCACTGGCTGCTCCACAGGGGCTCTATCCCTGCCGGCCGGGTCCGTCGGTGACGGATGGCTGGATGGCACTGTCGGTGACCACCGACGGCCAGTGGCGTGCGCTACAAATCGCCATCGGGGATCCCGAGTGGGCGGGGGATCCCGCCCTCGATACCCTGGAGGGCCGCCGAGCCGCGCATGATCTCATCGACGCCCGTCTACGGGAATGGACCACGAGCCTTCAGCGGGAAGACATGGTCGACCAGCTCCGTTCGCTCGGCATACCCTGCTCTCCGGTGGCCGACCCGAGCCGGCTCCTCGAGACCAACCCTCAATTCCGTGCCCGTGGCTACTTCGAGACACCCGAGCACCCGGTGGTGGGAGCCATGCCGCTCCCGTCGCTTCCCTTCCGCGTCTCTGGCGTCGACCGCTGGCTCCGGACGCCCGCTCCCACGCTCGGGGAGCACAACGACGCCGTACTGGGAGGACTGCTCGGACTCTCGCGCGCCGAGATCGACGAGTTGAAGACCGCTGGCGTCATCGGGACGTCTCCGGCAGGAGTGGGCGATGCCACGGAGTGATCCGCTTCCGAAGTGTGCTGTTCTGGCAACGACCGGCCTGCGAAGCCGCGGGTAGCCACCCGATCATGGGCTTTTACCGAACGCACGTCCTCCCCCGACTGGTGGATCGAGCATGTGGGGGTGCCGGGATGCGGCATTGGCGTGCCGACGTCACGGACGGGCTGGCCGGCAGAGTCGTCGAGATCGGGTTCGGCTCGGGTCTCAATGTCCGGCACTACCCGCCGGAGGTGGAGCTCGTGTTTGCCGTCGAACCCGCTGAAGTGGCTCGGCGACTGGCAGCCAAGCGGATCGCAGCCGGCGGTGTGAGCGTCGAGCACGTCGGCCTCGATGGTCAGGCCATCCCCCTCGACGACGCCAGCTGTGACGCTGCGCTGTCCACGTTCACGCTGTGCACCGTTCCGGACCCGACCAGGGCTCTTTCCGAGCTTCGCCGGGTCCTCCGGCCGGGCGGCCGCTTCCACTTTCTCGAACACGGTCTCGCTCCGGACCCTTCAGTCGCTCGGTGGCAACACCGTCTCGACCCGTGGCAACGCCGGCTGGCCGATGGTTGCCACCTCACGAGGGATGCGGAGACGCTGGTCGCCGACGCCGGCTTCCTGATCGAACGCGTCGAACATCGTTACGCCAAGGGCCCCAAACCGTGGAGCTGGTTCACACTGGGCGTCGCTGCGAACCCGCCGAGCTAGCACCGATCGCTCTCCCATGTGTCCCTCGGGGAGCACAGGGGAGGGCGTGACGGTGGCCAGGGTTGCCGGTGCCTCAGTGGGAGAACCGCACCGTGGGCAGGATCCGCCCCAGCCACTGCGCACGGTGCCAACTGGTATGGCCTCCCAGACGCAGGACCACGGGGAGCACCACCAGTCGGACTACTAGGGCGTCGAGCGCCACGGCAATGGCCAGGATCACTCCCATCTCCTTGGGCGGCAGCGGTCCGGACAAGGGCGAAGGTGAGGAAGACGGCGATCATCACCGCGGAGGCCGACAGGACCACGCGCCCGGAGGTGCGCATCGACCCGACCATGGCGTGCTCGGGGTCGGGGTGCGTCTCGTAGCGCTCCTTCGCCGCCGAAAGCAGGAACAACGTGTGGTCCATGGCCACGCCGAAGACCATGGCCCCGAAGAACAGCGGAGCCCAGGCGTCGATGAATCCCTGGGGTTGGAAGCCGAGGAAGCCGGAGAGGAGGCCGTTCTGGAAGATCAACCGCCCGATGCCGAACGCCCCGGCCACCGAGAGGGCAGTGATGGCGACACCGAAGGCGGCGATCAGCGGGGCCTGCAAGGCGATCAGCAGCAGCAAAAACCCCAGCACCCCCAGGATTCCCAGGACGATGAGCGTGTGGGACGCCAGCGTCGCCTGGAGATCGTGGTTCTCGGCTGCAGCGCCACCGACCAGACTGCCGGCGGAGAGCACGTTCCGGAGATGGTCGATGGTTGCCCCGGTGGAGGCGGTCGACGGGCCGGTGGTCGGGACCACCTGGTCGAGGGTCCACCCGGCGTTCGTGGGGCCGGGCACCGTGCCCGCCACTCCGGCGGTGTGGGCCAGCATGGCCAGCGCCTCGGCTTGCCGTGTCCGAGGCACCAGCACCTGGAGTATCCCCGGTGCCCCGGTCCCGAAGGCATGTACCACCTGGTCGTAGCCGGTGCGGGCGTTTGCGCCGGCGGGGATGATGGTGATCGAGGGCATGTTGGTCCGCATCCCGATGACCGGCGCGGCGGCCAGGAGAAGGAAGATGAGGGCGGCTACTCCGGCGGGGAACGGGTGTCGCCACAGGAACCGGCCCCAGGCGTGGAGCGTCCGGTCAAGGGACCCTTCGCCCTCGGGACGTGGCGTCCGCCGCAACCGGATCCTGGCCTTGTTGATGTTCGTCCCCAGCTTCCCGAGGACCGCGGGCAGGAGGGTCAGGGTGGCGGCCAGCACGGCGATCACCGACAGCATGATCCCGAAGGCCATCGACCGGAACGCCGGGCTCGGGACGATCAGGATGGCGGCCAGGGAGGCCAGCACGGTGGGTGCGGTCAGTAGAAACAAAGAATTAGCTGAAAAGCTCGGCTTAGACGGCACGCAAGCAGCCCCCAT
>JBKQRT010000396.1:0-4203 GCA_052143895.1 Acidimicrobiales bacterium | reverse complement strand
GTCTCATCCTGTCCGAGACGCCGCCGCTCGCCAGTCGGTGACTCGATAAAGTCGTATCCTGGGGCTGAACCAGTTTCATCTTCCTTAGCTTTGTAAATGCGACGGAATTTGACACTGGATTTTGACTTCGCATACCATAGTATATAGTCGACTGTTCCCGCAAGGAAGTCTGTTGTGGCTCCGCCGGTCTTTCTGAATGTGACTAGACTTACAAAGTTTTCGCTGCCGAATACCTCATCCAAGAGGGAGCGGACTAGATGCACGTTCTCGTCGCCGATTTGGACAAAAGCTGAACCGGATTCGGTAAGCAGCTCGAGAGATATTCTAAGCCTGTCGCGTAGATAGGCAAGGTAAGAGTGAATGCCGAGTTCCCACGTGTCGCGAAAGGCTTTGATCTGTTCGACCTCGCGTGTAACGTCCGCCGCTTTTCCGTCTGTTACGTCACGTCTGCTTGTAGAGGTCTGCCAGTTCGAGTTGAACTTGATCCCGTACGGCGGGTCCAGATACACCATCTGGACCTTTCCCCGCAGACTCTCCTTTTCCGCGAGAGACGCCATCACCTGCAGCGAGTCCCCCAGGATCATCCGGTTGGACCAGTTGGCCTCGTGCTTGTAATACTCGACGGCTTCGTACCCCTCAAGACCGTCGAAGTCGTCGAAGAGAGTCAGTTCAGGCTTCTCGACGACCTTGCGAAGGTTCTCGATGATGGCCTGGGGCGCGATCTTTTCCTGGATGTAGATCGGCGGCGCGTCGACGACCAGGTCCTCGCCGTCCTGTTCGTCCTTGCCCGCCCAGACGAGCTGGGGGTCGAGGTCGGGGTTGCGGGGGTACCTGAGCTGCTTGGGCTGCGCCACGTCGGGAGACATTAGCTCACCAGAGTCGGCGGTTGGGTTGTTGACACGCTTATCGTCGTGCTTAAACGCCTCGACGGGGACCGGCCCCGACGGCTCCTTCTTATGCGGTGGCATGGCTGCTCGCTCCTTCGCGGGCGAACTCGGAGGGTTCTAGGTACAGCGCCTCGATGGCGATCATCAGGTCGGTGCGGAACGTCTTGGGATCGCGAAACTCCGCGTACCCCCACCGGCCGAAGGAACCGTTGCCGTTGACCGCCGGCACCCACAGGTTCCTGGTGGTCTCTGCCTTCTCCCTGGTGGGCGCCTCTTTCTTCAGCGTCCCGGACACCTCGACGATCAGCGTCCGCACTGGGTCGCCGTCCTCGCGCGGCTTGAGCCTGACCAGGAAGTCGGGAATGTACTCATGGCTGCGCCCCTGCATCGTGTACGGGACCGTGAACCCGAGGCGATCGTTCTTCACGTATGCGGCGACGGCTGGCAGCGTCTCGCAGATCTCCGCGACCGCCTTCTCCCACAGGTTCCCGCCGATCCCGTCGAGGACGACGAAGTTCACGTGGGACCGCTCGCTGGTCGGGTAGACCTCCTTGGTCGTGACGAAGTCCACGCCGTCGGTCGACCCGGTCCGTTCGCCCTGCCGGAATACCGGCACGACCTGCGCGAACTTGTTGCCTTCCTGCTTGGAGATGGACTCGTGCAGGATGCGGCGAGCGGCCTCATCGGCGTTCTCCGCAAGGAGCAGCAGGCCGGGAAACGTGCCGCCGAGGTAGGTGACGCAGGTGGCCATCCACAGCTTGGTGATCCGGAGCACCTGCGGGAAGTACCATGGGCGCGGGTCGCGTCCGGCGTCGAACCAGGTCATGATCCGGTGCGCGAGGACGTAGGCGATCTCCTGGTCTCGCTTGGCCCGCAGTTCGTCGAGGGTGTGCTGCTCGGTCTCGCCTATCAAGCCGCCGACCACCGTCTCGGTTGGAATGTCGTTCGTGTCCAGAGTCAGCCGCGACCGTTCGGTAAATTCCTCGAACAGCTCCGGATCATGGATCTCTAGCCGGTAACCCGCCACCCGCGGAAAGCTGATTTTCGAGTCTGCTCTCTCGGGCAAGGCGTGGACGGAGCGGGTCGGCCGCATCGTCCGGTTCTTGTCCTTGCCGACGGTGGGCATGAACTGGAACGGTACGCCGTACACGTCGGCGTACTCGGGGGTGAAGAAGCCGTTATCGTCGGGCTCGTAGGAGCGGCGGCGCAGGCCTCGGCCGACGACCTGCTCGCAGAGGAGCTGGGTGCCGAACGCGCGGACGCCGAGGATGTGGGTGACGGTGTTGGCGTCCCAGCCCTCGGTGAGCATGGAGACGGACACGACGCACCGGACGGGTTCGCCGAGTTTGCCGGACTTCCCGACGGTGTTCATCACCTCGCGCATGATCGTCCCGTCGTCCATTTCCTCGGCCTTGCGGCCGGGGACACGGCGGGCGTAGTCGGCGC
The DNA here is from genome assembly GCA_052143895.1 of Acidimicrobiales bacterium. GTDB lineage: Bacteria > Actinomycetota > Acidimicrobiia > Acidimicrobiales > RAAP-2 > Bog-756. The sequence continues at coordinate 1,870 of JBKQRT010000396.1, read as the reverse complement.
GGAATTCCTCGATCTCGGTGGATGCGATCTTCTTGAACTCCGCGGAAAGGCCTTCGCCGGACTCGAACTGGAGGGAATCGACGAGGATGGTGCGTGGCCGGGCGATCGGCTTGCCGTGCTCAACGTTGCTGAACAGCGAGAGCTTGCCGGGCACCCAGACGGACTGGTAGTCGCTGAGTGGCTTGTCCCAGCCAGAGATGTAGTCGTAGACCATCTTGGAGACGGTCGTGTTGTTGCAGACGACGATGAAGACGGGAGCGGGCTCGCCGTACTTCTTCGCGTCGGAGTCCTCCCAGGCGGCGTACGAGCGGGCGTAGGAGTCGTAAAGCGCGGTGAGCGCGCCTTCTAGGAGGCCGGGGAGCTGGTCGGGGGTGACGGCGCCGGCGTTGCGGCCCTTCTTCGGCAGGCCGTCCTTGATGCCTGGCCAGAGGTTGAGGAACGCGACATTCGGCGTGGTCGCGTTGTCGTCGACGGGGACGCGGGGGATCTTCACGATGCCGGACTCGATGGCCTCGACCAGGCCGAAGTCGGAGACCACCCAAGGGAAGAGCGTGCCCTCCCGGTAACCGGAACCAGAGAGGAAGCTTGGCGTGGCGGACAGGTCGTAGACGGCCTTAACGCCCATCTTCTCGTTGATAGCGCGCAGGCCGTTGAACCAGAGCCGGGCTGCCTCGGTGTTCTTGGCTGCCTCGGCCTTGTCATCGCCAGTGAGGTCCTTGTCGGTAGTGCCGTCCTCTTCCGGGTTGTCGTACCGGTCGAGGTAGCAGTGGTGCGCCTCGTCGTTGAGCACCACGATCCCTGAGGTGCCGCCGAGGTCACGGCAGACCCGGGCGACCATCTGGCCGGCGCTCTCCTTGAACGGTGAGGCCGCGCCGGCGCTGCCGGCTAGGAGCTCCTTGGTGAGCGAGCTGACGGACTTGCCCTGCTTGGTCTCACGGCGCTGGAGCTGATGGTAGTTGGCGATGACGATCTTGGCCTCGCCGAGGCCCTCTTGCAGGTCGGCGGGGACGAGGCCGCGGAGCTTGTAGTAGTTCTGCTCGTCCTCCGGGAGCAGGACGCGAAGCCGGTCCCTGATCGTCAGGCCCGGGGTGATGATGAGGAACCGCTTGGCGAAGCGCGCGTCGTTCGGCTGGGCGGCCTTGTTCATCGTCTGCCAGGCGATGAGCATCGCCATCACCACGGTCTTGCCGGAGCCAGTCGCCATCTTCAGCGCGACCCTGTGCAGGCCGAGGTTGCACGCGGTGTTCGTCTCGTTGAGCTGGTTGCGGATCCAGGCGTCGCCAGCCTTCTGCGCAGACTCAGCGAGGTAGATCGCGGTCTCGGCGGCCTCCCGCTGCGCAAACAGGATCGGGTTGTCCCGCTCGGGGTCGGTCCAGTGCTCTAGCAGGCGGCGGGTGGTGGGCGTGACGTGCGGATACCGCTGCTTACGCCAGACGTCGACCCGGTCGCGAACCTGGTTGACAAAGTCGTTCTGCCTGATCTTGTCCGCGGTGAACTCGGCGAATTCGAGCTCGATCTGCTGGCCGCGCTTACGCGGCCGCGGCACCGGGATAAAGTACTGGCTCGGCCGCCGCCCCGCCACCTTCTCGTTGGTGATGCCCTCGTCGTCGAACCTGAAGTACTGCTCAGGGACGCGGTAGGGGGAGTTGATGATCGGGTTATCGATAATCCGATCCGCCACCGGTGGCACCCCTCGTCTCTGTTCTTGGTCTATGCGCAGTAACGGTCGGATGTTACTCCGGGGTTCAACGACCCGTGGTACTGGTGGTGAAATAGCACGTTACTCCCCTAAGTGAGGGAATTGCACAGGTAGGCGGCCTGGAATGTCGGAGGGTAGTGCCAGAATAACGTGTGGCACCCATTCCCGGGC
>JBKQRT010000395.1:0-6927 GCA_052143895.1 Acidimicrobiales bacterium | reverse complement strand
TATGCGCTCGACGCATCCACCGGCGTGGTGGTCCAGAGCTTCCCCATCGGGGCGTCCTCGTCGTCCTTCCCGTCGCCCTCCGCGGCCGACGGCCTGGTCCTCGCCCCGTCGTCTACGCAGATCCACGCTTTCGAAGGGCCGGCCGGGCTTCCGGGGCCACCCGCCCCCCCGGCGCCTGTATCGCCGGTGCCTGCCCTGGCGGTGCCCGGGTACTGGTTGGTGGCCTCCGACGGTGGCGTGTTCTCGTTCGGGAGTTCGAACTTCTTCGGCTCGACCGGATCGATGCACCTCAACCAGCCGGTGGTGGGCATGGCCTCCACCCCCGACCATCTCGGCTACTGGCTGGCGGCGGCGGACGGGGGGGTCTTCACGTTCGGGGATGCCGGCTTCTACGGGTCGACCGGTTCGCTCCGGCTCAACCGGCCGATCGTCGGCATGGCGGCCACCAGCGGCGGACGGGGGTACTGGCTGGTGGCCTCGGACGGCGGTGTGTTCGCCTTCGGCGATGCCCGCTTCATGGGTTCGACCGGATCGATGCACCTCAACCTGCCGGTGGTGGGTATGGCGGCCACGCCGGACAGTGGCGGCTACTGGCTGGTGGCGGCGGACGGTGGCGTCTTCACCTTCGGTGACGCCGCCTTCGAGGGATCGACCGGCTCGCTCCGCCTCAACCGTCCCATTGTCGGCATGGCATCCACGCCGGCGGGCGACGGTTACTGGTTGGTGGCCTCCGACGGTGGCGTGTTCGCTTTCGGCGCGGCGCCGTTCATCGGCTCCTCCGGCTCACTCGCGCTCGACCAGCCGGTGGTGGGTATGGCGGCCACGGCCAGCGGATCGGGCTATTGGCTGGTCGCCGCCGACGGCGGCGTGTTCGCGTTCGGCGACGCCCCGTTCGAGGGGTCGACGGGCGGAGTGGCCGTGCAGCGCCCGATCGTGGGCATGGCTGGCGTCCCCGCCCCGTAGCGCCACCGAGGGCCCCCGACGACGGATCCCGTGGGAAAGTAGAATGCGTTCTAGTTGACCGTTCCGACAACCGGGCCCCCGGCATCGCGACAGAAGGAGCACCATGACCGGTACCGAACACCTCACCTACGAGCGGGTTGGCTCTACCGCGGTGGTGACCATGAACCGCCCTGAGGCCAAGAACGCCCTTTCGGGCCCCATGCTGGTGGGGATGGTTGACGCGTGGATGGAGATCGACTCCAATGACGACATCCGTTGCGCCATCCTCACCGGTGCGGGTGGCTCCTTCTGCGCGGGGATGGACCTCAAGTCGATGTCCGGGCCCGGGTCGGAGTCCGTGCAGCAGCGGATGGCCGACGACCCCGACCTGCACTGGAAGGCGCTCCTGCGCCACTATTCGCTGAAGAAGCCGCTCATCGCCGCGGTCGAGGGGTGGGCGGTGGCCGGGGGTACCGAAATCCTGCAGGCCACCGACATCCGGGTGGCCGGCGAGGGCGCCAAATTCGGCGTGTTCGAGGCGCGTCGCGGTCTGTTCCCACTGGGCGGTTCGACGGTGCGGCTGCGGCGCCAGATTCCGTTCACCGTGGCCATGGACCTCCTCCTCACCGCTCGCGAGGTCAGCGCTCAGGAGGCCAAGGAGATCGGTCTGATCGGCCGGGTCGTGCCGGACGGCGAGGCACTCAATAGTGCGCTCGAGATCGCCGAGGTCATCGGCGCTAACGGCCCCCTGGCCGTCGAGGCCATCAAGGCGTCGGTCAAGGCGACCGAGGGTATCCCCGAGGAGGATGCCCTCAAGATGGAGCTCGAGTTCGGCTGGCCGATCTTCGCCACCGAGGATGCCAAGGAGGGCCAGCGGGCCTTCGCCGAGAAGCGGCCGCCGAACTTCCAGCGCCGGTGAGCGGGGGGCGGAAGACCTCCCCGACGCCCGTCGACCCTCGGCTTCGTCTGGCTGACGCGGTCCGGACGATCATCACGCAGACCGTCTCGTCGGAGCTCGACGACGAGGCCCTGGGCGACGCGGCCGAGGCGCTCGAAGCCATCGGCGAGCGGCTGGCCGATCGGACCACCGGGAAGCGGGCCAGGGAGCAGCCGGACATGTCCCGGCCCGTCCAGGAGTACTTCCCCACAAGTCCGATCAGCGGGCTGATCAACCCTGTCGCACCGCCCGTGCAGCTCACCGTGGTCGACGGGCCCGAAGGCGGCTACCGGGAGATCCACGCCGAGGTCACCTTCGACTATCCCTACGAGGGGCCACCGACCTGTGTCCACGGAGGCGTCATCGCCGCGACGTTCGACGAGATCCTCGGGGCCGCCAACATCGTGGCCGGCAATCCGGGTATGACCGGCACGCTCACCATCCGGTACCGCAAGCCGACGCCGCTCCGCACTCCGCTACGCATCGAGGCCCGGTGCGTCGACCGGACCGGTCGCAAGACCCGGACCTGGGGTGGCATCTACCACGGCGACGTGTTGACCGCCGAGGCGGAAGGCATCTTCATCGAGGTCCCTCCGGGCCAGATTCTGGCCATCGCCGAGGGGAACATCGACAATGCCGACCTTGCGGTCGTCGAAGCCATCCGGACCGAGGCGACGAGGATCGGAGCCGCGTCGGACTTCCCGGGTCCCGCCCAGCCGCGCGCAGGTTCGGACAGCTGAGCGGGACCGTCCTCTTGCGGCAGGCCGTGCCGGGAGATGCACCGGCCATCGCCACCGTGCACGTGGACTCGTGGCGGAACGCCTACGACGGCACCCTCGCCCCTGCCTACCTCGCCGGACTATCAATCCGTTCCGGAACGGACCCGGCACTGGGCCCAAATGATCGCCGACATCCCCTCCGACCACCTCGAGGTGGTCGAGCTCGCCGGGCGGGTTGTCGGGTTCGCCCACGCCGGTCCCCGGCGTGACCAGGGTGCCACGGGTGCCCCCGATGCCGTGGATGCCACGGATGCCGGAGCAGCCAGCCGCCCGTCGAGGGCGTGCGGACCCAGGTCTTCGGCGGGACCACCGTCACCGACTACCGGTTAAGCCGTCCGCTCCCGGGGTCCTGATCGGCCTGCCCGCCGCCCCGAACGTCTCAGATCTTCTCGCGGCCCTCCCAGTACGGGTCACGCAGCTTTCGCTTGTACAGCTTCCCATTCGGGTCACGTGGCATTGCGTCGGTGAAGTCGATCGACTTGGGTGTCTTGAACTTGGCCAGCCGGGTGGAGCAGTACTCGAGGATCTCCTCGGCCAGCTCGGGTGAGGGCTCGACGCCCTCGGCCGGCTCGACGACCGCCTTGATCTCCTCACCCCAGTCCTCGTGGGGGATCCCGAACACGGCCACGTCACCCACCTTGGGGAAGCCGAGCAGCACGTGCTCGATCTCGGCCGGATAGATGTTGGCGCCGCCGGAGATGATCATGTCGATCTTGCGGTCCCGCAGGAACAGGTAGCCGTCCTCGTCGATGAGCCCCATGTCCCCGACGGTGAAGAACTTGCCGATCCTGTTGCTCTTGGTCTTCTCCTCGTCCTTGTGGTACTCGAAGTCACCGGTCTGCATGGACATGTACACGGTGCCGATGACATTGGGCTTCTCGATGCGATTCCCCTCGTCGTCGAAGATGGCGATTTCGGAGATGGGCCACGCCTTTCCGACGGTGCCCGGCTTCTGCAACCACTCCTCGGCGGTGACCAGGGTGCCACCGCCCTCGGAGGCGGCGTAGTACTCGTCGATGGCGTTGCCCCACCACTCGATCATCTTGTACTTGACGTCCACCGGGCACGGCGCCGCGGCGTGGATCATGTGCTGGAGGGAAGACACGTCGTACTTGTTCCGGGTCTCCTCCGGAAGGGCCAGGAGGCGGTGGAACTGGGTGGGCACCATGTGGGAGTTGGTGACCTTGTACTTCTCGATGAGCTGGAGCATCTCCTCGGGGATCCACTTGTCCATCACGACCACGGTGTGCAGTAGATGGATGGACGCACCTGAGTACCGGAGGACGGCGGTGTGGTACAGCGGAGACCCCACGATGTGGACGTGGTCCTCCTCCGGCGAGATCCCGAAGAGGAACAGGATCCCCGACAGTCCGAGGGCCGCCTGTTCGGGAGTCGCCCCGCTCAGCGGTCGGAACACCCCCTTGGGATTGCCGGTCGTGCCCGACGTGTAGTTCATGACGTCGCCGATCGTCCGGTCGGCGGGGTCGGTGGTCGGCTGGGAGTCACGCATCATGGCGTACGATCCGAACCCGACGATCTCGCCCACCGCGAAGCAGCGTGACGACGGGAGCTCGGCCTCCTCGGCGGCGTCCAGGGCTACGTCGGTGAAGCGCTCGTGGGCGACGAAGGCTTTGGCCTCGGAGTCCTTCAGGATGTAGGCGACCTCCGTCCCGATGAGGTGGTGGTTGATGGGAACCAGGTACCAACCGGCCTGGAGCGCGGCCAGGTACAGCTCGAACATCTCCACGCCGTTCGGGAGCAGGGTGGCGACCACGTCCCCGGGCTTGAGGTTGAGGCCCCGCAGCCCGTGCACGACCTGGTTCGTCCGGCCCAGCAGCTCGCCGGCGGTGTACTCGGTGCCGTCGGGCGCCACCAGCGCCAGTTTCTCCGGGTGCTCGTGCGCCAGTGCCCAAAATCCAAGATCGCCCATGGTGTCCGTGTACCCCCTGCGCCGCTTGGCGGCGGATGCTTGCCCGATGGTGCCGGATGGTACCGGCGGTGCCCGGCCGGCGTGCGAGCCCTCGGGTGGCGCCGACCCGGTGGGGACGCTAGAACAGGTTCTCGTCGATGGTCAACCTCCGGGGTGGCTCGGGCGTCGTGGCGGACAACGGGCAGGTGCCCGGGTGCGTCTGGTCGGACGGGGTGGTGACCGTCGGACGTCCCGCGGGACGATATCGGTCGTCCGAGGCGGCGGATGCCCCGGCCGGTACGCGGTGACGGACGGCAGCGAGCGAGGACACAGAAGGAGGCAGTGCGCAATGAGTGAGTTCCTGCAGGGGAAGGTCGTGGCCATCACCGGAGCCGGTGGTGGCATCGGTCGAGCCGTGGCGCTGGCCGCCGCAGCCGAGGGTGCCAAGGTCGTCGTGGCCGACATCGGCGTGGGCCTGGCCGGCGAGGACCCGAAGAGCGAAGTGGCCGAGGCAGTCGTCTCCGACATCGAATCCGCCGGCGGTGAGGCGGTGGCGGTCGGCGAGAGCGTCACCACCCTCGACGGTGGCCAGAAGATCATCGGCGCCGGCGTCGAGCGGTGGGGACGGATCGATGGTGTGGTGGCGGTCGCCGGGATCCTGCGTGAGCGGATGCTCTTCAACATGGCCGAGGACGAATGGGATGCGGTGATCGAGACCCACCTCAAGGGCCACTTCACGGTGTTCCGCGCCGCTTCGGCCATCATGCGCAAACAGGAGGGCGGCGGATCCCTCGTGGCGTTCACCTCGGGCGCCTTCGCCGGAAGTGTGGCCCAGGCCAACTATGCGGCCGCCAAGGGTGGCATCGTCTCGTTGGTCCGTTCGGCGGCGGCCGGGCTCCAGCGGTACGGCATCACCGCCAACGCGGTCGCCCCGGTCGCCCGCACCCGCATGTCGGCCAACGTGCCGATGGACCTCGCCGAGATGGGAGACCCGGAGGACGTGGCGCCCCTGGTCGTCTACCTCCTCTCGGACCAGGCCAAGCACGTGACGGGGCAGGTCTACACGTCGGTGGGGCCGAAGATCGCCGTGTGGAACCAGCCGCGGGAGGTACGCGCCATGTACGCCGACGGGAGATGGACTCCGGAGGCGATCGCCGCTCGATTGGACTCGACGGTCGGCCAAGAACGCATGCCCCTGCTCGACCAGCTCGAGGCCTACCGGAAGGCTGCCGAGGCGAAGGCGGCGGCAGAAGCCGCTGAGTCGTCCGCAACCGGGGCCGGGTGAGCCCCTCGTAGCCACGGTGCGGTCCGGGGGCCGGGGCAGCTCCAGGTTGGCGGTTCTTGGCGGTTCCTGCCTGCTCCCGACGGCTCGTGCCGGCTTCTGGCGGCTTCTGGCTATGCCTGGCTCAGCACACAGAACTCGTTGCCTTCCGGATCGGCCAGGACCACCCAGTCCTCGCTCCCGTCCTGTCCGATCGACACCGGCGTGGCTCCGAGCGCCTCGAGGCGAGCGACCTCCCGTGCCTGGTCGTCGGGCCGGAGATCGATGTGGATGCGGTTCTTGAGCCGCTTCTGCTCGGGGACCGCGACGAAGAGGAGGGGCCGTACCGCCCCGAAATCCTCATGGCCGACTTCCGGCTCGACCCAGACGTCGCCGTCCCTGTCGACACGGACGCTCCAGCCGAGCGCTTCGGACCAGAAGGCCGCCAAGCTCTGTGGATCGGAGGCGTCGATGGTGACGGTCTCGATCGTGAGTGCCATGCGCGCCTCCTATCAGCTCCGTCGGAATCCGGATGCCCGAGGTCCCTTTCCGGCAAGTCTGCCAGTTGGGGAAGTGGCCGGCCGGGTCCCGACGCGTCGCTTGTCGGGTCCCGAGACCGGATCCGGTTGGCGACGCGATGACGACGCAATGCGCAAGCGTGCGGGCCTCCCGGCGGCGACTGCGGTGAGGGCGGCGAAGAAAGGTGGCAAACCCGGAGCGAGGCGGTCGAAACACTCAGGATTCTGGCGATTTCAATTCATGGGGATTGCGATGGGTCGGACGGGATTGTGGTGGGGCCCGAACCCGCCCCTGCGGACCCGTAGAGCGTCACTCCCACCTCGTGTCCTCCCATGGCCTCCCATGGTCTGTGGGTGTGTGTCACAGCCTTCTGGGAGGATGGTCGGGTGACCAGTCGAGCCCCTCGTTCTGCTGCCGCACCGCCGGTGCCCGGGTCGGAGGCGGCCGTGCCGATCGTGCCGGCTGTGCCGGGGGAGGGGTCGGAGGCGTCCGGCCTGCTGGCGGCGGTCGAGGCCATCGCCTGGTTCGTCTCCGCCTTCGAGCCGGCCCGGTTCAGTGGTGGGGACGCCGCCACCTTGGT
>JBKQRT010000394.1:0-4324 GCA_052143895.1 Acidimicrobiales bacterium | reverse complement strand
GACGGCCTGCCCGAGCTGATTGTCACCAACTTCGCCAACGAGTATGACACCCTCTACATGAACTACGGCAAGGGCCTGTTCTACGACAACACGGCCTTCTTCGGCATGGCCTCTGACACCATGCCGTTCGTCAAGTGGGGCACGGCGCTCGTCGATCTGGACAATGACGGCTGGCCGGACAACTTCGTGACCAACGGCCACGTTGACGACAACCGGCGTCAACTCGGTCAGCCGGTTGATTACGAGCAGATTCCCCTGCTGTTCCGGAACTTGCAGGGGAAGCGTTTCAAGCTGTCCACCAGGGATGTCGGCCCCTACTTCGACACGACCCACGTGGGCCGGGGGGCGGCCTTTGGCGATCTGGACAATGACGGCGACATCGACATCGTCGTCAACGAGAAGGACCGGCATGCCGCAGTGCTGCGCAACGACACGCCGGCCAAGAACCACTGGGTCCGCCTGGTACTCCAGGGAACCAGGAGCAACCGTGACGCCGTGGGCACCCGCGTCGAGGTGGATACCGGCGAGCTCGTGATCTATCGCCAGCGGAAGGGTGGGGTGAGCATGGAATCGGCCAACGACCCGCGGCTGTCAATCGGGGTCGGAGCCGTTCCCGTGCTCAAGAAGATCACGATCCGCTGGCCCTCGGGCATCGTGACCACCCGAGAAGACCTCAAGGTCGATCAGGAGTACAAGATCGTCGAGCCCAAGGATGGCGCGGCCGGCCCCGCGCACCCGGCCCCGGCTGCCCCGCCAGGTGGCACGAACAAGCCGGCCGAGAAAAAAAGACCGGCCAACCGAAATCAACTGCCGGGTCGCGCCGGCGAGATCCGGGCCGACGACGCCCTTGACCCTCTCGATCCGGGCGTGCTGTCGCAATAATTGGCTCTCGATCGCGAATAACCCGGTGCGGTCGACCGTGTTTCGGACTGTATCGGCGAGACGATCGAGGGCGGAATGAAAACAGCATTTGCGACGAATCGCTTCTGGAACAGGAGGCCCAGCATGGCTTCGGTAAAGACAGCCTGGCCTACCGTTCGGCTCGGGGCGATCGGCGAGGCCTGGCGGCTGTACAGGCGCCACTGGGGAGTCTGGTCGTTGACGATGCTGGTCTCGCTGGTCGTCGTGGCGATCGGTGAGGGAATCGGCAGGGTGCTTCTGCGCGCGGCCTCCCTCGGGATGCTTGGCGGTCTGATCGGTCTGGGAGACTCCGGCGTTCCGATCCTGCCCGCGATCCTGGGCACGATCGTCGCCGGTTTCTTCCTGGGCGGCATGATCCGGATGGCCGTCAACCAGGTGCGTGGCCGGCCACCTCACCTCGAAGACCTCTTGAGCATCACTGACGTCTGGTTCGACCTGGCCCTCGGTTCCGGCTTGCTGGGACTCTTCCTCTTCGTCGGCTGGCACCTTCTTGTTGTCCCGGGGCTGATCGTCGGTGGGCTGCTGATGTTCATGTACCCCTTGATCGTCGATGGCCGCCTGCCGGCAGCCGGGGCGATCATCCAGAGCTACCACGCGCTCAAATCTCAATGGCTGGTCGCCACGGTCGTCCACCTGGCCGTCGCCACCGTCGCCGGGCTGGGTAGCCTCCTGGGCGGCATTGGCCTCGTCGTGACCGGGCCGCTCTACGCCCTGTCCATCGCCGTCATGTATCGCGACGTCTTCCTCAGCCCCTACTCACCCGCCTGGGCAAAGCCCAAGGTCCCGTTCGACGAGTAAGGAACTCGAGCCACTCGGAACACGGCGGAGATTCTCAACCATCTCGTTCGGCACGGGTCTTCCGACCCGCGCTGAACGTGTCCCGGTTGTGAATCACTGTTTGTCCGAGGGTGCGGGTGGTTGTGGGACAGGGGCCTTCTTCTGCAAATCCTGGTAGCTCATCCCGGTGAAGAATTCCCCGGGCTCGGGGCCGCTGGCCGGGGCCGGGGCCGCCGCTGTTGCGGCCAGCGCAGGGGCGATTTGGTTCCGCTCTCGCTTCGGGATCCACGGCCTTTCGCACCTTCCAGATTGCTCGTACAGTAATGCCGAGCGAGGGTCCACGAGGTCGGGAGATCCAGGCATGGCCAGGCTACAGCCTCGGGATAGGGTTGGACTCGTCGGTACGGGCATGGTGGGAGCCTCGTTTGCGTATTCCCTCATGCAATCAGGGTTGGCCAACGAGCTGATACTGATCGACGCGGACACGGCACGGGCCGAGGGCGAGGCGATGGATCTGAACCATGGCCTGCCGTTCGTCGGCCCGATGCGGATCCGTGCCGGGGGTTATGAACTGCTGGCCGGGTGCGACCTCGTCGTGATCACCGCCGGCGCGAACCAGCGGCCCGGACAGACGCGGCTTGAGCTGCTCCAGACCAACGCTGGCGTGATCCGGGACATCGTGCCGCGGGTTGTCGCCGCCAACCCGTCCGGCGTGATCCTGGTGGCGACCAACCCGGTTGACATCCTGACCCAGATCGCCGCCGAGCTCGCGGGTTTGCCGCCTGGACAGGTCTTCGGCTCAGGCACGATCCTCGACACGGCCCGGTTCCGCTTCCTGCTCGGCGAGTATTTCGCTGTGAACCCGCAGAGCGTCCACGCCCACATCGTCGGCGAGCACGGCGACAGCGAGCTCCCCGTCTGGAGCCTGGCAAACATCGCGGGGGTTCGTCTCGCCGACGTTTCGGGTCCCGATGGAAACGGCGTGGATCGAGACGCGCTCGACCAGATTTTCGAGCGCACGCGTAACGCCGCCTACGAGATCATCGAGCGCAAGCGGTCAACCTACTATGCCATCGGCCTCGGCTTGCGGACGATCGTCGAGGCGGTGCTCCGTGATCAGCGCACTGTGCTGACCGTTTGCACTCCCATGCGCGGGACGTTCGGCGTGGACGGGATCGCCCTCAGCTTGCCGACCCTTGTCGGCCACGGCGGAGCCGAAAACGTGCTGGAGATTCCCATGAGCACGGATGAGATCGCCGCCTTCCGTCAATCGGGCGAGATCCTCAAGGCGCAGCTCGAATCGGTTCGCTGAAAAGATCGACCCGGAGGCTAATTGGGAGGCTAATTGGTGTCAGTTCATTTCTCCTTGGGGCTAATTGGCGTCAGTTCATTTTTCCTTGGGGGGCCGACCTCTAGGGCGTGGATGGAGGTCGATCCGGAGTCGCTCCGCGATGCGCTCGACCGATGCCGCATGCCCGAAAGGCCGACCCGAGCAGAGAGAGGCGCGAACCACTCTCAACTCTTCTTCGCTTTGTGAGCCGCTGACCGAGGATCCGGGTGGCCTCGCAACAGACTCGGTTTGTTGCACAAACCATCCCGTCGAGAGGAGACGACCGACCATGACGCCGCACCTGCACTACAACGACGACGACCGTCGTGGTCCAAATCACCGAAGTTTCGGCCTGTTCGTATTCCTTGGGGTCTCGTTGCTGACCACGATGGTTCCGGCGGCAGCCCGGGCGCAAGAGGCGCGGGGGCCGGTCAAGTCGGTGGAGGTCGTGATCCTCTCGACGATGCTGACCGACCGGTCCGGGGTGGGCGAGTGGGGCTTCTCGGCACTGGTCGAGACGGACGGCCGCCGCATCCTGTTCGACACCGGTGCCCGGCCTGAAACCGTGCTGCGAAACGCACTCGAGCTGAAGATCGACTTGAGCGGCGTCACCGACTGATCCTCAGTCATCATCATGGCGACCACGTCGGAGGGCTTGTGACGTTGCGTCGCGAGCTGGCCAGGCGGAACCCCGACGCCCTCAAGCGCGCCTATGTCGGCGCAGGGATCTTCCTGAGTCGGCCCGGTCCCGACGGCCGCGAGACCAACGAGGCGCTTGCGCTCAAGAAGGAGTTCGAGACGCTGGGCGGGTCGTTCGTGGTCATCGAGCGGGCGACCGAGCTATTCCCGGGGGCCTGGCTGACCGGCCCGGTCCCGCGCGCTTATCCCGAACGGAACTGGAGCTTCAAACGCACGATCCGATTCCCGGATGGCCGGCAGGTCGAGGACAACGTCCCCGAGGACATGTCCTTGGTGCTCGACACTGACAAAGGGCTGGTGCTGGTCTCCGGCTGCGGCCACGCCGGCATCATCAACACCCTCGAGTACGCCCGCCAGCAGGTTCGCGAGACCCGCGTGCACGCCGCCCTGGGGGGCTTCCACCTCTTCGAGGCCGACGCCACCACCCTCGACTGGACCGCCGCGAAGCTCCGCCCCATGGCGGTGGCGAACTTCCTCGGCGCCCACTGCACGGGGATCGAGCCGGTGTACCAGCTTCGCCAGCGGCTTGGGCTAAGTCGCGCGAATTGTAGCGTCGGCGCGGTCGGAGCGCGGTTCACCCTGCGGGACGGGCTCGAC
>JBKQRT010000393.1:0-5962 GCA_052143895.1 Acidimicrobiales bacterium | reverse complement strand
CGACTGAGGTTGCAAACGTTGGAGATCTGGTCCAACGGGGCGCTGTTTCTCGAGCGCCCAGTCGCGTGTAGTGGTCCGAGCGCCCCACGCAGGCACTACGCGGAGTCCTGCTCAAGGAGCAACGTCTGGACGAAGTCGAAGAGGCTGCTTCGAACCACGAGGCGCCGCCGTCCCACTTTGACGCTCTGGATTCTCTTGGTCATCACCAGCTCGTAGGTCCTTGTTCGGCCGAGCCGGAGCACGTCGGCAGCTTCTTCTACCGAGAGCAGCAGTTGGATGTCCGTGGTCATCGTGTCTCCTTCATCATCGGCGAGGGTCGGACTTTCGACTTCGCTCTCATGGTGGATGGTTCAGTTCGTGAGTCCATGGCGACCACGATGACGACCGGGGCTCATCAAAACCCTCATCAAAACCCTCATCGTTGGAAGAAATCTGAGAAATCTTTGGAGGCCGGCGAAGCCCCAGGTCAAGAGATTGCCGGTCGCAGCGGCGCGGATAACCCCTGCTCAGAGGCTGTCGCACGAATCCTGACTGTCCCACCCGCGTTTCGCGCCGCGCGGGACAATGGGACATGCCGATCAACGTGCGCCAAGGGGATCGTGACCAGCAGTTTCTGATGCCGCCGTCGGTGGCCGACTGGCTGCCCGAGGGCCACCTGGCGTGGTTCATCGTGGACGTGGTGGCCGAGTTCGACCTGGCAGGGTTCTACGCCGGCTACCGGGAGGACGGCCGTGGTGGTGCCGCCTACGACCCGGCCCTCATGCTCGCCACCTTGCTCTACGCCTACTGCGTCGGAGAACGGTCCTCGAGACGGATCGAACGACGGTTGGTCGAGGACGTGGCGTTCCGGGTGGTGGCGGCCAACCAGACACCCGACCACGCCACCCTGGCCCGGTTCCGCCGTCGCCATGAGGTTGCCATCGCCGCACTCTTCGGCCAGGTGCTCGGACTGTGCGTGGGTGAAGGGCTGGTCGACACCACGGTGGTGTCGATCGACGGCACCAAGATGGAGGCCAACGCCTCGGCCTGGTCGAACCGGACACGCCAGCAGCTGGCCGACGAGGTCCTGGCCGATGCCGAGCGGGTCGACTCGGCCGAGGATGAGCGATTCGGCGAAGCCCGGGGCGACGAATTGCCGCAACGTTTCGCTCCCGGGGCGGACCGACGGGCCCGGGTGCGCGAAGCCCTGCGCCAGCTCGACGAGCAAGGAGCGGCGAACTTCGAGGCCCACCAGGCCGAGCGAGCCCGGCGGGAGGCCGAGTTGGGGCACAAACTCCCTGGTCGCAAGCCAATGCCCGGGGGCTCACGCGACAAGGAGCGCTTGGCCAATACGACCGATCCGGACAGCCGCATGCTGCGGGCTCGCAACCGGTTCGTCCAGGGCTACAACGCCCAGGCGGCGGTCAGCGGCGACCAGGTGATCGTCGCCGCCGAAGTGACCAACGCGGCCAACGACTCGACGATGTTCGTCCCCATGGTGACTGCCACCGAGACGAATCTGGCGGCCGCCGGTGCCGACTCCCCGGAGACCTTCGCCGCCGACACCGGCTACTGGAGCACCGAGAACCTGACCGTCGAGACGTCCGCCGAACTGCTGATCACACCGATGCCCGTTACCACGGGCAACCGCCACCACGACAGGAGCACCATCGATCGACGGGCCGACGTGTTCGCCAAGGTCGAGGCAGGGTCGGTCACCATTGCCGACGCCGCGATAGAACTCGACATCTCCTACAACTGGGCGTGCCGCCTGCTCGACAACCACCGACACGGACGGGGCGACCCGGCGGTGCTGCGCCAAGAAATGCTCGACCGGCTGGCGACAGACGAAGGCCGGGCCCGCTACGCCAAACGCAAGACCACCACCGAGCCGGTCTTCGGCAACATCAAGGCCAACCTGCGCCACAGACGGTTCTCGGGGCGCGGATTGTCAGCGGTCGAGAGCGAATGGCGCCTGATCTGCTCCGTGCACAACCTCTTGAAGGTGCGGAACCGGCGCCTGGCGGTTGGCTGACCCGCCCGGGCGGACAAACTTGCCAACTCTTGGCTTGGTCAGCTCCCGAAATCCCAGCTCCACCGCATGCCCGGGTGTTCGTGCTACAGCCTCCTCAGAGGGTTCATCACTTTCATCATGAGGGGGTTGATGATGACGGCATCAGATCAGTCGTTCTGAAGCTGTAATGGCTCCGAAATGGTGATGAAACCGCCATCGTCGCAGCTCAGAGGGTTCATCACTCGAGTTGTGAACCCCTCACAAACGCTGCTGGGCTTCGTCGACGGCGGGATGATCGTGTCGGTGTGCGTTCAGGTGCTCTCGGTGATCCACGACGCCGCCGCCGTTCGGCGATCGGCGTGATCGGAGTCAGCGCGGCGGACCTATTCGCTGACCGGTTCAGGTCGTCGGTTGGTGCCACGCCGTCGCCAGCCGTCAAGGGCCACTGCGGAATACGGCTCGACCCCGGAGGTCGCCGGCACGCCGGCACCGGGTTCGGCCTTGATGTCCTCGCTCGGCCTCCGGCCGTCCCTTGACTGCCGGCTCCGCCATGGAGTGGCGGCTACCAGCGCTCGATGGTGGACCAGGCGGGGCAACAGGCGCCCCACCCGCCATCGACCAGGTGATCATCGACAACGGCGTGGCCCGGCACCGCGTTGGTGTCGACGAGGACGCGGGCGAGGTGGTCCCGGCGCGGTTGGTTGCGATGTCGTGAGCGACTGGTTCGTTCTGGGCGCCCCCGCCTCCTTCACCGAAGGGCCCCAGGATGCTCTTCCAAATGGCGCCGGGCCGACCCAGTTCTTTCCATGAGCCAACGAACGAAAGCCCACCCGGCCGCCTCGCGTGCCGGAGAAAGCGTCAACCATCTGACCGAAGGGTCCAGGATGAGAGGCCCGGTGAACGCCCAGCCCAGAGGGTTCATCACTCCGACCATGAGACCAACCATGGGACCGGCCATGAGCGCGGACCAGCGATCACAGGTCCGACCGACCACATCGATCGTTGGGGCACCTGAATCGGCATCGTCCCAGCCCAGAGGGTTCACAACTTCAACCATGAACCCGATGATGACCGTCGGGCAGGGTTCACAACTTCGGCCGACCTCCGGGCAGAACAGGGCACCTGATTCGGTATCGTCCCAGCTCAGAGGGTTCACAACTTCCCCACCCGGGGAACACCTGTGGCAAAGCAGCCCGTCGAACCGTTGCCCCTCTCCTTCGGTGCGAACGATCTCGCGCTGTTCCGTCTCCTGTCCGACGCCGGCCCGTGCAGTCGACCGCTTGGCGAAGGTCTCGGTCCCCGTCAACACCGTGATCGACGACGACATACGTCCTGGTCACAGCGCGATTGAGCCGCCGACATCACCAGTACCGGCTTCCGGTCGCGGCTCGACAGTCGCGTCCTCGATCCGTCGCCAAGTCGAACGAGAACGAAGAACGGCGAGCCCGGAGGGCTCACGCTCGAATATCCCATCGCTCGGACTGCACTCGCTCACGGAGTGGCGGAAGAGCGGGAGCAAGATGGTCGAACAGGTGCCCTGTTCGAGTCGGCGTTGCCGTTGGCCCCGCACGTGTCCTGTCCCCGAGGTCTCCTCGTGGTCGCTGCGCTGGGCGTCATGAAGCGTCCGGTGGCCGACCGGACGGCGAAGACTCCGGCGTCGAGACGCACGGCGAGGATGGCGACGGTGACCGGTGGCCGGCACAACGTTGTGAAGGTGCGGCTGTCCGATCGGGAGCTCGGTCAGCTCCAGGAGCGAGCAGAGCGGGCGTGCGTGTCACTCCAGCGGTTCCTGTTCGAAGCAGCGATGTCGGGATCTGCTGCCCAGTCCGCCGAACGGCGCCGGGCGACCGGGGACGCGCAGCGGGCCCGGATCGTCCTGACCGGAGTGGCGAACAACGTGAACCAGTTGGCCAAGTGGGCGAATGCCAACCACGTCCTCCCCGACGGGTTCAACGACGCCCTCGACGAGGTGCGTCGGGCCACGACGGTGCTGGCCGAGACGACCGAGCGTCTCCAGGTCGAGTTCGTGCCTCCTCAATGATCGGGAAGATCACCACAGGCTCGTCGGGCCGGAGGCTCATCCGCTACCTGTTCGGCCCAGGCAAGGCGAACGAGCACACGGACCAGCGCGTCATCAGCTCAGGCCTCGTGCTGGGCGGTGAGGCGATGGCTGGCAGCAACTTGTCCAAGCAGCAGATCGCAGACCTCGGTGCCGGCCTCGACGAGGCTCACGAGATCTTCGGCACCGACCCCAAGGGTGGCCACATCCTGCACCTGTCGCTGTCTCTTCCCCCCGATGACCGTCACCTGAGCGACGACCAGTGGGGAGAGATCGCCAATGTTGCGATGACGGCACTCGGCTTCGAGTCCGATGGCCTGCAACCTGCCGCCTGGGTGGCGGTCGGGCACGGGACGAGTGCGAACGGCAACCAGCACGTCCACATCGCAGCAACCCTGGTCCGGATCGACGGCAGCCGGGTCAACACCTGGAAGTCCAAGAAGGCAGTTTCCCGGGTCTGTGCCGAGATCGAGACCTCCTACGACCTGAGCGTCGTCGAGGGCCGAGAGGGCAGAGGGATCCCTGGGCTGTCCAGAGCCGAGTTGGAGCGGACCGCACGGGAGCAGCGAACGGAACCATCACGTACCTCACTTGCCCGCATCGTGCGGGAGGCATCGGTCACGTCCAGAGACGAAGCCGAGTTCGTCCGGCGTCTCCGGGGGACCGGGGTGCTCGTGCGCCCACGATTCGAGACCGGGGGACAAGAGGTGGTGGTCGGCTACTCGGTCGCGATGAGGACCCAGGATGGAGAGACGCCGATCTGGTTTGGCGGCGGGAAGGTGGCAAAGGATCTGACATTGCCCAACATGCGCCAGTTCTGGGAGCAATCAGCCGGGGACCGGACCGCAGCGGTCGTCGAATGGGGGAGTGCCAAAGCGGTCGCCCCAGGCCGGGAAACGATTCGTGGCGGCCCAGATGATTGGATGCGGGCGGTGGCGGGCGTCGAGCGGTCGGTCGACAGGCTCAAGGCCGTCCCGGCATCGGACCTCGCTGCGTGGCGGGGGGCAGCGAGGGAGACCGCCGGTGTATTTGCTGCATGGTCGAGACGTTTCGAGGGAGACAGCCCAGGGCCGATGGCGGAGGTTGCAGATGCCTTGGCCCGATCGGCGCAGAACCGGCCAGACGATCCCGTCCCGGACCGAGCAGCGGTTCGTGACTTTCGGGGAGTGGCAGGGATCGCAGCCCGATCCGCGGTGGACAAGAACTCGCCGATGGTCTGGGCCTCGTTGGTCGACCAACTGGGGCGGACCCTTCGGGCCATCGGTGATGCCCATCACGCCCGAGGGGAAGCGGAGATGGCCAAAACGCTCTGCGGCCGCCTATCCGACGAGCTCTCCGAGCTCCACGACCGTTTCACGACGAGCACGTCCGAGGAGCTGGTTCCCGGTGAGCAGATCCACGTGGACTGGATCCCTTTGGCGCTTCTCGATCTCGATCTCGATGATCACCAATCGGAAGTCAGCGGGAGACACAGGATGAGTCAGGATCATGGCTTCGAACGCTGATCCGTAGTGCGGCAGTTCGCGACTCACTCGATCAGGACGCGGGTGTCGAGCTGACTGATCAACACGGCCAGCCTGACTGCAGAATTGGATCAAGCCCGAACGCAAGCGTGGCGAATGCATGACCGAAGTGGCTGCCGCACCGAACGCCGGTTCCGCGTGCGGCAGGGTGGCCATGCAAGGCGTCATTATGCGTGGCTGCCCGTTGGCCCCAGTTCGCGGCCCGTCCCAGTTGGCGCCCCGCTGCGAGAATCTTCATCGGACATGGCTTGCGGGACGCCTCCGGGCAGCGACCCTGTCTGACCTGGGACGTCACCGTACGAGGTTCCTTGAACGGACGTCCCAAAGCTGGGGACCAGCCATCCGAGGTAACGCTCAAGGGTGGGTCCGTGAATCCAGCGTTTCGCC